>JANLPT010000303.1:0-5650 GCA_031367405.1 Bryobacteraceae bacterium
CACCTTCGCCGTGCAGGATGGCAGCGGACTCACCGTCATGAAGGCCCTCGCCCTAAGCGAAGGACTCATGCCCTTTGCCGCCAAGCAAGCCTTTATTTACCGCCGCGAATCAGCTGGATCCGGTAAGAGTGAAATTCCCATCGAACTCAAACGCATTCTTGACCGCAAAGACGCCGACATCGCCCTCGAGGCCAACGATATTCTCTACATCCCCGACAACACAAAGAAGCGCCTGAGCATGACGACGCTCGAACGGGTCATCACCTTTGGCTCGTCCACCGCCTCCGGCCTCTTAATCTTCGGGGCCGGACGCTAGACGGCTCGTTAAACGGAATCATCCATAACCACATGCAACAAGAACTCATCCCCAGCGAACAACCTATCCGCTACGTCCCCGCCGAAAGGCTGGCGATCATCAGCGAGCCCCGCATTCCCGCGTTGCCGCCCAGCTTCATCGCCTCGGCCGATCCGGATCTCGAAAGTCTAAGCGCCCCCTTATCCCACTACCTCTGGATCCTGCGCCGTCATCGCTGGCGCATGCTGGCCTTTGTCGCGGTCGTGTTATCGGCCACCTGGTTTCTCAGTAAGCGGCTGACTCCCATTTATGAGTCCACCGTCACGATTGATATTGACCGGCAGACGCCGCAAGGGGTCATCGGTGCCGAGTCCACGCGGTCCATGTTGAACGACGCCGATCAATTCATCGCCACCCAAATCCGGCTTGTCCAATCGGACTCGGTGCTGCGTCCGGTGGCGGCCAAGTACAACTTACTCGCCCACGAAGGTCAAACCGACATCCGGCCCGACTCGCCCGTGCAACTGAAGAATCTGAAAATCGCGCGCCCCCCCAATACTTACTTACTGCTCGTCAGTTACCGTTCGCCGGATGCCACCCTGGCCGCTAAAGTGGCCAACGCCATTGCCCAGTCCTACTTAACCCACACTTACAACATCCGCATCCGGGCCAGCTCAAACCTCACCGATTTCATGGAGCAACAGCTCGACGAGTTGCGCGCCAAAATGGAGCGCAGTTCACTGGCCCTCAATCGCTTTGAACGCGAACTCAACATGATCAACCCCGAGGAAAAGACCAATATCCTCACCGCGCGCCTGTTGCAGCTCAACACCGAATACACCAACGCCCAAACCGATCGCGTCAAGAAAGAAGCCGCTTTCCAGTCGATCAAGAACGATACGCTCGAAGCGGCGCAAGTCTCCACCCAAGGCGAGGCTTTGAAACGCCTCACCGAACGGCTGGGAGAGTTACGGGAGAAATTTGCCGAACTCAAAGCCCACTATGGACCGGCTCATCCGGAGTTCAAACGCGCCTCGGCGCAACTCGCCGAACTGGAACGGCAGTTAGAAGCCGGCCGCCGCAATATCTCCGGCCGCGTCGAAATCGAGTTTCGCGAATCCAGCCGCCGCGAGCAGATGCTGTTAGGCGAGGTGGCTGGTTCCAAGCGCGAGTTCGACCGCATCAACTCGCGTTCCTTCCAATATCAATCCTTAAAACGCGAAGCTGACGCCGATAAGCGCCTCTATGAAGAGTTAGTACGCAAGATCAAGGAGGCGGGCATCAACGCCGGCTTCCAGAACTCCAATATTCGCGTGGCCGATCCGGCGCGCCCCCCGCAGAAACCCATCTTCCCCGACGTCCGGCTCAACTTACTGGTGGCGTTGTTACTATCCACCATCATCGCCGTGGGCGTCGCTGTCGCCAGCGACGCGCTCGATACCACCGTGCGCGATCCCGATCAAGTGGCGCGGACCCTCGGGACGGAGGTGATTGGTAGTTTGCCGGTCGTCAAAAACTGGCGCGGGCGTCTGGGGCTCGCCTCCGGCTCGGCGAATGCGTCGGCCAATGGCAAGGCTCTCGTGCCGAAGTCGTTCGGGCCCGGTAAACCCAAAGAGGAAGAGACTACCGGCTTTGGCGAGTCGATTCGCACCCTGCGGACGTCGATCCTCTTAGGAGATCTTGACCGCCGCTACCGTTCTTTACTCATCACTAGCGCGTCACCGGGGGAAGGGAAGTCCACTACCGCGGCGCACTTAGCCATCGCCCACGCCGAGCAGGGGCAAAAAACACTTCTCATCGATGGCGACATGCGCCGCCCGAGTGTACACCGGCGCTTCAACCTATCGGCCAATCTTGGCCTGACTAATGTGCTGCTCGGCGAAGTGGGCTGGCGCAGCGCGGTGGTGAATCTCGATTCCACGCCGATGCTCGATATCCTGCCCGCCGGTCCTCCTTCGCGCCGCGCTTCAGACCTGGTCGGCCGCGGTCTGGCCGAGGTGCTGGAGGAAGCTGGTCGCGCCTATGACTTAGTCATTCTCGACGCGCCCCCGTTGCTCGGCTTCTCCGAACCCCTCCAAATGGCTTCGAGCGTCGACGGCGTGGTGATCGTGGTACGCGCCGGTGAGACCGATCGTAAAAGCGTCCGCGGCGTGGTCACATCACTCAAGCGACTCCGCGCCAACATCGTCGGCGTGGTGCTGAACGGCGTCCACAAAGAGATGAGCGACAGTTACTATTACTACGGCCACTACAGTAAGTACTACCAACAAAATCCCCACCCCACCGACGCCAGCTAATCCCAGTAGGCCTGGCCCCCGGCCCGTCGAAGCATACCGAACCCCGACCGTAAGGGAGGGGATGTTCCCGCCAAACAACCTTGACCCAACCCAACCCCAATACAGACTGGCTCCGCTCAGCCGCCTTTCTCACCGTCATTCAATTGGCCAACCAACTCATCCCGCTCATCTCAATTCCCTACTTAGCCACCGTCCTCGGTCCAGCGGGATGGGGACGCTTGGCGATCGCCCAAAGCTTCGGCCTCTACTTGACGACCATCCTCGAATACGGCTTCAATCTCTCGGCCACCCGCGAAATCGCTACCGCCCCCCACCGCGAAGCCATCGCCCGCATTGCCGGACGCGTGCTCGCCGCCCAAGCCGGACTCTACCTCGCCGGTGCCCTACTCGCCGCCCTCATTCTGCCACGCTTCGCCATCTTTCGGGAAGACCCGCTCTTGATACTCTCCACCCTCATCTGGGTCATCCCCCAAGGCATCAGCCTGCAATGGCTCTTCCAAGGGCTCGACCGTTTACCGCTGCTCGCCACCGCCACCCTCGCGGCGCGCGTCTTGGGTCTAGGCGGCTTATTCGCCTTCGTCCACCGGCCGCAAGACCTGGCGCTCGCGCAACTCGTCCAAGCCATACCCGCTTTATTACTACTGGGCGGGGCCGCCGCGATCTTACTCACGGAAACCGGCCTGCGGGTTCCCGCACTCGCCGGCGTGTGGACCACCCTCCGTTCCAGCTTTCTGCTCTTCGTCTACCGCGCGGGCATCAATGTCCACGCTGCCGCCATGGCTTTCTTGCTCGGCTGCGTGGCGGCTCCTGAAGTGGTTGGCTATTACGCCGCCGCCGAGCGCGTCGCCAAGGCCGCCCTGAGCTTTTTAGACCCCCTCACCTTAACGCTCTTCCCTCGCCTCAGTTCGCTCGCCGCCGGTCCCCAACGCCAATTGGCCTGGCGCGGTACCAGCGCGCTCGTGGTTGTGGGAACGCTGCTGGGCGCGGCGCTCTTTATCGGCGCGCCTTATCTGGTGCCTCTCTTGTTGGGCGAACGCTTCCGGCCCGCCATTGACGTCTTACGGATCCTCGCCGCCCTCGGTCCGTTATCGGGTTTAAGCCAAGCTCTGGGTCCCACCTGGCTATTGGCCGAACGTGGCGATACCCTCTTCCTTACCGTCGTGCTCAGCGTCGCCGCCACCATTCTGGCCGCCATGCTGCTGATCGAACCCCGGGCCAACGGTATGGCCTGGTTGATGGTCTCGACCCAAGCTTTGCTCGCCCTGGGCTTCGCCGGTGCCCTGCGCTTCGGGCGGGTAGGAGCCAAGGCATGATCGTCGCCTCCATCGGCCGCTATCACTTTTTCGAACAAGCGCGAGCGCTCGCGGCCCTGGGCGCGCTTGACGCTCTGGTCACCGACTATCCGCGCCGGCGGCTGCTGCAGGAAGGCCTGCCCGCCGATCGTCTGCGCCCGGCGCCCTGGCTCGCCGCTGCCCGCTTCCTTGCGCCCTCGCGTCCCATCTTTTCGCTCGCCGGCCGGCTGCTCGCGCAGGCCCTGCCCGAGACGGCGGGTCTGGTCAAAATCAACTCCGCCTTCGCCCGCGAAGCCATCGCCGCAGGCCACCAGGTCGTCGTCGATCACGGCAGTCTCCACGAAGGCCAAGTCGCCGCCTATTTTGCCGCCCAAACGGGAGACTATCCAGGCAACCATCGCTACCCGTGGTTAATTCACCGCCAGCAGGAAGAATTTACGCGCGCCCGTGGGGTCGTCGTCCTCAGCGAACTGGCCAAGCGCAGTCTGGTCGCGGGCGGCGTGGCTCCGGGACAAGTGATGGTCTGCGCGCCGGGCGTCGATCCGGAGCGCTTTCGCCGTCTGCCTGACGAGACCGCAGAACGTCCATACCGGATCGTCATGGTCTCCGCGCTCACCCGCAACAAAGGCATTCATATCCTCCTCGACGCCTGGCGTCGTCTGGCCTTGCCCCACGCCGAGTTATGGCTCATCGGGGCTGGCCAGCTGCCGGTGGAGAGCGCTGCCGGTGTCCGCATTGTCGGCGGCGTCCCTCAAGGCGGCTTACCGGCGCTTCTGTCGCAATGCGATCTCTTTGTGCTGCCCTCCTTGGCCGATGGTTTCGGTCTGGTCGTTTTGCAGGCCATGGCCTGCGAATTGCCCGTGATCGTCAGCGACCGCACCGGCGCGGCCGAGGCGGTGGCCGGCGAGGACTACGGCGGAGTCGTCCCGGCCGGTGACGTTGAAGCGCTCGCCGACTCGATCGAATACTTTTACCGTTTGCGCGCCGAACGCCCCGAATTGGGTCGCCTGGCCCGTCAACACGTGCTCGCGCGCCATACGTGGCCGCACCACGCCGCCCGCTTACTGTACTTACTAAACCAACATGCCCCTCCTGTTTTGTCTCTTCGCCTTAGTACTCGTCGCTCTGTCCTGGCTGGTTGAAGCCGGCGCGGCGCTTGCCATTCTCTTATCGCTCGCCGCGACGGCTTTTGCCCTCGGCGGCTTCTGGCTGGCGACGCGCCGTGACCGCCGCGGCGTCTTACTCGCCGCCTGGAGCCTGGTGGTGCTCTACTTACTCAACTACCAACTGCAATTCTTCCTGGTCGCCTATATGTATCAGTCCCCCGACTATGAAGGCCTGCTCCGCATGCTCACCATTAAGCCCATCGTCACCTCCGATGAAATCCAACTCCGGGCGCTGCGGCTGATCACGCTCAGCTTTGTGCTGATGTGCGGCGCGCTTTGTGGCTGGTTGGCGGCGCGGGGCCGCGCGCGCCGCAGTTGGCCGGCGGCGGTTACCGCGCTCGGGATGGTCACCCATCGCGCCAGCGGCCAGGAACGCCGCCCCTTACTGATACTCTTACTCGTGGCCGTGGTCGCAATCGGCGTGGCCTTGCCCCTGCAGTTGGCCTTTAACATCGGCTCACTTACCAACACCGATGCGGCGATGGATTACCGCCTCGGGGGCGTCGTCTATCACTTACTCGTCACCTTCACCCCGTTGCTATTACTGGCGATCCACGCGCGCGCCTTACGCAATGGCATCACCTTCTTAAGCCGCGCCAG
>JANLPT010000191.1:0-2904 GCA_031367405.1 Bryobacteraceae bacterium
CAGGCGGCGAAGGTGAAGGGGTCGCGATTGTCGAATTTAGGCTGGTCGGGCGAATCCGGGGGTAACTTACGCTCGAGATAGGAGTTACCGTCGAAGGGTTGGCACATTCCGGAACAAGCGAAGCCGCCGGTGCCCTCAAGCGCCAGGCCATCGGTAATTTGCCAGGGCTTGTCAGGCGCGGCCCAGGTGGCTTGGGCCTTCGCGATGGCGGGCTCGAGCTTGGTGAGTTTTTCGCGTTGGATTTGAATGCGATCATCGAGATCGTCGAGCTTCGCTTGTTGGGCGGGCAGCGGGGACTTCAGATAAGGTGGTTCGTTGCCGAAGTTCCAGACAAAGCCCCGCTCATCCGGCACATTATTATAGAAAGCGAACATCGAATAGAAGTCTTTCTGCGCGAGGGGGTCGAACTTATGGTCATGACAGCGGGCGCAGCCTAGAGTGAGGCCCAGGAAGACGGTGGAAGTGGTTTCGGCACGGTCGGCAACATACTCGACGCGGAACTCTTCATCGACGATGCCACCTTCGGCATTGGTGCGGTGATTTCGTTGAAAACCGGTGGCGATTTTCTGCGACAGAGTTGCGTGGGGGAGTAAGTCGCCCGCGATTTGTTCGATGGTGAATTGATCGAAGGGCATGTTCTTCTGATAAGCGTCAATCACCCAGTCGCGCCAGCGCCACATGTCGCGTTGGCCGTCACTTTGGTATCCATTGGTGTCGGCGTAGCGGGCAGCTTCGAGCCAGCGAATGGCCATGCGCTCGGCGTAGCGGGAAGTGGCGAGCAGGCGGTCGACGGTACGCTCGTAGGCGTTGGGTTGTGAGTCGCTGAGGAAGGCGGCGGTCTCGGCGGGGGTGGGGGGAAGGCCGGTGAGGTCCAGTGTGACGCGGCGCAGGAGGGTGCGGCGACCGGCTTCGGGCATCGGCTGCAAGCCTTCGCGGTCGAGACGCTGGTGGATGAAATGGTCGATGGCGTCGTGGGCCGGCGCGCTTGGGCGTTGAGGAGCGATGAAGGAGTAATGAGCCTCGTAGGGAGCGCCTTCCTCGATCCAGCGCTTGATGAGGGCGATTTGTTCGTCAGGAAGCCGATCATGCCCGGCATAGGCGGGGGGCATGCGTTGACCTTTGTTAGATGAGGTGATGCGCTGATAGATACCGCTGTGGGCGGCGTCGCCGGGGACGATGGCGAAATGGCTTTTGCCTAGGTCAGCTTTGGCCTCGGCTTCGCGATCAAGCCGCAGGCCGCTCTTCCGATTGCCTGGGTCGGGCCCGTGGCAGGCGAAGCAACGGTCAGAGAGCAGAGGCCGGATTTGGCGGTTAAATTGGATGCGCGAGGGCTCTTGAGCCATGGAGGCGATGGTGAAAAACAATCCGGCTAGAAGACGCATGGGCTCAATGCCAATATACTTAAAGTAGCACCCATGAACTCCTATCGACGCAATTTCCTATTAGCGACGGCTGCTGCCGCGCCCGTCTATTTGCAGGCCGCTCAAGGCACAAAAGCCATCAAAGTGGGCTTGGTTGGCGCGGGCGGTCGCGGCTCCGGAGCGGCGCTGCAGGCGCTGAAAGCCGACGATTACGCCGAACTGACCGCCGTCGCGGACCTGGACTTGCCGATCATTAACGAATCCTTAGCGCGGCTCAAGCGCGCGGCGGGGGATAAGGTGAAAGTGGAGGAGGCGAAGAAATTTACCGGCCTCGACGCCTACGCGAAGTTATTGGCGAGCGATGTCGATGTCGTGATTCTGGCAACGCCGCCCGGCTTTCGCCCTCAGCATTACCGTGCGGCGGTGGAGGCGAATAAGCACCTATTCGTGGAGAAGCCGATTGCCGTCGACGGGCCCGGCGTACGCAGCGTGATGGAGACGACGAAGCTGGCGAAGGAGAAGAAGCTCTGCGTGGTTTCGGGTTTCTGCTGGCGCTATTCGAACTACATCCGGGCGACGTTTGAGCAGATGCAACAGGGTGCCATTGGTGAGCTGGTTTCTTACTACGGTACTTACTTGTCGAACCCGGTGAAGCCGATGCCGCCGGCTAGCGCCAGGCCAGCGGGGATTAGCGATGTGGAATGGCAATTACGGAATTGGTATAACTTCGGCTGGGTATGCGGCGACGGTTTGGTGGAACAGGGTATCCACACGGTTGACAAGGTGCAATGGGCTTTCGGCGATGAGACGCCGATCAGTTGCACGGCGGTTGGGGGCCGGTCAATTCCGGCGGAGGGTGGTAATATTTTCGATCACATCGAAGTGAACTATCTTTATTCGAAGAATCGGCGCGCGCACGTGGTACACCGGCAGATTCCGGGCTGTCATAACGAAAACGGTGACTATATTTTAGGTACGAAAGGCTCGGTGACGATCGGCCGCGGTCCGTTGCCTCGTATTGACGGGGCTAACCCGTGGACGTATGAGGGCCAGAAGAACGACATGTATCAGTATGAGCATGACGTGCTGTTCGCGGCGATCCGTAAGGGCGAAGCGCATAACGATGGCGACCGTATGGCGGTGAGCACGATGGTGGGCATTATGGGTCGCATGGCGGCATACACGGGGCAGCAGATTACTTACGAGCAGGCGCTGAATTCGCAGGAGCACTTGTTTCCGGAGAAGCTGGATTGGAGTGGGAAGATGGACGTCCTGCCGCTTGCGCGTCCGGGTGTGACCAAGTTCTTTTAGGGGTAGCTTTTGGTGATAGTCGGGCTTTCGTGCGGGGAAGCTCGACTGTCATTGGTAGGGCAGGCAAAAGGAAAAGCCCGCTCGGAGTGAACCGGCGGGCTTTATTAATCGGGCGACTTCCTACTCTCCCACACACTTACGCGCGCAGTACCATCGGGGCTGCAGGGCTTAACTTCCGTGTTCGGAATGGGAACGGGTGGGACCCCTGCGCTAGGGTCACCCAAAGTCGTCA
>JANLPT010000276.1:0-25821 GCA_031367405.1 Bryobacteraceae bacterium
TGTTCTTGGGATTGTGCTTCGACAGCGTCTTGGTGATCGCCGCCGTCAACGTCGTCTTGCCGTGATCGATGTGCCCGATCGTGCCAATATTCACGTGCGGCTTGCTGCGGTCAAATTTCTCTTTCGCCATGGTGTTCCCTAAGGTGTTCCGTCTCGATGAATTAAAAAATCTGGAGCCGATGACCAGGATTGAACTGGTGACCTCGTCCTTACCAAGGACGCGCTCTACCAACTGAGCTACATCGGCCCGAAATAATGGTGGACGGGGAAGGATTTGAACCTTCGTAGACCGCATGGGTCGGCAGGTTTACAGCCTGCTGCGATTGACCGCTCCGCCACCCGTCCAACTTACCGGCCGCTTCCAACACATTTCGACTCTCAACCAGATTAGAAGAGAACCAAAGGCGTGAAACGACCGCAAGCCCTTATACTACCAACGTCTGGGGGGCCAAAACAAGTGCCCCAAATACCTCCAGCGGCCGACACTCCAAAGAATGCCGCCGCCGGGGTGCTAAGTACGCGAAATCAACCGCTTTAGAACGTGTAACGCAGCGCCATCTGCAGGTTACGCATGTCGCCACGCGTGCCACGGATCTTGCCGAAGTTGCCGGACTGAATGTTCGTGTCCGGGTTGCCCCAGTTGGGATGATTGGGAAGATTGAAGACTTCAAATCGGAACTGGAGGTTGTGGCTCTCGTTAAAGGGCATTTTGAAGTTCTTCAAACTCGAGAAGTCCCAACGAACGAAGCTGGGGCCGATCAGCGTATTTCGGCCCGTGCTGCCATAGCTGCCTCGGGGCTGTATGGCGAAGGCGGCCGTGTTAAAGGCGTTCTCCGTGGAAACCGATTCCACTTGCGGGTTCAGGCCGGTGGCATGCGGACGATCAAAGAAAGCACCGGTATTTGACGTATCGGCACCATTGACCACCGTGATGGGGAAGCCGGACTGGACCGTGAAGATCGAGCCAATCTGCCATCCGCCGGCGACGGCATTCAGGATGCCGTTCTCGATGTGCATCGACCGGCCCTTGCCGAAGGGTAAGTCGTATAAAAGCGACGTGACGAAGCGATGCGCCGTGTTAAAGCTGGACAGGGCGCGCTCACATTGACGGCAGCCGCTATCCTGCGGGAACAGAGTGTCGCCACCCTGGTTCCGAATCGCCGAAGCGGTATCGATCGATTTTGACCATGTGTAGGACACCAGCCCGGTCAAGCCCGCCGCATAGCGCCGGGTAAGCTTGGTGCCGAATGAGTTGTAGTTGCCCTTGCCGCCGTTGTCGACCAGTTGGATGCGGCCGAATTCAGGGAAAGGCGAACGGGCAGGCAGTGAAAGGCTGGACACGTTGGGGTCCACCGGAACCGCCTCGTTCAGAGCGCGGAGCCCTTCGAGACGTCGCGAAACCGAACCCATGTAGCCCCCTTCCCAAACTAAGTTTGGCGACAACTCACGTTGCACGTTCAGCAGGTAAGTCATGGTGTAGGGCGTACGCCGGTCATAAGGGTTGGCGAAGGTGTAGGGACGATTGACGTTGGCCACGCCA
Source organism: Bryobacteraceae bacterium (assembly GCA_031367405.1). Lineage (GTDB taxonomy): Bacteria > Acidobacteriota > Terriglobia > Bryobacterales > Bryobacteraceae > JALHNI01. Next base: position 1,541 of record JANLPT010000276.1, read on the forward strand.
CCGGCAATCGCCGCCAGTGAGTTGCTCCAGTTCAAATTCGGATTGGTTTGGCTGGAGTTATCGCGCAGGCGTCCGGCCAAATTGCGCGACATATCGAAACGCGGGTTGCCCGTGTCTTGGGAATAGAACGTCCCAGCGCCGAGACGGATCACCGTCTTGGAGTTCAGCTGGTAGCTCAGCCCGATCCGGGGAGCCCAATCATTGTTATCCCGGGCGACCAACCGGTTGCCGAGCGAACCGTTGCAGCGAACCTGAATGGGGTAATTCGGGAATTCCGGACCAGCTACCCAGCGAAGCGCGATCCCTTCATAGCAGTTCTGCCGGGAATCGCCCTGGCGCATGAAATAGGGATGTTGGGTTTGATCGGTAACCACCGCCGCCAGTGGATTGGTGGGGTTGATGTCGTTCGGCACAATGCCATTGAAGAGCGTACCGGTGGCATCCTGCCACGGTGGCGTATTCTCATAGCGCAGACCGAGGTTCAACGTCACCTTCGAGCTCAGGCGCCAGTTGTCGTCCACGTAGAAGGCAAAGCCCGTGGAACGGAACTGAGCTTTGGCGATGGAAACGGCGGCTTCGGCCTGGAACACCTGGCCCAATAAGAGATCGGCAAAGCCATTGCCGGTGCCGTTTACCTGAGGGTTGCGCGTGGCATTGCGGTCAAACGTGAACTGGGCGCGGGCGAACTGATTGCCAACCTGATTGTACTCGTCGCGACGGATCTCGCCGCCGAATTTAAAGGTGTGTTTGCCGCGGATCCAGCTGATGTTGTCGATGAACTGGAAGGCACGATTGTTGTTTTCATAGGGCCCTTCCGACGAGTTTCCGAATCCGCTATACGCGGTGATCGACACGTTGGGAATGCCCCATTGAACGGGCGGGCCGGAGTTAAGGCCGGGGATCTTCAGTTCGCCCACCACATCACGGTTGAAGGCCAACTGTGGACCAGTAGTGTTGTAGAACTTCGTGAGGCCGAAGCGGAACTCGTTCACCAGCGTGTTGGTGAGCACGCGGCTATTCGTAAAGGTCCATTGGCTGGCCTTGGTGATAATCGCTTCGCCGTTCAAGAATAGACTTTCGTTGAGCAGGTTTTCGTCCGAGCGCGAGTAGCGGCCGAACCAATTCGATTTGGACGATTCGACAAAGTCGAACCGCTGAATGAATTGATCCTTATTGACCGGGCGGCCGAGCGCAATGACGTGATTGGCATTAAGGAGCGCCGGGTTGTTCGGTTTCGGGTAGAACGCCAGCAACTTCTGGGTGGTTGCGTCAAAACGAGCCGTGGGAATCGTGTTATTCGGGAACGCCAATGCAGTGGTGCCACCGTTCGCCCGCGTCAACGGGTCAAAGACTTGGTTGCCACCAACGGCCGCATTAAAGTTTCCCGCAAAATTCTCAAGCGTCGGCAACGTGTAAGATCCAACGACGTTGCGTCGCTGCCGGAACCACTCGTAGTTCGACATGAAAAATAGCTTATTCTTCCCGTTGAAGAGTTTCGGAATCGTCACTGGGCCGCTCAGCATGAAACCGAACTGGTTCCATTTGAAGGGGTCCTTCACGCGATCGGGGCCAACGAACCGGTAGTTCCTGGCGTCCATCTTTTCATTACGCAGGAACTCAAACATTGACCCGTGGTAGACGTTGCCGCCTCCGCGCGTAGAAACGTTGATCTGAGTAGCGCCGCGACCGAACTCGGCCGGGTACACACCGGTCTGCACCTTAAACTCCTGCAGCGCTTCGGCCGAGGGGAAGATGACATAGGTGTTGAAGTTGGGGTCGGTGTTCTCAACGCCATCCAGCGTGAAGCGGTTGAAGTTGTTGCGCATCCCGGCTACCGAGATATTCTGATTTGCGCGGTCACCGCCTTGTCGGCCGTCAGCCTGGCCGGCGGAAGGGAAACCAAAGCTAACGTTCGGCGCCAGGGCGGCGAGCGACAGATAGTTGCGGCCATTGAGCGGAAGCTCAACGATGCGCTTCTGCTCGACGACGGTGCCGACGGTAGCATTTTCGGTCTGGAGCAAGGCGCCGGAAGCGTTCACTTCCACCGAGTCACTCGTTGACCCGACTTCCAGCGTTAGGTCGAGCCGGGCACTCTGTTGCACCTGCAAGTCAAACGACGTGCTGGAAGCGGCCTTAAAGCCTTGCTTCTCGGCGCGCAGCGTGTAGCTGCCCGGGCTTAAAGCGGGAAAAGCGTAAACGCCAGAATCATTCGTGACCGTGTCACGCGCGGACCCCGTCGCCTTGTTGGTAATGACGACTTTCACGCCAGGAATGGTGGCGGCGCTCGCATCGCGAACCTCGCCGGTAACATCGCCCAACGTTTGCGCGGCGATCGAGCCGGCCAAGATCAGAAACGTGGAAAAAAAGGCAAACAACCGAGTCTGCATGAGAAAAACCTCCATGGTTTTGGAATAACTAAGAACCCTCAGAACTCGACTAAAAGCTCCATTAAAGCTCCTCCACTTTATCACAAACCGGTTTCAACGCCGCGAAGCAGCCGCCGCCGAGGCTTGCTCATTCATCCTCAAGTAGCGGACTCGCGCGCGCCGGTTAAAGCGTTTGCGGTCAGGGCCATAGCCGTCGAGCGAAGCCAGCGCGAGGCTCGCGGCAATCTTGAAATCGTGGATCACCCTCTCAGGTCGAGCGGCGCTTTCCACCACCGCCACGACGTCCCTTTCGCCGGGTCTAACTTCGATCAAGCGCCAGCCCCGATCCAGGCACAATTCGCTGATCGCACGAGCGACCAAGGCCTGCCGCTCCGGGTCGAGGTGGTAGGTGGGTTGATGCCATAGCCGGCTGAGCCAACCGCGGAACGAGTCGGTCTCAACTCCATAGGTCGGAAACCAGAGCGAGTATTTCATACTCTTTAGTGGGACGAGCGGGGGAAAATTCTCCAATATTTTCAATAATTCTTGCGGTGTCGAATTTTTCCACTCCGGCAGACCATAAAAGCGCATATGATGGCGATGCTATGTCGCAACGCTTGGCCGCTTCCCTGCTCCTCTGTTTTCCCCTGACCTTTCCGCTGATCGTTCCCCTGGCCGGTGCTACCCTGCCCAAGGCCGCGCCCGAAGAAGTCGGTATCTCGGCGCAACGCTTGCAGCGGGTGAACGCGCTGATGAAACGCTACATTGACCAGGGCGAAATCGCCGGTGCGGTGACCCTGGTCGCCCGCAAAGGCCGCCTCGCTCACCTCGAAGCCCAAGGCGTCATGGACCTCGACACCAAGCAGCCCATGAAGACCGGCTCCATCTTTCGCCTCGCTTCGATGACCAAGCCCATCACCAGCCTCGCCGTCATGATGCTGCACGAAGAGGGCCGCTTTCTGCTGAACGACCCGGTGTCGAAGTTTCTGCCCGAGTTCAAGAACATGCAAGTTGCCGTAGCCAATGCCCCCCACGAACGCGCGGCCGTTGGCTTCCGAACCATACCGGCAGAACGCGAAATCACCATTCGCCATCTGCTCACCCACACTGCGGGCTTGGCCAGCGGTAGCGGCGGCCCGACGCTCGAAATCTCCAAAGGCCTCGCGAAGCTGCGTAATCCAGAGAACACGATGGCCGAGTACGTCACCGCGCTCGCCAAATTGCCCTTAAATTTTCAGCCGGGGACCGCCTGGGAGTATGGCCCGGCTACCGATGTGCTGGGCCGGCTGGTGGAAGTGATCTCCGGGCAATCGCTCGACCAATTCTTCCGCGAGCGCATCTTCACTCCGCTAGGCATGAACGACACGCACTTTTATCTACCCGAGGCGCAATTGACCCGGCTCACGGCCGCCTACGAGAAGAAAGACGGGCGCTTGTCCAAGTTAACCGCGATGGGCGTGGCCACGCGCGGCGGCAAGTTCTACATGGGTGCGGGAGGCTTGGCCGGCACCGCCGAGGACTATCTGCGCTTCTGCCAAATGCTGCTGAACGGCGGTGTGCTCGACGGCAGGCGGCTGGTGAGCCGCAAGACGATCGAGCTGATGACGGCCAATCACATTGGCCGCATTCCCATGTGGCAAGAGACCTTGCAGGGCTACCGTTTCGGCCTGGGCTTCCGTGTCCGCGAGCATACCGGCGAAGCGGCGCTGCTCGGCTCCCACGGCAGCTACGGCTGGGGTGGGGCATATGGCACCTTCTTCTGGATCGATCCGAAGGAACAAATGATCGGCATCATGATGATCCAACTGCTGCCCTACGCCCACCTCAACATCAGGCCGGAGTTTCAGAACGCGGCGACGCAAGCCATCGTGGATTGAGCCGGTTCGTTTCGTCCAGCCCTAGCGTTCCAGATGCGAAGACACGAAATGGTCCAGCTCGGCGCTGACTACGGCGAATTGCGAAGTTGACTTCAAGGCGATGAGGCACACGGAAGCGGAAAGCTGGACCATCACGCCCCGGTCCCGGATCTCGAGTTCTCTGTCGATCTTATAAGAGGCGATGCGCCGCATTTCGTGCGTCACCGCGTCCGGGGTTTCGTCACGCCGCACCAGCGCGAGGAACGCGGGGCCGCTCCAGCGGAAGATCTGGTCCTTCGGATGGAGGTTGGCCGCGATGTGCCGCAGGACGGTCTTCAACATCTCATCGCCCACGGCGTGACCATAGCGCGAATTGATCTGCCGGATCCGATGCACGACGAAGAGTGCGAGATGGACGCCTTCGGAGTCATGCCGCAGGCTCTCGGCGATTTTAACCTCTGCGGACTGACGGGTCTCCAGCCCTGTGACCAGATCGGCTTGGCGCGCGCCTGGTTTGGCGGGCAAGCTTTGGCTGACCAGTTTTTGCGTTTCCCTTTGATGCTGGTGCTCGATTCTTAGCGCGGTGACGCACTCCTCGATTTTCTGGCGGACGACCCGCAAGTCATCGATTCCGGCGATCGCTTCGAGGGAGTGTTCCAGCGTCATCAATCGCTCGGCCGCCTGCGAATGCCGATCGCCGAATTGGGCTAACGCCGAGGTGATGGAGCTAACAATGCCCTGCAAATCAGCCGTCTGGCTGTGCCAGAAGGCGTTCGTCTCGGAAGAATACAGCTGCAAAGCCTGCTGGGCGGCACCGGCGATCATCATCAGTTCCGGATCGTCATCGTTACTCACCATCCGCCGGTTCAACTCGGCCACCAGCGACCGGAAGCGTTCGCGATCCGGCGGATATCCTTGAACGGCATGTTCGCGAATCGCCTTCAACAGAGTCTCGGCGAGTTTATAGTCCCCACGGGAGGCCCGCAAGCCGGCGAAACTGTCACGAAGGTTCCGGAGAAGCACCATACACGAAGGCATATCGGCCGCCGGCGACAAACCCTTAGCTGACGGCTGGCTCACGCCCCCGCAGGGCTTGGAGCATGATCGCACTCAGGATCACGACCACGCAACCAATGACGTTCCACCAAAGGAATGCCACATCGGTGAACTTGGCCGCAGCGAAGATGGCGATCTCGCCGCAGATGACACCCCAAAAAGCAGGCCCGGCGGTGACGTGCTTCACGTAGAAAGCCAGCACGAATACACCGAGTAAGCCGCCATAGAACAAGGAGCCGAGTAAGTTCACCGCTTCAATGAGAGAGAGATTGAAATTCTTACCTAAATTGGCAGTCCCCACGGCGTAGAGGCCCCAAAATAGAGTAAAGAAACGGGAGGCCCACATCAGGTGGGCATCGGTGGCTTTGGGCCGCCAGAATCGCTGGTATAAGTCAATGACGCTGACGGTGGCGAGCGAATTGATCTCGCCCGCGATCACCGACATCGCGGCTCCGAAGATCACGGCCATCACTAATCCGACTACGCCCGCCGGCAAGTAACGTGTCACGAAGCTGAGAAAAATGTAATTGGTGTCGGTCGCTTTCGCGGCTACCAGAGCTTCCTTGCGGACTTGTTCCGCCGCCCGGTGCGCCTCCCGGAAGCGAGCCACGGTTTCCGGCGTCTCAGTTTGCAGCATCTGCTCGGCCGCCCGGCGGCGGGCTTGCCATTTCTCTTGATACTCGCTTTCGATGCGCGCGAAACCGGGCGTCGCGCGCAGAGCTTGCAATTTCTCGCCATGGAACAGCACCGGCGGCGGCTCAAAGGTATAGAAAGCGAACACCATCACCCCGGTCAGCAGGATAAAGAACTGCATGGGGATCTTGGCGACGGCATTGAAGAGTAAGCTCAATCGGCTTTGGGTAATCGACTTACCGGTCAAATAACGTTGCACTTGGCTTTGGTCGCAACCAAAGTAAGCCAGCGCCAGAAACATGCCACCGATAAGTCCGCTGAATAGGTTGTAACGATCGTTGAAGTCGAAATTGAAAGTAACTGGATTCACTTTTCCAGCCGCGCCCGCCACCCGTAACGCATCAGTGAAGCCGACCCCGGGGGGCAGCAGCGAAATTGCTGTCCCGAAAGCAATCACCATACCGAAGGTCATGACGAACATCTGCTGGAAGTCGGTCCAGGTGACGGCCTTGATGCCGCCGAGTACCGTATAAAGAATAGCGACGCAGCCCATCAAGAGGATGGTCCACTGCTCGCTCCAACCCAGGATTACGGTCAGCACGACGGCGGGGGCATAAAGGGCCATGCCAACGCCGAGTCCGCGCTGGACTAGAAAAACACAACTCACAAGCGCTCGGACGCGGGCGTCGAAGCGTTTCTCGAGGAATTCATAGGCCGTATAAACATTAGCCCGGTGAAACAACGGCACGGCGGTGATCGAGATCAGGATCATAGCCAGCGGCAGTCCAAAGTAGTACTGCACGAAGCGCATGCCATCCACGTAAGCCTGGCCCGTGGTGGAGATGAAAGTGATGGCGCTGGCCTGCGTCGCCATGATCGATAAAGCCATCGCATACCAGGGCATGGTGCGCCCGGCGAGTAAGTAGCTGCTGGTGGTTTGCTGGCCTCGAGCTTTATAAAGGCCGTAACTAATGATCGCGATGAGCGTCGAAAAAAGTACAACCCAGTCCAGAGTCTTCAAGGTGTAAAACTCCGCTTAAAGATCCAGAAGAGGACAATCACCGCCACTAAGTACATCACGATGGCGCGATAGACGCGCGGCCAAGTACCCAGGAAGGGAGGCGGCTCGTCTGGCGGTACCGGCAAGTTACTTGGCTCCCAGCGGACGCGCACTCAAGAAGTTAGCGAAGATCCGGTAGGCGCCCGGTACACCAGCGGGAAGCTGCCGGAACCAGGCCATCGGCGTGTAAATGTAAGTACCTTTGCCATAGCGGGCCACTAGCGTCGCGCTCTTTGAAAGCTTCTCGCCCGGATCATGGCTCGCAAAAAGACTCTCGTATTGCGGATCCCATTCCGAGGGGAAATAGAGTCCGCGCTCCTGCACCCATCCCAGAAAGTCGGCATCGGTGATCTTATTGGGAACATTCAGGAGCGAGTCCTGAGGATTGGGAAACTCAATGGGCGCTTCTTCGACAGTTACGCGGTCGCCACCGATCGTGAGGGGATAAGGTCCGACATGCGCTAAGTCGTTGCGAGGGGGGCCGCCAAAGCCGCCTCGTTCGCTAACGTTATATTGCACCACTACTGTCCCGCCTTGCTTCACATAGTCCATCAGCCGGTTATGATTAGCGCGTAAGTCGGGCCGGCCATTGTAAGCGCGAATACCGGTGACGATGGCGTCATAACTAGCCAGTGAAGCAGTTGCTAACTGGGCTTCGGTCAGCAAAGTCACGTCCGCACCAAGTTGCTTGATGGCCGCCGGCACTTCGTCACCCGCCCCCATGATATAGCCGACTCGTTTCGCCGTCGAGCGGACGTCCGCGCGCAAGAGAACCGCCGAGGCGGGGGGAAACAGGCTCTGCGGAGCGAAGTGCGGGTAGCGAATGGTCTCCATGCCGGATGTAGCCTGCGCCCCGTCAATGGTGGCGACCGCTTTCAGCACCAGCCGGGCGTCCGCCGATGGCGGCCGGACGGCGAATGACAGCGTGGTTAATTCGCCGCGTTCAGTAAGCGCGAAGTCAATGGAGGGCGGCGCGCTCAGCCATCCTTCCGGCACCGGCAGGCTTACCTTCCCGGACGCTTTCGGCACGTTCGCGCGCACCTCGACGATAATGGCCTTGGGTTTCGTATCGGCGAACACCACCACCGCGTCCGTCACCCGCAAAGCCACCGGCGGCACGACAATCAAATTGCGCGTCAGTTCGCCCTCGGCCCGATCGACGAAGCGATACTGCACCGGACGCTCCACCGTAAACTCGGTGCCATTGGCGCTGAAGATAAACTTGGCCGTCAGCACCGGATCATTTTCCGGGTTGCCGACTTTGGCCGCATCGGGCACGGTATAAAGGCCACCGCCCATGGTCTTGGGCTGCACCAGCCAGTAGGGCTGGCTGACGGGAATCTTGGGGTCAAGGGTCCATTCACCGCCGTGCGAAAGATTCTGGTTATACGGCAGCTTGCCACCGGCGAACTTCGGCAAATTCAAGCCGCTGCTGCTAAACGAGACGCTCTTCCACTGCACGTCGAGCTTGGAGCGCACGATGGCATTCGCGGTGATCTTGATCGTAGAACCGGGTGTGGCCTGTTCGCGATCGGCCAGTAAGTCAACGTAGATGCCGGCGCAGAGGGCGATCGTCTCGTCAAGCTCAATCAGTTTGCGTGCCGCCCAAGGATCATGGTTAGCCGCCATCGACTGACGGGCTTCAAGTAACAGCGGCACGGTGAGCGCGGGATTCTCAGGCTTAAAGCTATCGGCCGCGCGACGCAGCAAAACGCCAATCGGCGCGCCGTTGGGCACCCGGTTCCAACTGGTATCGATGCCGCTGAAAAGATCGTCTTGGGCCGCGTCGCCACCGATGTTGATCAGCTGATTCTTGCTGGACCCCTTGCGCTCCGCCGAACCCATGCCCTGGCTCTTATGCTGGCTGCGGCTGGCCCCGGCGATTTCGTTGTAAGAAAATCCCAGCACCGGATCGTACTCCCCGGTATCGATCTCCACCTTATTCACAATCTTGGCATTCTCGGCTTCGTCCTGCGGCCGGAACGAGAAAAGATTAAACATGAGCCGCTTGGCTTGCCAAGGCTGTACGAGCTTTAATTGCTCAGGGAAACGGCTGGCGTCAGCCGCCACACTGAAGCCCTCTTTGCCCAACAAGGCCGAGGCCTGATGCTGGCCGTGGCCATCGCGCGGCGTGCCGGAGAAGCGCGTAATGATGACGTCGGGACGAAAACGGCGAATGGCGAAAACGGTGTCCGCCAGAATCTGGTCGCGACCCCATTTGGCCAGGGTTTCGTCGGCGCTCTTGGAGAATCCGAAGTCGACGGCGCGGGAGAAGAACTGCTCGCTGCCATCGATCTTGCGGGCGGCCAGCAGCTCTTGCGTGCGAATGATGCCGATCTCGTCGCCCTGTTCGGCGCCAATCAGATTCTGGCCTCCTTCGCCGCGAGTAAGCGACAAATAAGCCGTGCGGTACTTCTTGCCGCGCGCCAGATAGGCCAGCAAAGCGGTGTTTTCGTCATCGGGATGGGCGGCCACCATCAGCACGCTGCCCAGGACGTTCAAGCGGTCGAGCGCCAGCTTGATCTCAGCCGTACCGTGGACGCTGCGTTGGGCACCGGCGGGAGCGCCAGCGAGCAAGAGTAGGGGAAGAAGCAAGAATCTCAAACGAGGCATCTTCACCAGTGTAAAGGAGTCAGCGCACGAGCACCGTCTCCACCGTCTGCTCACCGGTGTGGACGTGCATTTTCTTGCCCACCGGATGAATCCAGATGCCGGCACCGGGCGGCGCGGGAATGTCGCTGAGCCGGCTAATCACGATGAAACCCTTCGATTGCTCCGCCAGCGGATTAAAGCGGCCCAAGTGAATATGGGTGTGGCATTGCGTGCGCACCTGCTCGCCGTTGTAGGCCACGCCCCACTGGTCACCGAAGATCTCGCGGCTCCTGGCAATGGCCACCGTCCATAGCTCGGTGCGCGCGGCAGCGGTCATCTCGTGCAGATGGTGGGCGGCCGCGCCGTGAGCCCGTGGCAGCGCCAGCCAACGATTCGGCTTGCGCGGATTGATGTCCTTGACGATGAAGACCGGCACGTCCGCTGGCTGCTTTTCGGCGACGCCGCAGAGGCTGCACTGGCGCTCTGCCATCGTGGCGGGTTGCGCGGGGTCACAGCGGCAATCCACCGCCAGCATGGCAAACATGAGAACCAGAAGCATGGCTTTCAGTTTAGCGTCTGTATACTGATGGTTTGCCTTCCCGCGTCCGTTCGATCCTCGTGACACTGCTGGCCTTGCCGGTGATCTACGCTCTCTATTTCCATCAACTGGCGGGCGTGGGCATGATTGAGCCCGATGAACCCCGGTATGCCTCAATTGGCCGGCAGATGGCGCAGTCAGGCGACTGGGTAACGCCGCGATTGTGGGGCAACGAATGGTTCGAGAAGCCGGCCTTGCTTTATTGGATGATCGCCGTAGGCAACAAACTCGGGCTGCCGGGCGAACTCGCTCCCCGGTTGCCTGTCGCGCTGTTGAGTCTCGCCTTCGCGATCTTCTTCTATTTCCGCGTCCGCAAGCTCTTCGGCGAATTGCCCGCGCGTTTCGCGACGGCCGTCTTGGCGACGTCAGCAGGATGGGTGGCTTACTCGCACTTCGCCGTCACTGACTTGCCACTCGCCGCGTTCTTTGGCGCGGCGATGCTGCTGTTTCTTGAATGGCTCAGTGGCGGCGCGCCCCGCCTGTTATGGCTGGCCGGAGCCTGCCTGGGCTTCGCCGTGCTCGCCAAAGGCCTGGTGCCGTTGGTGCTCGCGTTACCGGCATTGTGGTTCGCGCGCAACCGGCTCGGCGAGATGTGGAAGCCCATCCTGGCCGCATCGATCGTCGCCCTACCCTGGTACGCCGCCTGCTACGCGGCCAACGGCTGGCTCTTCATTGACGTCTTCATCATCCGGCATCATTTTTCCCGTTTCACCGATGACGCCCTCAAGCACGGGCGTCCCTTCTGGTTCTACGTCCCCGTATTCGTGGCGGCACTTTTCCCTTGGTCGCCAGCTCTTTTGCTGGCCATCCGGCGCGATTCGTTAAAAGACGTGCCCCGGCAATACATCGTCGCCTGGCTGCTTTGGACATTGCTTTTCTTCTCGCTGGCCACCAACAAACTTCCGGGCTACTTGCTGCCATTGCTTCCAGCCGCCGCCATTCTAACGGGGTTGGCGCTGGCCGAAGTCGACCGGGCTTATCTGGCCCTGATCGCCGGCGCACTGCTGTTGGGGCTGGTGCCGCTAGTGGCCGAAGTGCTCCCGACCGCGCTGGCCGACGGGCTCAGCCATGCCAACTTTTCGCAACTGCCGTGGCGCTACCTGGCCATCGGCGCCGTCGGCGCGGGCCTCGTCTTCCGGCATGAATATTCCACCTCTCGCGAGGCCGCCGTCTGGTTGTTGGCGATTGGTTCGGTGGCCGGCATTGCTTATTTGAAGAAGGAAGCCTTTCCGCGCTTGGAGCAACAAGTCTCCGCGCGCCCATTGTGGCGTGGCATTGCGGGGCGGCGCACAGAAATCTGCATGGGCAACATGGAGCGGCGCTGGCGTTACGGTCTAAATTTCTACGCCGTCAAACCCTTGCCGGATTGCTTTGTTTCGCCGCGGCCCATCATCCTCGAACAACGCGGCGGTGACCGGCCAATGCCATGGAATCAGCCAAGGGTTCCGCCAAGGATTCAGCCATGAATCCCGTCGAAGAGTTCTTTGGCCTGGGCCGCCGGGCTCACGCTGGGCGCGATCATCTCGCCGCCGGACGCCGCCGCCGCCACCTCCGTGATGCGGGGCCTGCGGCTACCGCGCCGCATCGTGCAAATCCTCGAAGGCGAGAGCCTCGTGAACGATGCTTCGGCGCTGGTGCTTTATCGCTTCTCCGTGGCGGCCATTGTCACCGGCACGTTTTCCTCCACCGAAGCGTCCCTCACTTTGGCATGGGTGACGATCGGAGGTACGGCAATCGGACTCGGGATCGGTTGGCTGTACATCAGGATCTATCCCTGGATCCGCGACCCGGAAGTGGAAATCCTTTCCACTCTCGCCGTTAGAACAGGTGCCCCTCAACGAAGGCTTACTCGTCGTTGGCTGGACGGGGTTTCGCGGCGTCGTCAGCTTGGCCGCCGCCCTCTCGTTACCCATCGAAACGCACGGGGGACTGCCCTTCCCCTATCGCAGCCTGATTCTGTTCCTCACCTTCATCGTCATTCTGGTGACGCTGCTGCTGCAGGGCTTCACCTTGCGCCCGCTGATTTGCTGGCTCGGCTTGGAAGCCGATCGTTCGAGCGAGGAAGAAACGCTGCTGGCCCGTATCCACGCCAGCGAACGGGTGGTCGACCGCATCGCTCTGTTCGAACAAGAGGCGCAGGTTCCAGCGGCCACGCTTCAACGCGTGCGGATTTACTTCGAAGACCGTCTGAGCGGCTTACGGGAACGGCTCAGCGCCGAGACCGGCCACGATGATCCGGAGAATCCGGGCGCGTTCGTTTCGTTGGCCGAACAGCGCCTCTGGTGGGAACTGGCCCGGGTGGAGCGCGAAGCCATTCTGAAGCTGCGGACGCAGCAAAAGATCGGCGACGAAGCCATGCGCGAGATCGAACGCGAGATCGATTTACTCGAAGCGCGCCTTGTGCCCCGTGGCGGTTGAAGCGCACAATAACAGCATTTCTCGCTTGCTTTGTCCGCGCAAACGCCCCGTGCATCCTGCGATGCCCGGATCGCGAAACCGGTGGCTAACCTGCACGCCAAGATGGTGGACTGCCGGCGTGACTTCCTCCACATGCAGTGGCTTGGCGCGCCGACATCGACGCCCTGCCCATCAATGAGACTCAAGCCCGAACTCCCCCCAAACGCGAATTTCCCTACCCCCACGCTCCCCTCATAATCAGCTGCCTGGGGTCGGTGGTGCTGCGACCCCATTTTCATGGAATGAATGAGTTACGAGCGTGTGGGGGGGGATTGACGTTTAGCCAACTGGTGCGTAAATTCTGCTCCGAAGAAGAATATTTGGGAGGAGTAGTATACCCACACGATCACCACAATCAAGGATCCAGCGGCACCATAGGCGGAACCAACACTGGCCTTTCCCAGATACAGCCCGATCAGCGCTTTGCCGATCGTGAACAGGAACGCGGTCGCAACGGCACCCATTCGCACTTCGCGCCAAGCAATTGACTTGTCCGGCACATACTTGAAGATCAGGGCGAACAGCACCGCCGTCGCCGCGAAGGAGACCAGAAAATTCACCGCGCCCAGCGCAGATTCCGGCATCGGCAGCAACTCGCTGAAGAATAGACCGGCCGCAGCCAGGGCGGCACTCAACAGCAACGAAACCAACAGGAGAAATCCAATCGCCAACACCATGCCGAAAGAGAAGAAGCGTTGCTTAATCAACCCCAACACACCGCCCTCATCGGGCATCTTCACTTCCCAAATTGTATTAAGAGCGGAGCGAAGTTCGATGAAGACGCCCGAAGCGCCGAAAAACAGCGTGACCACACCCACGGCCGTGGCGAAGAAACCGGACGCCGGCTCCCGCGCATGCTCGATCGTGTTCTTCACCGCATCGGCCCCCGCTTGGCCAATCAGATCGCGCACTTCACCAAGGATCTGATCCTGCGCCGTCGAATGCCCAAAAACCATGGCGGCCAGCGCCACCACCAAAATCACCAGTGGGGCCATCGACAAGATCGTATAAAATGCCAACGCCGCACCCAACCTCGGGGCATCATGGTAGTTCCAGGAATAAAACGTTTGCCGCAGGATCGGCCATAGTTGATGGATTGCGCCTCTCACGGTAAATCAGCGCTTCAGCTTCTCCGCCAATTGGCGTTTCATTTGTTCGGCCTCGGGGGTGAACCAAGCTTCCGGATCAATCCAGTTGCTCGAAGGGTCCAGCCGCCGATGGCCGGCCGTGAACAGGACTTTTTCCTTGATCGCCGCGTAAGTGGAGGGGGGCTTCGAGGCCAAGTAAGTCGCGAGAGCGATAGCTTGTGTAGGCACCTCCGCTTCAGGGCACAAAGTATGAAACAGCCCCGCCGCCAACCCTGCGGCCGGGCGAATAGCGTCGCCGGTGAGGAAGGCGCGGCGGGCCAGTGGCACGCCGGCGGCCGTAGAAAGCAACAGGAAAACACTGGCCGGGAGCCGGACGCCGATATTCACTTCGGTCAAAGCGAAGCCATAGTCCGGCGAGTCGGCCATCACGCGGAAGTCCGTGCAGAGTGCGGTGAGGGCCCCGCCAGCATAGGTGTGTCCGCTGAGGGCTGCGACGGTGGGCTTAGGCATCCATTGCAAATGGTCCATCAAAAGCGCGAATTGATTTAAGAAAGTGCTGATTTGCTCGCGATTGTAAGTGAACACCTCCGTGACATCGAAGCCTGGCGAGAAGAAACGCGGACGATCGCTCGCGAGGACGAAAGCGCGCACGTCAGGTGCAGCCGCGGCTTGGTCGACAGCGGCGAGAAGCTCGGCGACCATGGCCTGGTTGAGCGGATTCGACTTGCCGCGCCGCATGGTGACGACCGCAATGCCGTCCTTCAGCTCATATCCAACGTGTTCCATACAGACCTTATGATAACCTCGTCCATTCGTGCCAGAAACAATTGCCATGCGCCCGGGGGAGGAGTTGGCCGAAGCGCCGCTCGCGGCCTACTTGGCCGGCCACGTTGAAGGATTCCGGGGTTCGCTCCAGGTGGAGCAGTTCGCGGGCGGCCATTCGAACCTCACGTATCTATTGAAGACGCCGGGGCAAGAGTACGTGTTGCGGCGGGCTCCGTTGGGCCCCGTCCCGCCAAAAGCTCACGATATGGCGCGGGAATATCGCGTGCTCGCGGCTTTAGCGCCCGTGTTCAGCAAAGCCCCCCGCGTGCTGCATTGCTGTACGGACCCAGCGTTAATTGGAGCCGCATTCTACCTAATGGAGCGCCGGCGCGGGCGAAACTACCGCGAGGCGCGCGAAATTACCAGCGAGGGCCAGGCCATGAGCCAAGCCGTCGTCGATACGCTGGTCGACTTACACTCCATCGACCTGGCATCATCGGGACTCATCGAGTTGGGCAAGCCCGCCGGCTTCGTCGAGCGGCAGGTGAAGGGCTGGACCGAGCGTTGGGAACGGGCCAAGACTGAGCCCGTGCCAAAGCTCGATGAGGTGGTCGCGTTTCTCAACCGCGCCACCCCGCCTGAAGGAACGCCCGGCGTAGTTCACAACGACTATAAGCTCGACAACTTGCTCTTCGCTCTCGATGAGCCGCGCGTCGAAGCGGTGCTCGATTGGGAGATGACGACGATCGGAGAACCGCTCGTCGATTTGGGGATGTCGCTGGCCTACTGGCGAGTGGGCGGAGCGCATGGGGTCAGCGCGCCTGGTCCGGATGGCTGGTTGACTCGCGAACAGTTCATTGGGCGTTACGGAGAACGCACGGGACGCGATCTGCGGCATTTGCCCTGGCATGAGACGCTAGGATTGATGAAGATCGCGGTGATTCTCCAGCAGATTTACTTTCGCTACATACACGGGCAGACGCAGGACCAGCGATTCGCCCGCTTTGGCGAGTCGGTGCGGCGCTTGGGTGACTTAGCCCATCAACAGATGGAGCGAACGAGTTGAGCTGGCTGCATCTGGTGCGCCATGGGCAGGCGGGCACCCGAATCGAATACGACAGCCTGAGCGAATTGGGCGTCGACCAGGCCCGCCGGCTCGGCAAGCATCTGCAAAATCAAAATCTCGAGTTAACCCGCGTGGTATCGGGCGGCTTGAAGCGGCAGATCGAAACGGCCCGGGTGGTGGAAGCGATGTTCCGCGCCAGCCAAATCGCTTTCCCCTTGATCGAAGTCGATCCGGCTTGGAACGAGTTTGATTTGGAAGCGGTCTACCGGGAACTTGCACCGCATCTGGCCGCCGAAGATCCTGAATTTCGCGAACATCTCGCACAAATGGATTTGGTGATGGACGATCCCTTGCACCCTGTACACCGGAAGTGGACGGCGGGCGATGTGGCGGTGATCCGGGCCTGGATGGAAGGTCGTTTCCCCGTGAAATCGACCGAAAGCTGGATCGAGTTTCAAGGCCGCATCGGCGGCGCGTTCGAGCGGCTCATTGCCCAGGCCGGGCGCGGCAGCATCATGGTCTTCACGTCTGCCACTCCGGTCGGGATCGCCATGGCCAGGGTGCTGGGTTTAGAGCCGCGCGATGCCATGCGCCTCGCCGGCAGCTTACTCAATTCGTCCGTCTCCACCGTGCGTCACCGGCCAGACGACTTGTCGCTATTCAATTTCAACACTGTCGGCCATTTGGCCGATCCACGGCATCATACATTTCGATAGGATACCCGCATGCAATTTGCCTACACTCCCAAAGTCAATGAACTCCGCGCGCGCCTCACGCAATTCATGGACGAACATGTTTATCCCAATGAGCCGCTCTATTGGGATCAAGTAAATACGGGAGACCGTTGGAAGACGATCCAGATCATGGAAGATCTGAAGCCCCACGCGCGCGCCGCCGGCTTGTGGAATTTGTTTCTACCCCATAGTAGCCATGGTGCCGGACTGACTAACTTGGAATATGCGCCGCTCTGCGAAATTATGGGCCGCTCGCCCATGGGCCCGGAAGTATTTAACTGCTCCGCGCCGGACACCGGCAACATGGAAGTACTGGCTCGTTATGGCACGGAGGAGCATAAGCAGCGTTGGCTGCGACCCTTACTCGAAGGCGAAATTCGTAGCTGCTTCTCGATGACGGAACCCGATGTCGCCAGCTCAGATGCGACTAACATCCGGCTGAGTATTACCCGCGACGGCGACCATTACGTCGTGGACGGACGTAAGTGGTGGAGTTCCGGTGCCGGCGACCCGCGCTGTAAGATCGCCATCGTCATGGGCAAGACGGATCCTTCAGCCGAACGCCATCAGCAACAGAGCATGATCCTGGTGCCGCTCGAAACAGCGGGCGTGAAGATTGAGCGCATGTTACACGTCTTTGGTTACGACCATGCGCCGCACGGCCACGCGCAGATTCACTATGACCGAGTGCGGGTTCCGGTGGACCATTTGTTACTGGGAGAGGGCCGCGGCTTTGAGATTGCGCAAGGGCGCTTGGGGCCCGGCCGCATTCACCATTGCATGCGGGCGATCGGCGTGGCGGAACGGGCGCTGGAAACGATGTGCAAACGCGTCGAAAGCCGTGTCGCCTTCGGCAAGAAGTTAGCCGAGCAAGGATCGATCATGGCAGACATCGCCAATTCCAGAATGGAGATTGAGCAAGCGCGCTTACTAACGTTGAACGCCGCCTACATGATGGACACGGTGGGCAACAAAGCGGCCCGCGCGGAGATCGCCATGATCAAGGTGGTAGCACCCCGCGTGTGTCTTGCCGTCCTCGATCGCGCAATACAAGCCCACGGGGCATTGGGTGTCTGTCAGGATTCGGACTTAGCCTGGCAATGGGCCAATGCCCGCACGCTGCGCATTGTCGATGGCCCGGACGAGGTGCATCGCGAAGCGGTGGCCAAATTAGAATTACGCAAGTACCGGGGATAGGGTGGCGGTCAACGGCGCGGCCCGATGACACATTACTGGACGGTCACCATCGAATTCAGATATTGATCGAACGAGACGCGGATGTGAACGGATTGCCGCGAGAGATAATAGAAAAGGAATCATGAACCGGGATCTATTCTGGATACCAAGCACCGGACCGGGCCGCCTCGCAATCGCGTTGCGGCCACGCGGCGGGGACTGGCTCGACGACGAAGCGCGCGCTTGGTGCCGCGCGGGCGTGGATGTCGTTGTTTCTCTGCTAGAACCGGAAGAAGAGGCGCAGTTAAACTTGGCCGGCGAACGTGATGCGGCAGAGCGGAATGGCATTCAGTTCATTTCGTTTCCCGTCGTTGATCGGGGAGTGCCGAGCTCAATCCATGAGACGGTGCCGCTACTGAAGACCATCGCCAACGCGCTCGAAAACGGAAAGAATGTGGCCATCCATTGCCGTCAAGGAATTGGGCGGTCAGGCATGATTGCGGCCGCCGTTCTAATGAGTACCGGAAGTACACCGGACTTAGCTATCGACGCGGTAACCTCCGCTCGGGGACTTACTGTCCCCGAGACCCCTGAACAGGTCCGGTGGTTACAAGAATCAGTTACAAAAATCAATGGTGCAGCGCTGAGAGCGATAGCGCAGCCTTAGGCGTGCAGCGTTTCGAGCGCGTCAGCGATTTGAGACTTGGCCGCCACGCCGGTGTACCGCAGCACCAGCAAAGTGCGGTCGTCTTCGAGTTCCGCGTTACCCGTGAAGGCCTGGGCCGCGCGAATGATGCGGTCGCGAATCTGCGTGGCCGTAAGATGGCGATACTGGGCGACCAGCGCCTGCACTCGCTCCTCACCGAAATGTTCGTCGTGCTGATTGGCGGCTTCGACAAGACCATCGGAATAGAGCACCAGTAAGTCGCCGGGCTCCAGCTCGACGGAGCCAGTTTGGAACTTGGCTGCAGGCAAGAGGCCCAGCACCGGCCCGCCTTCATCTAAACGCAGACAAGCCGGACGATTGGCGCGCGCCAGGATCGGCGCTAAGTGGCCGGCGTTGATGTAACGCAATGCGCTGCCTTCAATGTAACCCCAAAAGAGGCTGGCAAAGCGCTCGGCGGAGGCGCGCTCACTCAAGAGGCGATTGAGCCGTTCGGTGGCCTGTTGATGTTGGCGGTGGCCCTCGGTCCAAGCGCTTGAGCGGACCGCGCCGTGGATCACGCCCGTAAGTAAGGCCGCCGGAATTCCTTTGCCGGAGACGTCCCCCAGCACGAAGGCAGCTCCGCCGCCGGCCACCGGAAAGGCATCGTAGAAGTCGCCACCCAGGTGCGCGGCAGGCTGAAAGTCGGCGGCGAGGTCGAAGGTGGCGGAAATGTCAAGCGGCGTCGGCAGCAAGTCCTGCTGCACGCGGCGGGCGAGTTCCACGTCTTGCCCCAGACGTTGGCCGGCGAGATAAGAGCGGAAGCGGGCCCGGATCACCAGGAGGGTGGCGAGCAACGCGAGAGCACCCGAACAGTTAATCAATAAGTTCGTCCGAAGAGGCCAAAGGCGGTCGAGCGCGGCATCCATCGGAGCGCCAACCTCCAGGATGGCCATCGGTGCACGGACGGGCGCGCGCGCGCCCCGCGTTGACGGAACCGGCGTCGCGGTTAACACGAAGCTCACGCGTTGGTTCAAGGTTGGTTGGGCGGCGGGCAGTCGCAGCAGAAACGCTTCCACCACCATCTCGCCTTGGACCGTGGCACGGGTCGTAAACGTCGATTTCCGGGCCCGCATTTGAGCACGTACTTGGGCTGCGGTGAAGGACTGCGGAACATTCAGCCCGGTGCGGCCGAGGACGGCGCCGGACGTATCGCGCAATTCGATCCAGGCCAAGCGTTCGCCCGCCCGGGCCTGGGCGCGAGAGAGAACGGCCGCCAGTTGAGTTTGATTGGCAGTCTTTTGGAGGTCAGCGTCGAGCAGCGCCACCTGATCGGCCAAGTCGCGGCGCAATTGATCCACCTGCACCCGCTGCGAAACGAAGACGTAAGTCGATACCGAGTTGGCCAGCAGACCAATGGCGAGGACGACACCCAGGCCAATGCCCAGCGGGAACCAACGCTCACCCGAGAAGTTTTGTGCGAATTTTAGCTTGTTTTGCATCACTTGTTCCGTTAGAGAGATAACGCGCGCGGCGGCTGAATAGTTGTCGAATCAGCCTGGTTCTTTACGTTCTTAACCCAGAGTTGTCGGCGGCTTAACGCTCGGCGTGGCACCGGGCGCGTCCAAACCCTTGTGGACGAGCTATTTAGAGGTCGCATTCTCCTGGCCGAAGACGATTCCCAACTGGCCTCGGTGCTCACCGGCACCTTGATGGCCGATGGCTATTGGGTAACCCGTGTCGCCGACGGAATGGAAGCCGAAGCCCGCGCCGCTCAAGGCGGCTTCGACTTGCTGCTGCTGGATCTGACTTTACCGGGCCAGACGGGGCTCTGCGTCTGTGAAAAGTTGCGGAAACGCAGCATCACATTGCCCATTCTGATCCTGTCCGGTTGGGCGGAAACGCACCATAAAGTAACCTGTCTGCGGCTGGGTGCCGACGATTACCTGACGAAGCCCTTTGAGCCGGCCGAGCTGCTAGCGAGGGTGGAAGCACAGTTGCGTCGATCGCGCTGGGTTTCGGCCGCCGCGTCATACCAGTTGGGGCCGATCGAAGTGGACTTACTCCGCGCCCGCGTCACCAAGCATCGGCTCCCCGTGGATCTCACTACCAAGGAGATGATGTTACTCCAATATCTATTCGCGCGGCGAGGTTGCGCTATCTCGCGGACTGAGTTACTCGCCGAAGTTTGGGGCTATCGCTCGAATAACACGCGTACGGTTGACGTGCATGTCTCGAGCCTACGGCGTAAGCTGGAGGACAATCCCGCCGTTCCCGTGTATATCGTCACGCTGCCACGGGCCGGTTACATGATCCGGCCAGACTTAATTGGGTAAACAAACCTTTACCTGGTGAAACGCAACGCCTTTCTGCTTGGCGCGTTTAACACAGCAGGAGGTTCACCAGAGATGATGAACAGACGATTAGTTACCGCCACGCTGATGTTCGTGGCTGCTTTACCGGTGATGGCGCAGGGTCCGCGCGGAAACGGCAATTCGCTGGACTATCTGGCCGGTTATCTAACCTTGACCGATACCCAAAAGACCCAGGCCAAAGCTATTTTTGACGCCGCGGAGACGGCGTCCGATACGGCGCGAGGTCAGCTGACCGCCGCCCAAGACGCGCTGCAGGCCGCCGTGAAGGCAAATAAGTCTGACGCGGAACTCGACCGGCTGGCGGCGGCGACGGGTGCCGTGCAAGGCCAATTGGCCGGTATCCGAGCCAAGGCTTCCGCCAAATTCTACGCTCTTCTAACGGCGGAGCAGAAGACAAAATATGACGCGCGGCAAGCAAGTCGAGGAACGGGAGGACCAAGCGGCTTCCGTCCCTAAGTATCACGGTATAAATTAAAAGGCGAGGCTCTCAAAGCCTCGCCTTTTAGCCATTGGCCGCGCACTGAGCGACTAATGTCACATGAACGACTTATTGGCCCACGCCGTAAGCCGTGAGGCGCTAACAGCTTTGGAATGTGCCCCACGGCTTACGGCGTGGGTAGTAAGCAGGGCAACGGCGTGCGTAGCCAGCGTTTATCGCTTGACGACCGGCGCGGTCTCTTTTAACTTATCTTCGGAGATGGGCTCATTGACATCGAAAGTAATCGAACTATCGGAGCCGAAACGCCGGTACGTGCGGAACTCGGCTTCGTTCTTCACGAGCACCTTGCCATCGCGCATCCGTAACTCGCTGCGCAGAGGCAATAGAAACGGCTGGCCGCCGATCTCAGTAAAGTCATAGTCGAGCTGCGTCTTGGCCATCTGCACGGGGAAATCCACCGGAATATCTTCGGCCTCCATCACGATGCGGGAAACCGAGAGATACTCTTTATCGACATAGACTAAGCCATGGTAGGCTGGCACAACTTGCTGGCCACTGGTGCCATGGTGGATCGTCCACTTCGACTTACTCTGCAACACCCGGTAATTGATCACGTAGTGCAGCCGTCCGCGCAAGGTCGCCCATTTTTCCCAGCCAAAGAAGGCTTCGGTCCCGGGTTCAAAGATTTCGCGCATCAAACTACCGAACTCACCGGTCGACGTGGCCCCGCCGCTCAGCTTCGAATAGTCCATGTCGACATACTTATTATTAACGAACATCACTTGCTTCTGCTCTTTATGGTCGAAGTAGGTAAGCTTCGACGTGACGGTGTCCAGCTTGTTCCAAAGCTCCAAACCGGCGGGATCGACGAAGCGCCGGGTGACCTGGATGCAGAGAAAATTGGGCAGGCCCTTATCGTAAGCGAGGGCATACTCCCGGGACTTTTCGATCACCCGATTCACGTCCGCCAAAGGCGGTGGCGGAATGACGGGGGCGGCCGCCTTTGGCGGAATCACCTTCGGCTTTTCGAAATTTTCGGTGGCGTCACGGAGCACTTTGAGCGCCTCTAAAGTCTTGGGGCCAATCCCTTCGCCCAGCAGGGTCTCAATGGTCCGGTCGTCCAGCTTTTCGGTCAGCTGCACCGTGCGCAGATATTCTCCGATCTGCTTATCCGGATGCTTCAGCTTGATTGACGACCGCACCATGCCCAACACTTGATTGACGCTCAGCTTCACTTGGGCCGGCAGCAGCAAAGCGGAAGCCATCAACAGAGTAATCAAGCGCATGGGCTATCCTTTTTGGGCCAGCAGATGGCGGCGCAGCAGGTCGAGGGCGGATTGGGCGGCCAGGGTGCGGATGCGCCCCCGGTCACCGGGAAAACGATAGCGGCGAGTCTCAACACCTTGGTGTGACGCGACGCCAATCCAGACGGTTCCAACCGGATTCTCTTCCGTGCCTCCATCCGGACCGGCCACGCCCGTAATGCTCACTCCGTGCGTGGCCCCGGAACGGGCCACGGCGGCGGCCGCCAACAGCGCCGCGGTAGATTCGCAGACGGGATCGTCGATCTCTTTGCCAACCAGCGCCTTCTTCATCTCCAAGGTATAAACCAAATAGCCGCCTCGAAACCATTGGGAGGCACCGGGACTATCCGTGAGCCGCGCGCCCAGCAGGCCCCCCGTGCAGCTCTCCGCCACCGCCACCGTCGCCCCACGCTCCACCAGCATCCGTCCCACCGTCTTCTCCAGCGGGTCGCCGTTGCGCGAATAAATCCGGTCGCCCAGCAGTGCTTCGACCTGCACGCCCACCTCATCCACCAGGCTTTCGGCGGCTTCGGCCGTTTCGAGACGGGCCCGCAGATGCACCTCAATGTCGCCGGCCTTGGCCAGCACCGTGGTGACCGGGTTGCTGTAGCAGGTGCAGACGGGCGCGATCAGTTGGTCCAGGTCGCTTTCACCCATGCCCGCCACGCGGTACCAACGGGTCCGCAAGGCTTGCTTGGGCAGTAGCGCCACCAGCCGGTCGCGCACCTCGCGCTCGTACATCGCCGTGAGTTCCTTCGGCGGACCAGGCAGCAAAATAATCACGCCACGTTTGGTACGCAACCATTGGCCGGGCGCCGTGCCGCGCGTATTTTCGAGCCATTCCGCCCCATCGATCAGCATGGCTTGCCGCTTGTTGTTGTCGGCAATCTTCCGGCCGAGGCGGGCGAAGATGGCAACGATGTTCTCGAAAACCTCCGGCTGATAAGTCTGCTGGACGCCCAAAGCCTGGGCCACGGCATCACGGGTCAGGTCGTCTTCCGTAGGCCCCAAACCACCCGTCAATAGGACGATCCCGGAACGGGAGATCGCCAGCCGGATGGTGTCGGTGAGCAGCGCGCGGTCGTCGCCGACGATGCACTTGAACACCACTTCCACGCCATAGGTATTCAGCTGATCGGTAAGGTAGAGGGAATTGGTATCGATTCGCTGCGGCGTGAGCATTTCGCTGCCGACGGCGATAATTTCCGCGTTCATGGCAGGGGACGGCCCTTGATGCCACTATCCACACGGAAGATGGCGTTGTTGGTGGCGACAATCATGGCGCGGGATGGCGAAAAGGCGAGACCCACAATGTTGGGGCCGGAGAGGAAAAGCTCCGCTTCGCCGCCCGGCGTAATGCGGACCACGCCGCGGCGGCCGCGCAGTGAGGAGCAGCAGTAAAGGTTCCCATCGGCGTCAAAGGCGAGGCCCTGCGGCCGTCCCAGGCCCCGGTAAAACGTGCTCACCTCGCCGGCGGGCGAGATACGGTGAATGGCGTCAAAGCTGGAGGTGGTGGGCCCGGTGACGTAAAGGTTGCCGTCTTCGTCAAAAGCCAGATGATAGGCGGCAACGGAGGGCTCCACGGTGGCGAAGACATAAATCTGCCGGTCCGGGCTGATCTTGAAGATCGTGCCCGAACGGTCGCCCACAAATAGATTCCCTCGCCGGTCAAAAGCGAGGCCCGTGGCCGTTCCCATGCCCTCGCAATAGACCGACAGTTCGCCGCTGCCGGACGCCTGATAGATGATGCCTTCGTAACGGCTGGAAATGTAGAGCGCGCCATCGGCACCGAAGGCGAGGCCGGTGGCATTCATCAGGTCAGTGACGAAGGGGCGGACGCTGTAGTTGAGGTCAATCTTGTAGACGGCGACGGGCGTTTTGTGGCCGCGCGCGCCAGAGAATGTCGCGTAGATGTTGCCCAGCGCGTCAATGGCGGGGCTGCTGACCGGATGCAGGCTATCGGCAATCTGGATGCCGATCTCGCAAGTCCAGGGCGAGCCGCCGACGCTCAACTCGCCGATGCTGGCACCTTCCGGCACGCGCGCAATCACCATGGAGTCCGACCCCACGATC
>JANLPT010000285.1:0-53843 GCA_031367405.1 Bryobacteraceae bacterium
GTCGAGCAGATAGCCGGCGACTTACTTCCCAAACGCACGCTCGATCAACAGATCGCCACGGGCTTCCACCGCTGCGGCATCTCCACTAATGAAGCCGGAGTGATTGCCGACGAAGTCGAAGCCATTTACGCGAAGGACCGCGTGGACACCACGAGCACGGTGTTTCTCGGCCTCACGCTGGGCTGCGCCACGTGCCATGATCATAAGTTCGATCCACTCTCGCAGCGCGACTTCTATTCCATGGCGGCGTTCTTTCGCAATACCACGCAGAATACGCTGGATGACAATATTCCCGATACCCCGCCGGTCGTCGTGGTGCCGCGCGAGCAGGATCGTTCGCGTTGGCTTGCATTGAACCAGGAACTGGCGGCCGTGCGGAGCCAGAAGGAAGCCCTGCGGTCCGCGCGATCCGTCGCCTTTGCGCACTGGCTCGCGTCGCCCACGCGGCCACCGATCGTCACCCCGCTTGAGCCTGCGGCACAAGTCTTTTCGCTGTGGAACGCGGACTTAGCGGGCGCAAAAATCGGGCCGGCGGAGAACGCCGCGCGCCGGGCCGTCTACTTCGACAAAGGCACGTTTCTTTCGCTGCCCCATCAGGCCGTGTTTGCTTCTAATCAACCTTTCTCCATCGCGACCTGGATCTACTTTCCCCCGGGCGAAGACAGCTTCGCCGTGGCCAGTCAGAACGACCCGCGGAAGAAGGGCGCGGGCTGGCTAATCGAGGTGGCGGCGCGGGTCGTCAGGTTCCGGATGACGGGTGACGACGGCAAGGCGATCACCATCAGCGCCGCTCATATGCGGCAGATGAAGCAGGGCAGTTGGAACCACTTAGTGCTGGCTTACGATGGTTCGCGAGAACAGGCGGGATTATCCCTGTATCTAAATGGTGGAATTATCCCGGTGCAAGGCGGCGGCGACCAGAATACGGCACTGACGGGTAACATCGTGACCGCCAACCCGTTGTTACTCGGTAAAGAAGGCACCCGTGGTTTTGAAGGTGGAGCCATCGCCGAGTTTCAAATCTTCAACCGCGTACTTTCCTCTGAAGATGCGCTCTTGGTAAGCCAGTGGCCCATGTTAGACGAAACGCGAACCAAAGCCTCAAATGAAGAGGCGCTGCACCTCTATCATCTCAGCCAGCTCGATTCGGACTATCGCGCTTTATCGGCGCGACAGCTGGCGTTATCCGCTGAGGGCCGGGTCATCCGTCAGCGCGGCGCAGTCACCTTGGTGATGGAAGAGCGGCGAGATCACAAACCCGTCGCTAATATTCTCTATCGCGGCATGTACGATGCACCGCGTGAAGAAGTGGAGCCCAACGTGCCAGGGGTGTTGCCGCCCATGGATGCGCGCTACCCGCGGAACCGGTTGGGGCTGGCGAAATGGCTGGTGGATCCCGCGAATCCATTGACGGCGCGAGTCACGGTGAACCGGTTCTGGCAGGAGATGTTCGGCACCGGCCTCGTGAAAACGTCGGAAGATTTCGGATCGCAAGGCACGGCACCCAGCCATCCCGAGTTACTCGACTGGCTAGCCGTCGACTTCCGCGAGTCAGGCTGGGACGTCAAGAAACTGTTCAAACAAATGGTGATGTCCTCGACTTATCAGCAGTCAGCTCTAACTACCGGGCTGAAATTGAAGAAGGACCCTGAAAATCGCTTATTGTCGCGAGGCCCGCGTTTCCGGATGGACGGCGAAGTGTTGCGCGATACCGCGCTGGCCACCAGTGGTCTATTAGATCCGGTCGTGGGGGGAGCCAGCGTGAAGCCCTACCAGCCCGATGGCGTGTGGGAAACCGTAGCAATGAATGGTAGTAATACCAAATTCTATGAGCGCGACAAAGGAATTAAGCTATACCGGCGTAGCTTATATACCTTCTGGAAACGCAGCGCGCCGCCCGCCATAATGGACTTATTCAATGCGCCCACCCGTGAGCAATGCACGGTGCGGCGCGAACGGACCAATACGCCTTTGCAGGCGCTCGCCACCATGAACGATCCGCAATATGTGGAATCGTCGCGGCAATTGGCAGAACGGGCGATCCAGGCCGGAGGCGGCTTCGACCAACGGCTCGACTACTTATCGATCCGTGTTCTCTCGCGGCCATTTCGGGCCAACGAGCGGGCCGTGCTGCGGCGTACCTATGTCGACTTACAGGCCCATTATGAAAGCCATTTGGCCGCCGCGAAGAAGTTGGTTCACGTGGGCGAATCGAAACCGGATGGCACGCTGCCCGAAGCGGACTTTGCCGCCTGGACTATGCTGGCGAGTAATATCTTGAATCTGGATGAGGCTTTGAATAAGTAATGCATCCCTCCGATGAAGCAGTTTTGGCTGAAACCCGGCGGCAGTTTTTCGGGCGCGGGGCGCGCGGTATCGGTGGAATGGCTCTCGCCTCGGCCCTGGGCCAATCCGCCACTCTGCCGCACTTTGCGGCCAAGGCGAAGCGCTGCATCTACTTACACATGGTGGGCGCGCCGCCGCAACAGGATCTGCTGGATTACAAACCCGGCATGGTGGATTGGTTTGACAAAGACTTGCCGGCCTCGATCCGTCAAGGCCAACGACTTACGACGATGACCTCAGGCCAAAGCCGTTTTCCCATTGCGCCTTCCAAATTTACGTTCGCGCAATACGGAAAGAGCGGCGCGTGGGTGTCGGAGTTACTGCCGAATATGGCCAGGATGGTGGATGACTTAGCCATCGTCCGCTCCATGCATACCGAAGCCATTAATCATGAGCCGGCTATTACCTTTATTCAGACCGGTAACATGAATGCGGGTAAGCCCTGCATCGGGTCCTGGGTTTCGTATGGGTTGGGCAGCATGAATCAGGAATTGCCGTCCTTCGTCGTATTGAATGCGACGCACTCGAATCCGAAGGCTCCCGTCCAAGCAATTTCGGCGCGGCTATGGAGCGCCGGTTTCTTGTCGGCACAGTACGCCGGAGTAGCCCTACGCGCTGGGGCCGACCCCGTATTATTCATTAACAATCCCGATGGCGTTGACGCCAAAGTGCGGCGTCGCATGCTGGATTCGTTAGGCGAATTGAACCAGATGCAGTTCCAGCAGTTGGGCGACCCCGAAACGCAAAGCCGCATCTCGCAGTATGAGATGGCTTTCCGCATGCAAACGTCCGTGCCCGAGTTAAGTGACTTATCTAAAGAAACCACGGCCACTTACGAAATGTACGGCGAAGACGCGCGTAAGCCCGGCACGTTCGCCCATAGTTGCCTGATGGCGCGGCGGCTGACTGAGCGCGGCGTGCGCTTTGTCCAGATCTATCATCGCGGCTGGGATGTCCACGGCGAGTTACCTGAAATTCTGCCCAGCCAATGTCAAGATGTGGATCGCGCCGCTTGGGCGCTGGTGCAGGATCTGAAGCAGCGCGGCATGTTAGATGACACATTGGTCATCTGGGGCGGCGAGTTCGGCCGGACTGTCTACTCCCAAGGTAAGTTATCGGCGGCGAGTTACGGCCGCGATCACCACCCCCGCTGTTTCAGCCTATGGATGGCCGGCGGCGGCGTCAAAAGCGGTATCGTCCACGGCGAAACGGACGAGTTCTCCTACAACATCGTCAAGGACCCCGTCCACGTCCGCGACTTCCAAGCCACCCTATTGCACTTATTCGGCATCGACCATGCCCGGTTCACCTACCCCTATCAGGGGCTCGACCAAAAGCTGACCGGAGTAGAACCGGCCAGAGCCGTTTCGGCGTTATTGGGCTGAACTGGGTGTTAGGCTAGTAGCTCATCGCTATGAGTCCCGAACAATGGGAGCAAGTTAAAGAAGTCTTTGCTGAGGCGCTCGAACGGCCTAATGCGGATCGCGCGGTGTTTGTTAGAGAACGCTGCGGCGACGATGCGGTGGTGCGCCAGGAAGTATTGCGGCTGGTGCGGTTTTCGCCCACCGAAGGCGCGTGGCTTGACCAAGCTGCGGTATCTCCCGGATTGATCAGGAGTGCCGCCGATCGTGTGTCGGCGATGTCGGCACTGGAGCCGGGGGAAGTGCTGGCGGAGCGCTTTGTCATTGTGCGGTGGTTGGGCGCAGGTGGCATGGGTGAGGTTTACGAAGCCGAAGATCGCGCCCTGGGCAGCCGCGTCGCGATCAAGACGATCCGGCCTGAAATTGCCGGCGATCCGCAGGTTTTGGCGCGCTTCCGGCGTGAAGTGAATCTCGCGCGACAAGTGACGCACCCCAATGTTTGCCGGGTTTTTGACTTGGCGCATGGCCAGCGCTCCAACGGAACGGCCCTCGATTTCCTCACCATGGAGTACCTTGCGGGTGAGACGCTCTCTACTTACCTCGGGGGGCGGCCACCCTTGACGCTCACTGAGGCCGCGCCGATTGTCCGTCAGATTGCCGAGGCGTTGGGAGCGGCGCATCAGGCCGGCATCGTCCATCGCGACCTGAAGGGCTCGAATATCTTTTTGGCCCGGAATCGCGAAGGCGAAGTCCGCGTAGCAGTGACTGACTTTGGGCTCGCCCGTTCACTCCTGCCATCCGATCATCCTTCGCTGACGATGAGCGGTTGGGGAGCCGGCACGCCGGCCTACATGGCTCCGGAGCAGGTGGAGGGCCGGGTAACGGGTAAGACGGCGGACTTTTATTCCTTCGGTGTCGTGATGTACGAAATGGCCACCGGTGCCCCTCCATACACCGGCCATAGTCCACTGGAGATTGCCGTGCGGCGGCTGAAGGAGAAACCCAAGGCACCCCGCGAGGTGAACCCGAGCGTGGACCCCAAGTGGGAGGCCGTGATCTTGCGCTGCCTGGAATACGAGCCGGCAGATCGCTTTCAGGATGCGCCATCGCTGCTCGCCGCGCTGGGAAGACGCACCCGGCTTCCCGGCTTTCGTCCGACAGTGCGAAGGCGCATTTCGAGAGGTTTGCAGTGGACGGCACCGATCGCCGCCCTTCTCGCGGCAGGCTTATGGTGGATGCTGCGTACCCCGTCGCTGCCGGAGCCCGTCGCGCGCATGTACACCGAAGGCGTGAACGCGCTGGCCGACGGCAGTTATCTGAAGGCAAACCGCCTGCTGGAGCAGACGGTGCAACAGCAGCCCAATTTCGTGCCCGCCACCTTGCGCCTGGCCGAGACTTACCTGGAACTGGACCAGATCCGCAAGGCCCAAGAGACCTTGCTTCGGATATCCGACCGCTGGATTCCTTCCACGGATACCCGGCTGTTACGCGATGCGCTGCGGTTGCTATTGTTGCGCGACTATGATGCCGCCATCCCGATCCTGAAGCGGCGTGCGGCCGCGTCGGATTCCACCCAAAGCCAGCTCGATCTAGGGCGCGCTTTGGAACGGGCACTGCGCCTGGAGGAGAGTCAGGCCGCTTATCAAGAGGTACTGAAGCGTGACCCTGGGCAGGCCGGGGCGTTGTTGCGGCTGGCGACGGTGGCGGCGGCCAAGCTGGATCGGCCGGCGGCGGACCGCTATGCGCAGCTCGCTCAAGAGGCTTACGGCCGTTTCGCGAATGCCGAAGGTCAGGGTGAGGCTGACCTGGTGCGCGCCAATATCGCGAAGGATTTGAATGCGCTTGAACAAGCGCGGGCGTTCGCCCGAGCCGGGTGGCAGCGCGGCCAGCAGACGGGTAGCCCATGGCTGGAGATCCGGGCACAACTCGTGGAAGCCGCCATCGATGTGCTCGACGCGAAACCCGATGCCGCCAGCCAAAAGGCGGAGGCGGCCGTCGCCCGGGCCCGTGAGGCGGGCCTGGAAACGTTGGCCTTCCAAGGACTAATTGACCTCGGAATGGCCTATCTCTCGCAAGTACAAGATGAGAGGGCCGAAAAAGTGCATCGTGAAGCATTAGCCATCGCCGAGCGTAACGACGCGCCATTTTATGCAGCCTCGGCGCGGCTCGGTTTGGCGATGGATTTGTCGGGGCAGTCGCGGGGTGCCGAATCGGTGGCCATGGCGAGCCAGGCGCAGGCGTATTTTGGGAAGACGAGCTTTCGATTGAAACAGGTGGAGGCACTGCGGGTATTGGGGCACGCCTATTTCGCACTCAACGATTGGGATCGAGCATCGCAATATTATGGCGAAGCGGCTGCTTTGGCGAATCAGCCCTGGGAGGCGGTGTTGCGGTCGCGCAACTTGGAGAGTCAGGCCAACGTGGACCTGCGGCGGGGAAACTTTCCTCTGGCACGGGCCGCCAATCTCGCGATTCTGAAAGAGGCCGGCGCGGCCAAGTTGCCGGCGCTGACGGTGGCCCAAGCGCGCCTCAGTTTGGCCAATGTGGCCCGCTTGTTAGGACATTATCCAGAGGCATTGCGGCTGACGGACGATTTATTGCGCGATCCGGCGAGCAAGTTGAACGCCGGATTGCGGGAGCAGGTTCTTGGTGGGCGGGTGGCCTTGTTGGCCGCACAAGGCCACACTGGTGCCGCATTGGCTTTGGCCGAGGAAGTCGCTGCCGCTGCGGACCAGAAGGGCCGAAAGGCGAACCGTTCGGACATGGAGATCCGGCGATGTTGGATTTTGGCCGAGGATCCCGCGTCCAATGCGCGGTTGGCCCTCCGCGCGTGCAACGCGGTATTAGCCACGATTACCAATCGGGAGACCCAGGGTGCCGCCGACGTCAACCAAGCGCTGGCGGAAGCGTATCTGCGAGCCGGCGACACTATCGCGGCGCAGTCGGCGAATGCGGCCGCTCTGGCGCATTACCAAAGCAAGCGCCGGGCGAATGAAGTTTTTTATTGCCGCCTCTTAGAGGCAGCGATTCATTTGGCTGGAGGGCGCGCCGCCGATGCCGCCGCCAGCCGTACTGCCGCTTCGGCGGTGTTTCGAACCATGACCGCCGCTTGGCCGCTCGACGACCAGCAATCCTACCTCGCCCGCCCGGCGGTCTTGCGGATGACGCAAAGGGCAAATTGGACACAGTAAATTGGACACAGTAAAGGAATTGAATTATGCCACTTACCTTGAGCCCCGATGAACGGAAAGAAATACTGAGTGCCCTGATGGGAGACCCGACGACCAAGCTCGGAGACTTCATCCTACGGATAAAGAAGGAGACGGATCGTGCAGCGAGCGCCCCGATCTTAAGCATTCTGAAGCTCCGGCTCGATGGAACGGCCGTCCCGCCGGTCGATCTCCAAAACGCCATTGCCAGCCTTTTTGATCAGGCCGTTGATCCAGGTTTGCCCGATCTGGACGGATTGACGGCAAACCAACTTCGTAAGTTGATTGAGAATCAGAAAGTGGACCTCTTTGCGGGGCTACGGGAGGATCGTTCCTTCGGCGAGTTGCTGGGCGGGGTGGTCGAAAAGACCTATGAGAATGCGTTTAAAAAGGCCCTGAGAGACGGTGCGGAATTGGCCATCCGGGAGGCTGCGCTGGATCTACTTCGCAAGTGCTACGTCAGCATCGCGGCGGGATCGAAGCTAAGCGATCTGGTGGACGCAATCCAGCACCCGGGCGCATGGCAAAATGTCGGAACTAAGCCGGGTGGCGGTCAAGGTGACGGACCTACCGACCGCGCCGGTATGCCCTAAGACGTGGCTCGGGGGCCAAGCAACCTGATTGCTTGGCCCCCGCCGCTCACTTTGGGGGCGGGCAAACGGGAAAGTTATCGATGGTGAGTCGATGCACAGCATTGAAGGGCAGTAACTTCGGGGATTTGTTGAAGAGGGCGAGAATATCCACGAGAGTTTTTCCGGTATTTTGCAAAAGGTAAGCCGCGATGACTGCGGCGACGATGGGCACCGCCATTGAGGTGCCCGTCATATACGCTTTGTCAGTAAGTGGCATGAGCGTTCCGTAAGTGGGCAAGGCCGCTAAAATATTGCGGCCGGGCGCAAAGATATCGACTGAGTCACGAAAGAGAGAATCTTGTTGGCTCAGCGTCCCACCCCAGTTACTAAACTCCCACTCATACGGGGAAGCATTGAGGTCCAAGCGATACGCACCTACCGAAACAGTCGCCGCGTAAGCCGCAGGATACAGGACGCCGGCGTAGTCATCGGGGAGGTCATGATTGCCGGCGGCGGCCACGATCACCGCGCCCAGAGCGTTCAGGGCGTCAAGATCCGCGCGCTCGTTGTAGCTCAGCGGTGCCTTCCCGCCCAAGCTGAGGTTGATCACCTTGATGGTGCCTTTTTTCAGCTTCGTATCCTTCAGATCGAACAACGCGTTGGCGTAGCAAACGGTGTCCACGGGGTAATAATTCTTGCCGGACCAAGTTGTGACGGTATTGGACATCACCTTATAAATGACCACCGTGCCGCTCGGGAGCATGCCGGCTTCCAAGTCCGGAGTTTTCCGGCCAACGAGAATCGAACAAACATGGGTACCGTGCCCCGCGTAGTCCAGGACGTAGTCAGGAAAACCAGCCTCCACGGCACCAGTACGCAGTGCGGGGTGAGTCAAATCGACGCCCGAATCAAGCACCGCTATCTTAGCCTTGGCGACTTTCATGCAAGCGGATATGGCGTCATAGCCGATAGACTTCTCGTACCAGCGCGGAGGATACACTTCTTCGGCTGTCGGGACAGACGAAGTCTGGGCCACCGGAACGATGCTTTTGGCGGCGGCTGACTTCACCCGGCTGGCGGATGCGGCAGGCGGGATCGTCCAATCCGCGCGGGGAATCGTGGAGTTCGGCTGATCTCCGATGAGGCGCGTGGGGGTTTGTTGGATATCCAACATCATCGGCGAAGTCACTTCCAGGATCAGCCGCCGATGGGCTAGCTCGGCGATCTGGAGAGCCAGACGCTCATCCAGGAGCGACGGATCGAATCGGAGAAGCAGTCGCCGCCGGATCTCGGCTTGCTTGGCCGAGGGCAGGCCCGGAACTCGAGGCGGAGCCCCTTCCACCTTGATCCAGCCGCCGTTCTGCGGGATCGCATCCCGGCGTCGCGATGGGTTGTCGCCGTAGCGGATCAAAGGAAAGATGTCTTTGCTAGCGGGTGCCCAGGTGAGCGGAGGCGACAACGGTCCGGGGCCGGGCACCGCCGGGGGCGGCACTGAACCGGGGGGGATGTCGTCGGTGATCCATACCTGACGCCCCAGTTGGACGAGCGGCTCGATCCGCCACAGCCCGTACTGGCGCAATTCAGCGAGAAATTTGAGGACAGGCAGCTTCAGGAGGAGCGGATTGGTGATTGAACTCAGCAGACTCGGTGTCACCTGTGCGAACGGTGTGAGGCGCAGAATCATTTCGCCCGGATTGAACAGGGGTATCGTCTGAGGAGACTGTTCGGTCCGATCAAATAGGTTGACGATCGGGAGCGGTTTCGGTGGTGGTGTTTGTTTAGGCATGCACTTGTAATGCGTAATTGTATCGAGAACCGGGTCAAATTAAACTCGCCCCTTTCACCGCTGAGTCCGGGCGCGCTATAGTGGCGAACATGTTTGAACTCGATGCCAAACTCTTAAAACGCCTGGTGGCGAAGCCGGGTAAGAAGATCTCGCTGGCCAAGGACTTCTCTTCCAGCTTCGATGCGGGACTTTCCCGTGACGATGCTCAGACGGCTTTGCGCGAGAGCGTCAGCCGGCTGGCGGAGCTTCAGGATAAGCTCTATGCGCAGAACACTTACTCCTTATTAGTCATCTTCCAGGCCATGGATGCGGCGGGCAAGGATGGCACGATTAAGCATGTGATGTCGGGCCTGAATCCTCAGGGGTGCCAGGTGTTTAGTTTCAAAGCGCCATCGCCCGAGGAACTCGACCATGACTATCTTTGGCGCGCCGCCAAGGCTTTGCCGGAGCGCGGACGATTCGGCATCTTCAATCGCTCTTACTATGAAGAGGTGCTGGTGGTGCGGGTGCATCCCGAGTTTCTGTTAGGCCAAAATCTACCTTCGAGCGCCAAGGGCGATAAGATCTGGAAACAACGCTTCCAGCAGATTAATCACTTCGAACGGCACCTGACCGAGAACGGTACGCAAGTGCTGAAGTTCTTCCTGAATGTCTCCAAAGACGAGCAAAAGAAGCGCTTCCTGGAGCGGATTGAGCAGCCGGAAAAGAACTGGAAGTTCGGGCCGCAGGACGTAAGTGAGCGTGGCCACTGGGACGAGTATATCGCCGCCTATCAGGAGTGCTTTCGCGAGACCAGCACCGAATGGGCCCCGTGGCACATTATCCCCGCCGACGATAAGGCCTTTATGCGCGTGGCGGTGGCGGGGGTGATTTGCCGGGCCATGGAAAAACTGAAGTTGCGCTATCCGGTGATCGCGCCGGAAAAACGGCAGTTACTGTTGGATGCTAAGGCGAAATTAGAAGCCGAGTAATTGGTACTGCGGAAACTATGGCTAGATCCAGTAACATCCCCTCCCTGACGGTCGGGGTTCGTTAGGTAATTTTAGGGGCGGGCCAGGTAGCGTTCGCGGGCTTGGACGACGAGTCCTTTTGTTTTGGTGGCTAGCTTGAGAGTGCGGAATTCGGAGAGCCGCACGGGTTGGTCAGAGATGAAGCCTAAGTCATATTGTCCTCGTAACTCCTCTTGAATGGCATCGAAGATTTGCTCGATGCTTTGTTTTTTAGTTACTTCGAAGAAACCGGCACCGGTGCCGTGGGCGATGCGGCGTAAGACTCCCCGGCCGTCGCCTCCGCCGGTACCGGTGAAGTAGATGGAGTAGACGAGCGTATCGGCCTTTACGGCGGCTTCGATGGCTTCGGTTAAGGTCTTTTCGCTGCCATAGTCCTCGCCGTCGGAGAGGACGATGAGGGCCTTGCGGTGCAGTTGATCTTTGAGGACTCCGGTGACGGCCTGGAAGATGGCCTCATAGAGCAGGGTGCCGCCGCCGTTCTGGATGGAGAGTTCGCGCTGCGAGGGTGTGTCGACGTAGTTGAGCACCTCCTCGAGAGCGCGGCGCGATGAGGTGAGCTTTTGTTTCACCTGCACCGCCATATCGAATTGCATGATGAAGAGCTTGTCTTTGCTCTCCCGCAGGACCTGATCGAGAAAGCGGAGAATGGCGCCGCGCTCGGCGTTCAACACCTTCTCCTGGCTCATGCTGGTGTCGATCAGGAGGCCGACGGTGAGCGGGAGGTCCGACTCGCGGGAGAAGTAGCGGACCTGTTGCGGCCGGCCGTTTTCGAGGAGCACGAAGTCGTCCTTGGTGAGATCCTTCACAATTTGCCCGCTCTTGCTGCGCACGGAGGCGAGGACGTCGACGATCTTGACGGAGGCGGTGAACGTGGGTTCGATGGGATCTTGATTGCCTCGCAGCAGGCCGAGCCAAGTTCCCGCTAACCCGAGCATTCGTCGTCTTTGCATGGCAAGCACCAGCCTTTCATTTACTAGGATGCACCTTCCGATGCGGTGATTACGGAACGGAGCCAATTTCGGGGTTAGCGTTTTTGTTTGATTGAGTTAGGGACGGGCCAGGGGCCCTATAAGCGTTAACTTAAGTAATTCCCACAGGACATCAATGGAAATCAGTACCGTGGCCGGGTGATATTTAACTCTCGCGGCTTGTCGCAGGATCCCCTCCCTGACGGTCAGGGTTCTGTTTGGCTCGCGAAACTCTGGGCAGAGCCATAAACCTTTAGAGTTTTTACCTAAGAATGTGGATTACGGAACGAAGCCAATTTTTTGTTTGTTGGAGCTAGAGACGGGCCAGGGGGCCCGTCCTACTGGGTTACCGAGTATTTCTTATTATGGCTCGTGGTTCCTAATGGAATTGGCTAAGTGGTTGATGGTGCTTGGCAAAAAATTTGGGAACGGCTAATTTGCCGCAGGGGAAATCGCGAGGTAGGCGTTGGGGGGTGAGGCGACACCGTTCAGGATGATCTGGACGGGCAGGTTGCCTTCTACCAGACCGGCGGGAACGCGGAAGTTCACTTGGTAGATGAGCGAGGCGGGGCTGGCGCCGACGTACAGAATATCGGCGGGAGAGAGATCGACGGAACCGATCAGGAGCTTGGCGGTGGCGGTGACATTGGCGATGCCCGGGGAGGTGCCGCCGGCGGCGATGGCGGGATTGGTGGCTCCGAAGCCGGTAGCAAAGATGGTGACGATGTCTCCGCCGGCGGCGGGAGTGAAGCCGGGAAGCGTGGCCGGCCCGATGAGCGTGCCGGTGATGGCATTGATGGCGGCAACGGGGTTGCGGCCATCGGCGTTGAGCTGCGAGTAAAGAAACTCGGGAGCGGCGGGGGAGACGGAGACGGTTTCGGGGTCGGAGGTGACGGCGTCAGGCTGATCGCAGCGGCGGATGACGCGAACGGCGACGGAGGTGCCCGAAACAGCGGGGACGATGACGTCCAGTTGCGTGCCGAAGACATCGAGCATGGGGGCGCGGATGCCGCCGATCTCGACGCAGACTCCGAGGAGACGGGTGGGCAGCAGGCCGGCGACGGTTTCCGTGGCAAAGTCGACCCGGCGGCCGGTGACGCCGGGCTCAAGGAAATTCTGGCCGGCAATGGCAATGATGCCGCGGGGGGAGATGCTGGTGACGGCGGGCACGCTGAAGCCGACGCCGATGATGCCGCCGCGGGCGATGACGGGGCGGACGACGGTGACGGGTGGCGGTTGGGTGGCGGCGTTGGTGAGCGAGAAGACCACCGGCGTGAGGGTGCCGGAGCGGGCCGTGATTTGGACGGTGCCGACGGCGGTACCGAGGATGACCGTGATGGAGGCGAGCCCGTCAGAGCCGGTGTTGACGGTAGCGGCGCTGAGGGTGGCCGTGCCCGCCGTGACAGCGAAAGCGACGGCGGTGGCAGGAACGGGCAGACTGCTGCCGGTCAACGCGGCGACGGTGAGGGCTTGAGGAAGCAACTGTCCCACGGTGCCGGACTGGTTATTGCCGGAGCGAATTTCGAGGCGCGCGGCAACGGCGGGCGCAGGAGTGGTGGTGGGGGAAAGGCGGCGCAGGCGGTGATTGTTGGTGTCCGCCACGATGAGCGAGCCGTCGGTGGCGAGGGCGAGACCGGTGGGTCCGTCGAGGTTGGCCTGGCGGGCGGGTCCGCCGTCGCCGGAGAAGCCGAGGAGGGACTGGCCGGCGATGGTGTCGATACGAGTGCCGCTGATGAGGCGGATGCGGCCGAAGCCCTCGGAAATGAAGATATTGCCTTGGGCATTGATGGCGATGCGGGTGGGGAAAGAGAGGACGGAGTTGGTGAGGGGGCCATCGGAGGGGGAAAATTCGAGCTCGCCATTGCCGGCCACGGTGGTGATCACTCCGGCGGAGTCGATGCGGCGGAGGCGGCTGTTGCCGGCATCGACGATGTAGAGGTCGCCGTTGGGGGCGAAGGCGATGCCTTCGGGGGAGCGAAGAAACGCGGCGAGCGCCGGGCCGCCATCCCCGGAAAATCCGGCGCGGAAGTTTGGACTACCGGCCACGGCGACGGGAATGGCCGCCGGATTCGCGAGATCGATGCGGAGCACTTGTTGGAGGGCACCGTCGGTGAAATAGAGCCGGCGTTGCTGGGACTGGAGGGCCAGGGCTTGCGGAAAGAAAAAGTCATTGCCGCTGATGGTGCGGACGATGCCGTTGGGGTCCACTTTGCGGATGCGGAGATTGCCGCGGTCGGCGATGTAGAACGAGCCATCGGTATCGGCGACGACGGCGGAGGGGCGGTCAAGCCGGGAAGCGGTGGCGGCAATGCTTTCGGCACCTTCACCCGCCTCTCCTCCGATACCGGCCACGATGTTGACGATGCCGTCGCGGCCGATGCGGCGTATGCAGTGATTGCCGGTGTCGGCGAAGTAAAGATTGCCGGCCCCATCGTAGGAGACGTCTTTCGGGTCGGTGAGAAGAGCGAGTGGGGCGGCCAGACCGTCGCCGCCGAAGCGATTGGCACCGGCGACGGTGTCGATGAGGGATGAACTGAGGATCAGCCGGCGGACGCGGTTGTTGAGCGCGTCCGCAATGTAGAGCCCGCCAGAGGTATCCAAGGCTAGCGCGGCGGGACTATCGATTTTGGCAATGGTGCCGAGGCCGCCATCGCCGCTGAAACCGTAGGTGCCCGTGCCGGCAATGGTGGTGATGATGCCCGCCGGCGTAATGCGGCGGATGCGTTGGAATGACTGCTCCGCCAAGTACAGCGTGCCGTCGGGGGCGGCGGTGACGTGGTAGCCATCGACGGCGGCACTAATGGCCAGCGCGTTGTCACCGGCAAAACGGGTGCTGCCGGTGCCGGCCACTGTGTCCATCGTGCCGTCGGCTCGCACGCGGCGGATGCGGCTGTTGCCCCAGTCGGCAATGTAGACGACGCGGTCAGGGCCGATGGAGACGCCATGCGGCGAAGAGAGTTGGGCGGCAGTCGCGCCGGCTCCGTCGCCCAGAAAACCACGGGTGCCGGTGCCAGCGAAGACGGAGATGACGCCGCTGGTGAGATCGACACGACGGATGCGGTGGTTGAATCTATCGGCGATGAGGACGCCCAGCGCCGGATCGTAAGCGAGGCCCCGCGGACCGTTGAGGCTCGCGCGTTTGGCGGACCCGCCATCGCCGCCGCCGCCGGCCGTGCCTGTCCCGGCGAGGATGGCGATCGAACCGTTAGTGAGGTTGACGGAGTAGACGGTGTGGGCGATGT
This sequence comes from Bryobacteraceae bacterium, assembly GCA_031367405.1. Classification (GTDB taxonomy): domain Bacteria; phylum Acidobacteriota; class Terriglobia; order Bryobacterales; family Bryobacteraceae; genus JALHNI01. The sequence goes on from JANLPT010000285.1 coordinate 14,495, forward strand.
AGTCGGAAAAATAGAGAGTGTTGGTGGCCGCGTTGAGGGCGATCCCCACCGGGTCGAAGAGCCGGACGGACGTGGCCGGCTGGCCATCCAGCACGTTGACGGTTTCGCCTCCACCGGCGACGGTGGTGATCGTCTGGTCGCGCGCGACGCGGCGAATGCGGGCGTTGCCGCGATCGCAAAAGTAGAGGGTGCCCTGGGCGTCGATCAACACGCCTTCCGGGCTGAGCAAGCGAGCGTCTTTGGCGCGGCCATTGTCACCGGAGGGATTCGCTCCAGCGATGGTGGAGATGGTGTAAGCGGGGGTTTGGGCGAATAGCGCCGTAACCAAAACGAAATAGAAGAAGAAAATTGCGCGCATGGTATTTCTTTAACCTACACTACAATCCCTCTAGATTCGAGTACTGGGGAGCTGAAGAATCGGGTGGCACCTGATGGGTGGGAATAAAACTGCGGTCGTTTGGGGGGTTGTAAAGCAGCGGAACTCCATTACAATTAAGGGAAACTCGGGTGGATTCCGCCCACATTCGCCGTTCGGAGGTTCGATGTCATTATTTACTCTTATTTCGCCTTTTCTTTGCCTATTACTTACTGTTTCCCAATTGGTAGCGGTTGATTGGCTGCCGGTGGACGCGGCGCAACGGTCAATGAAAAGCCCGAAGATTGAGCCGGATGCCGATGCCGAAGTACTGTACTGGGACTTTAAGGTGAAAGATGTTTTCCAGGGGCAGGACTTCTGGGTCGTTTATGACCACTACCTGCGGATCAAGATCTTCACTGACAAAGGAATCAAGGATTACTCCACAGTGGAGTTACCGAGCGGCCCGCGCGTGAGCATTACGGACGTGAGTGCGCGCACCATTAAGCCCGATGGCACGATTGTCGAATTGAAGAGAGACGACATGGTGGAGCGCGAACAGTTGAAGGCGGGACGAAGTAAGTATCGCGCCCGGGTGATCACTTTTCCGGGGGTGGAGAAGGGCAGCATCGTCGAGTACCGTTTTAGCGAATTGCGATTGCAGCAGCTCTCCACCAATCTGCGAATTCCATTTCAACGGGAAATTCCGGTACATAAGCTTAAGGTATCGATTAAGCCGTTGCAGGCGGATTGGATGCGCTACCAGATGCGCAGCTATAGCTTTAATACTCAGCTTCCAGAGATTACTCGCGATGCCACGGGTTATGCAAGCTTTACCCTCGAAGACCGCAAGAGCTTTCGTTTTGAGCCATCGATGCCGCCCGAGTATCAGATGCGGGAATGGATGCTGATCTTCTATGAGGAAGACCGCAAGATGACGCCGGATAAGTTTTGGAAAGAAATCGGCAAGGACGACTATAAGACTTTCCGGCAGGGCTTGAAGACAGACGGGGCGATGAAACAAGCGGCGGTGGAAGCGACGCGGGGCGCGACATCGGAGGCAGACAAGGCCGCGGCGATTTTCCGCTGGATGCGGGCGAACATTCGCAACGTGAATGATCTGGGTTCGGGGGTGACGGCGGAGCAAAGGCAGCAATTTAAGGTGAATAAGACGCCGACGGAAACATTGCGGCAGAAGCTCGGCAACGGGACTGACTTGATGATGCTATTCTCCTCGCTCGCGTTGTCAGCGGGCCTCGAGCCTAGGCTGACTAAGTCGTCTGACCGGCGCTTTCGTTTCTTCGACCCGATTTATATGGCCCGCGCGATGGCGCCTAACGAGAATATTGCGGTGCGGACGCCGGCGGGCTGGCAATTCTTCGATCCTTCGAGCGGCCACTTAGTGCCGGGAATGCTGGCTTGGCAAGAAGAGGGGATGCGGACGCTGGTGACTGACCCGAAGGAGCCGGAGATTGTGAACGCGCCTTCGCTGAAGGCCGAGCAAAGCCGGGCGACGCGCAAGGCGAATGTGGCGATTGAGACGGACGGCTCTGTGACGGCGGAAGTCACTTTGAGTTACACGGGCCACCAAGCGCGTGCCCGGCGGATGGAGTTCGATGACGATACGGAGGCGGAGCGGATCGAGAATCAAACCGCAGAGATGAAGAAGAGTTTCGGCGCCTCAGAAGTAATTGGTTTGAAGATCGACAACGTGAAGGACGACGAGAAACCGCTCATTTTCAGGTTCACAGTGAAGATACCCAGTTACGCCACCCGCACCGGCAAGCGGCTCTTCGTGCAGCCCGCGTTTTTCCAATTTCAACAGCCGAACCGGTTTCCGGAGAGCAAGCGGACGCAGCCGATGTATTTCAACTACGGCTGGTCAGAAATGGATGACATTGTGCTTACGCTGCCGGAAGGGATGGCTCTGGACCAGCCTACGTCTCCCAGCGGATTCAGTTTTGGTGAGGTGGGGGAATATAAGGCGAACTTAGTCAAGAAGTCCGACGGCCGCCAGCTGATCTATCACCGCGAACTTACTTTTGGCCGTGAGGGTATCATCGGTTTTCCAGTAACGTCTTACCCACTGTTGAAAAAGGCGTTCGATGAGGTGTACAACCAAGATAGCCATACCGTCACGCTACGGGCGGAGAACTAAGTGCGGCACTATTGGCTGGGCTTGGTTTGTGGCCTGAACCTGCTGGCGGCTAACGATGATCCGCCCGGATGGCTGAAAGAATTGACGAGCGTTACCGTGCCGCCGCAAAGCGCCAAGGTGGCGGCGTATGTGTTGTGGGACGAAGAAGCGATTACCGTGGAGCCGACGGGCCGCAAGATATTCGTGCGCCGCCAGGCGGTGCGGATTCTGAATGCGGACGGGCGGCGATATGGCCAGGCGACGGAGAGATTTCTGGCCGGTTCAAGCCGCGTACGAGACTTACGGGCCTGGGTGATTTCGGCGTCCGGGCAGACTAAGTTCTACGGCAAGGACAAAGCGGTGGAGCGCGGCGTGGTGACGGACGATCTCTACAGCGACGCACGCCTGCGGCAAATTGTGGGCGAAGTGGACCCCGGCGGAACCTTCGGTTTTGAGTCAACCGTCGAGGATTCGTCAGTGTTTCTGCAGGAGCAATTCGGCTTTCATTCGGGAATTCCGGTACACTGCGCCCGCTTCTCGGTAACGCTGCCTCCCGAGTGGCAAGTGAAATCAGTGTTGTTGAACCTTGACCGGCTGGAGCCCACGATCGATGGAAGCACTTACACGTGGGAGATGCGCGAGTTACCTTACTTTGAGCGTGAACCGGCCAGCCCTGGTTTGGGCGGTTTGGGTCCGCGGATCGCCGTGAGCTTTGTGCCGCCGGTGGGTGCGAACGCCGGCCGCGTGGTTCGCGACTGGGTGGACGTTTCGCGATGGATGACTGAATTGTCCGACCCGATGGCGCAACCCGATGCGACAGTAACTGCCAAGGCGGCCCAACTCGTTAATGGACTTACCGGCGAAAAAGAGCGGCTGCAGGCGCTGGCAACATTTTCTCAATCGATTCGCTATGTCTCGATTCAGCGGAATCTGGGGCGGGGCGGCGGCTATCAGCCCCATGCCGCGAAGGACGTTTTCGCGAAGGCTTATGGCGATTGCAAGGATAAGTCGATTTTGATGCGCGCGCTGGCGCAATCGTTGGGGTTTACTACTTACGGCGTTAGTGTTTATTCCGGAGATCGCGATGCGGTGCGGCCTGCTTGGGCGTCGCCGCATCAGTTCAATCACGCGATTATGGCGATCCAGGTTAGTGAGGCGACCGGTACGCCGTCGGTGGCGACGATACCTGGCTTGGGCCGGCTACTGTTCTTTGATCCGACGGACTCGAACACGGCTTTCGGAAGCTTGCCCCTCGATGAGCAAGGCAGTTATGTTTTGATCGAAGCAGGCGAGCGTGGGCAACTGACGCAACTGCCGATGGCTCCGGCGGTGGCGAATCTAGTGGAGCGCACCATCCGGATGCAAATGCTGGCGGATGGCGGCATGCAAGCGAGTTTGCAGGAGCAGAGCTGGGGGGCGGCCGCCACGCAGGAGCGGGGACGGTTGAAGCAACTGACCGTCGACAATTACCGGCGGATGATTGAGCGATGGGTGGCACGCTCGGCACCCGGATCAAATTTAGATAAGGTGACTCACGAAGATAGTGGTGCCGGATTTACATTGCAGCTTAGTCTATCGGCCCCCACTTACGGCAAAGTCATGCAGAATCGGTTACTGGTGTTTCGGCCCACGGCGGTGCTGCGGGGAAGTTACTCGCCATTTAGTGAGGCGAAGCGCACGCATCCGATTGTGCTTGACCCCGAGGCTTTTACAGAGTCGACGACGGTGGTGCTTCCGGCGGGCTTCAAGGTGGATGAGTTACCGGATGCGGTGACTTTGCGCACTACATTTGGCGAGTTCCGCTCGTCGTATGAGGCGAAGGACGGGCAGGTGGTGGTCCACCGGTCGTTGGAAATCCATGCGGCCACGTTGCCGGCCGATCGATATTCGGAGGTGAAGAAGTTCTTCGAACAGGTGCATGGGCACGAGTTAGCGCCGGTGGTGTTGATGAAGCAGTAGGGACAAGGGATTGCTTTCCTCGTCCCTAATTGGCCGGAGGCCCGCCTTACTTCGTGGCGAAGCAATAGTAACGGCCGGCGCCGCCCGTGGCGACCAGCTTCTCTTGACTGCAGCCGCTAGTACCGTGGGCCGAGTTCCAGGAGGTGGGGTTCTTGCCGCCGCCTTGGCGATCGTGATGGCCGGCGAGCGCGCTGCCTTCGGTATGGCTGGTCCAGTTCTTGCAGGTGGTGTCTTCGGTGCCAGGGGTTAAGGTGCCGTCCAATTGCGAACCGGTCAAGAGATCGTGCTGATTGGGAGTGTCACCGCGGCCATTGACCACTTCACCCTTTTCGGTGATCGAGGTTTCCTTCTTCAAGTTGTTGGTGGCCGCATGGAGGCCGGCCAGGTCTTGGGCCATCAGGACGCCTTTGGCGTTGTACCAGGGACCTTTGCCGATACGGTCCTTGGCGTTGACGGCGGGCTTGCCACCCTGGGCGGTGGCGCTTAAATAGGCGTGCCATTTCTTCTTCGAGCCGACGGCCTTGGCAAGCATTTGGCAATGGTCGTCGGCACCCTTCAGACCGCCGAGGTCAGCGCCTTTGCCGCTGCCGGCGCTGGTGATAAAGAAGCTCATTTTCTTGTCGGCCATTTGCGAAAAGGCGGGAAGGGCGCAGGCCACGAGCGCGGCGGCGATCAATCTGAATCTCATCGTTGGGTGTCTCCTTGAAAGTAACGGAAGACGTTATCGTAACGCAAAAGCGTAGTAAACTGAAGGTTCGGGCGTTTAGCTCAGTGGTTAGAGCATCTCGTTTACACCGAGAGGGTCCGGGGTTCGAAACCCTGAACGCCCACCATTTCCCTTTATTCCGCTGGCGGGCGGACAATTTTGCGTTCTTTCCTGATGGCTTGCATGCGGTGCGAGCCGCACCGGGGGCAGCGAAACTTACGTTTGCCGTGGGCGATGTGCGCGAGTTGGCTCATCGCCACCCGGCATTTGCGGCACGTCATTCCGAAGATGGCGTGACGGGCGCGCCCTTTACGTATTTGTCGAACCAAGTGACCATTTCCCACAGCGTGTGCTCAATGCTTTCGCGCGCGGCATAGCCATGCGCTTCGTGCGGCAGCAACACTAAACGCGCCGTGCCACCGTTGCCGCGGACGGCTTGGTACATGCGCTCACTTTGAATGGGGAACGTGCCCTGGTTGTTGTCGGCCTCGCCGTGGGTAAACAGGATCGGCTCATTGATCTTCTGAGCCACCATAAAGGGCGACATGCCCAGGTAGACTTCGGGTGCTTCCCAGATGGTGCGGCGTTCGCTTTGGAAGCCGAAGGGAGTGAGCGTGCGGTTGTAAGCGCCGCTGCGCGCGATGCCGGCGCGAAACAGGTCGGAGTGCGCGAGTAAGTTGGCCGTCATGAACGCGCCATAACTATGGCCGCCGACGCCGACGCGGGCCGGATCGATGACGCCCATCGCCGCCGCCTTGCCGATGGCCGCTTTGGCGGAAGCGACAATTTGCGCGATGAAGGTGTTGTTTACCGTTTCGGGAGTGCCCACTACGGGCATGGCGGCGTCATCCAGAATCGCGTAACCACGCAATAGAAAAAATAGATGCGACATGCCGCCGATGGTGGTGAAGCGATTGGTGGAGCCCGATACCTGGCCCGCCGTTTCCGGGTCGTTGAACTCGCGGGGATAGGCCCACACGACGGCCGGCAGGCGCGTGCCGGCTTTGTAGCCGGGCGGCAGATACAGCGTGAAGGAAAGCGGAACACCGTCGGGGCGCTGGTAAGTGACTAACTGTTTAGCGATGCCGCGCAGGCTGGGGGCAGGGTCAGGGAAGTTAGTCACGGCGACGCGGGTACCATTGGCTTCGCGGATGGCATAATTGGGCGGCGACGTGGGGCTCTCACTGCGAATCAGCAGGCGCGTGCCCGCGTCATCCAGCACGCCGATGACAGTTTCGTACTTGCCGGGTTCGCTCTCAAAGATGCGCTGCGCTTGGGCGGTGGCGAGGTGGAAGCGATCGAGAAAGGGGCGGTCGCCTTGGGGCGAGGCACCGGTGCCGTTCAAAAATATTTGCCCGGCCGCCTCCTGAATGACGCCGTCCACGGCCTGCATCACCGGCAAGCCGGGATCCTTATAACGATCTTGAATGTTGCGGCTGAAGATGAGCTTGGGCTCGCCCTCGTTCACCAGGAAGGTGCGCTGCCAGCGGCGATCGCGGTCAAAGTCGGTGACCAGGAAGCCTTTGCCTTGGCGGAAAAATTGCAGGGCGGTGAGGCGATGCTCGGTCTGGGTTAGTGGCACCGGAGCCATTCGAGTGAGGGGGCGATAGTACATCAACTGATCGCGGTGCGGGACCTTCTCCTTTGGGTTGCCGCCATCGAGAGCCTGTACCCAAACCAGCGCGCCCGGCTCACCGGGATGCCACCGCACCTGCCGCGCGCCGGCAATGACGCCGCCGATCGGCACCCGCTCGGCAAGCGGCAGCTTGGCCACCGTGTAAACGACAACGCCCTTCTGATTCACGACGTCGATTTGCTTAGGAAATTCGTGGGCGTCGTGCAGGTAAGAGTAGGGCTTCACCAGACGGGTGACCAGGAAGTGCTGGCCATCGGGGGAGGGCACGGCGCTAGCGAACATGTCAGGCGCGCCAGTAGGCGTGGCGACGCCGGTATCGATGTCCACCAGCATCAGCTGGGCCCTCCCATAGTAATCGAATAAGGCTTCATCGTGGGTGTTGTGCAGCGCATCGGGATTGGTGCGCACCGGGCCGGCCTTGCCGCCGGATTCTTGAATGATGGGGCCGGTGGGTGCCGTAAGGTCGCGCGGCGCGGCACCGCGATTTGCGGGCACGGTCTTTACTAAAAGCGTGCGATGGTCAGGCAACCAGTCAAGCGCGGGGCCCATGGCGGCGTTGACGGCGACGTTCAGCTTCCTGGCTTGGCCGGTGGCGACATCCACCACCCAAAGTTCGGTGCCGGCGCTGGTGGAGTTGGTGACGGCAATGGACTTTCCATTGGCGCTCCAAAGGGGCGTGCCGAGCTTGGCGTTGGCCGGTAAGGCGACCTTTATTTCGGCGGTGTTTGGCAAGCGCTTCAGCGTCAGGGCTGTGGCGTAGGCCGTTAGATGGGGTCCATTGGAGAGCGGATCGATGCGGAAACCGGCTAAGCGCAGCATGGGCTGCGAGAGGTCAGCGATGGAGGGATGCACTACGGAATCGATCAGCAGGATATGGGTCCGCGTGGGGCTGAGCGAAACGGTGGGTAAGCGGCGTGCGTGCAACACGTCAAGGATCTCTGGCGGCGGCGTCCGGTATTGGGCGACAGCCAGGGGAACGAGGGCAAGAGCGGCAACGGCAAAGAGGCGCATTCCTATGAGGGTAGCAACTTGATAGGCTATCTGTTGTGCGACCGAGTTTGGCAATTTTTGCGACGGTAGGCCTGCTATTGGCCGGGCCGGGAATCGACTATGCGCGCGCCAAACGATTTTGGAGCTTCCGGCCGATTGAAGCGCGAGCTGTTCCGGCGGTGCGGGATACCGTCTGGGGTAAGTCGACCATCGATCGTTTTATTCTGCGCAAGCTGGAAGATAAAGGACTGAAGCCCGCGCCCCCGGCCGGCCGGGCCACGCTGTTGCGGCGCGTGACTTTCGATGTTACCGGCCTTCCGCCGACAGTCGCCGAACTGGACGCTTTTCTGGCTGACCGTTCTCCCCAAGCTTACGAACGCGTGGTCGACCGTCTGCTCGCCTCGCCCCATTATGGCGAGCGCTGGGCGCGCCACTGGCTGGATTTGGTCCGTTTCGCCGAAACCGATGGCCATGAATTCGACAACGACAAGCCCGATATGTGGCGCTATCGCGACTATGTGGTGCGCGCCTTCAATGCGGACGTAGCTTATCCACAATTTGTGCGGGAGCATATCGCGGGCGACTTACTCGGCGCGCCTCGCCGGTCAGCGGATGGAAACTTTGTCGAGTCCCCAATGGCGACGGCTTACTATTGGTTGGGCGAAAATAAGAACTCGCCGGTCGATTCGGTGGAGAGCATCGCGGAACGAGTCGATAGCCAGATTGACGTGTTTGGCAAAGCCTTTCTAGGGCTGACGATCGCCTGCGCGCGCTGCCACGATCATAAGTTCGACCCGATTGCAACGGCCGACTATTATTCGCTGGCGGGTTTCTTTCATTCGGTGCGGCGTGGTCAAATAGCGGTAGATGGGGCGGTGCCGCGCAACGAGGCGGGCTTACAGACTGCTGGTTTCACCTGGTCAGTGGCAGGGCCCGCCTTTGCGCTCTTCAATGGGCGGCTCACCTCGGGGAGCATTTCGCCGGTGCGGCAGGGGGTGGCTTACTCCAATATTTTTACTTTGCAGAAACGTTATGTCCACGTCCGGACGGCCGGAACGGCGGGCGTGAAGCTGATGGTGGACGAGTATCCGCTGACGACTTACAACGGCACGGACCGGGAGTTCAAGTGGTACAGCTACGACGTATTGATGTATGCGCAACATCCTGCTTACGTCGCCTTGATTGACCAGGATTCAGCCGGCCACGTCACTCTCGGCGAAGTCGTGTTTTCGGACGACGCAAAACCCCCGGTGCGTGAAATTGAAATAGATCTGGCCGCCGGTAACTTAGTAGAGACATGCCCTGAGCCGATGTTAACCTTGGCCCCGGTTGACGATGCGGTTGCCGATACACGCATTCACGTGCGGGGCAGCCATAAGACGCTGGGCGCGCCGGCACCGCGCCGATTTTTGCCGGTGATTGCCGGGCTGGAACAAGCCAGCGTCACGCGGGGCAGCGGCCGGCTCGACTTAGCGGACCGTCTGACGGACGAGGCGAATCCTTTACTGGCGAGGGTGATGGTGAACCGCTTCTGGCAACATCACTTCGGCCGCGGCATTGTCAGCACGCCCGATAACTTCGGCGCGACCGGTGAGCCCCCTACTCATCCCGAGTTACTCGACTGGTTAGCCATGGAGTATCGCTCCTCGGGTTGGAGCGCCAAACACATGCATCGGCTGATGTTATTGACCAAGGCTTACCAGATGTCGTCCGGCGGCGAGGCGCAGGACACCGATCCGGCCAATAAGTACCTCTATCGATTTCCGGTGCAACGCCTGGAAGCGGAAGCGATTCGTGATCACCTGCTGGCCGTATCCGGCTCGCTGGATCTGACGATGGCCGGGCCCAGTGTGCCGGTGTATGTAAGTGCTTTTATGGATGGCGATGCGCGGGGCAAGCCGAAGAGCGGACCGGTGGATGGACGCAATCGCCGCAGCCTCTACATTAACGTTCGCCGGAATTACCTTCCCGATTCTCTTACTATTTTTGACTATCCGCAGCCGATATCCACGCTGGGTAAACGCAATGTATCCGTGGTGCCCACCCAGGCGCTCTATTTGATGAATAGTGAATTTGTTCAGCAGCAAGCGGCGCGGTGGGCCGAGCGGGTTCGTCATGAACCGGACCCCGTACGAACGATGTACCGGGAAGCGTTCAGCCGCCCGCCGAGCGCGGCAGAAGTGACGCTGGCGCGGGAGTTTTTGAAGACCCAACCGTTGGAGAGTTACGCGCACGCTCTGATGCAGACGGCGGAGTTCTTATTCATTCGATGACCATACCAGCGCGCACATGGGGCCGGCGAGAGTTACTGGCGCGGACGGCGGCCGGCTTCGGCGGCATGGCGATGGCGGCGATGGCGGCGAATGTGCGCCAGCCCCATTTTGCGCCTAAGGCAAAGTCAGTCATCTTCCTGTACATGGATGGGGGGCCGAGCCAGATCGATACGTTCGACCCGAAGCCGCGTTTACATGCGGAGCACGGTAAGCCGTTACCGTTTGCCGTGCCCAAGACACAATTCAATAACAATTTTAATATTCTGGGCTCGCCTTGGGAATTTAAGCAACATGGCCAGTCCGGCACTTGGGTGAGTGACTTATTCCCCCACGTTGCCACTTGCGTGGATGATCTGGCGATTGTGCGCTCCATGGTGTCGGACCATTCCGAGCATACGGCGGCGAATTACATGCTCCACACTGGCTTCGGCATGCAAGGGCGGCCGAGTATGGGCAGTTGGATCACTTACGGGTTAGGCGCGGAGAGTGAGAATCTGCCGTCGTTTGTGGTGATGGAAGGCGGCATTATTCCCGCCGGTGGGATGGATAACTTCGGCAGTGGCTTTTTACCAGCCGCCTACCAAGCCACGATGTTACGGCGCGGGGAAACGCCCGTGGCCAACGTTCGTCCGCGCGAGACATTGACGGGTGCCCAGGAGGCGAAGCTCGCTTTGAGTAAGCGGCTGAACCAAGGCGTGGTGGCGCGGTTGGGATCCAATTCGGAGATCGATGCGTTAGTTTCCAGTTACGAGATGGCATACCGGATGCAAAGCGCGGTGCCGGAACTGGCTGACTTATCGGGCGAGTCAGCCGCGACGCGCGCGCTTTATGGCGTGGATGACCCACTCACTGCCGAGTATGGCCGGCAGTGCTTGCTCGCCCGCCGTCTGGTGGAGCGCGGTGTACGCTTTGTGCAATGCATCAATCCGCGGGTGAAAGGGCATGACCGTTGGGATCAACACGGGCGCATTGTGGCGGGGCACACCGATAACTCCCGTGCTGTGGATCTGCCGATCGCCGGACTGCTGAAGGACCTGAAGGCGCGCGGGTTGCTGGACCAGACGCTCGTCCTGTGGGGCGGGGAATTCGGGCGTACGCCGATGTCGCAGGGCTCGATGGACCTGAAGTTCGCCGGCCGCGACCACAACCCTTTTGGCTATACGATGTGGCTGGCGGGCGGCGGCGTGCGCGGTGGCACGGTGTACGGTGCCACGGACGACTACGGCTACTTTGTCGCGGAAAATAAGGTTCACGTCCACGACTTGCACGCCACCTTGTTGCACCTGCTCGGGCTGAACCATAAGCAACTCACGTTTCGCTACGGCGGCCGTGAAATGCGGCTCACCGACGTCCATGGCGAAATCGTCCATGGCATTCTGGCGTGATTGACTCTTAGCCCAATAGCCGATGCAAGCGGCTGCCCGGACGGATGATGGTTTCGGTGCGTTCGGGCCCGGTGGAGATGCCACCGATCTCGACGCCGGTGCGCTCCTCCAGGAAGCGCAAATATTCGCGAGCGGCGGGCGGCAAATCTTCGAGCACACTGATGCCGCGGGTGACACTTTGCCAGCCCTTGAGGCGCTGGTAGATGGGCTCAATGCTTTCCATGCTGCTGCGCGTGGCGGGCATGTCGGTGACCTCAATGCCGTTCACTTTGTAGCCCACGCAGACCGGAATTTCGTCGAGTTCGTCGAGTACGTCGAGCTTGGTGACGATCAGCGAGTCCAGGCCGTTAACCGCCGCGGTGTAGCGGGCGAGGGGAATATCGAACCAGCCGCAGCGGCGCGGACGGCCGGTGACGGAGCCGAACTCCTTGCCCACTTGGCGAATCTGCTCGCCGAGGGGACCGTGGTCTTCGCTGGGGAAGGGTCCCGCACCGACGCGGGTGATGTAGGCTTTGGAGACGCCGATGATGCCATTGATCTTGGTGGGCGGCACGCCGGTGCCGGTACACGCGCCGCCGGCGGTAGCGCTGGAGGAGGTGACGAACGGGTAAGTGCCATGGTCAACGTCAAGCATGGCCCCTTGCGCACCTTCGAACAAGATGCGTTTGCCGTCGCGAATGGCTTGGTTGAGTAAGGAGGCGGTGTCGGTGACGAGCGGGGCGAGGCGCGCGGCCAACTCTTCGTACTGCGCCCGGATGGCGGGGAAATCGATTACTTCGTGGATATCGAAGGCTTTGGCGAGCGTCATTTTGTCAGCCGAGAGGTTGTCGTAGTAGGCGGCAAAGCCATCGGGGTCAATCAAGTCGGCCATGCGAATGCCGCGGCGGCCGATCTTGTCCTCGTAGCAGGGGCCGATGCCGCGCGACGTGGTGCCGATGGCCTCGCGATCGGTGCGGCCTTCGCCCACTTTCTCTACCATGCGGTGAAACGGAAAGATGACGTGGGCGCGATTGGAGATGGCCAAATGCTGGCGCACGTTGACGCCAGCTTGCTCCAAAGTGGTCATCTCCTCAATGAGCGCGAGCGGATCGATCACCACGCCGTTGCCGATGACGGCGGTGACCCCCGGGCGCAGGATGCCGCTGGGGATCAGTTTCAAGATGTATTTGATGGGGCCAATGAAGACGGTGTGGCCGGCGTTGTGCCCGCCCTGATACCGCGCGACAATGTCGAAACGATCGGAAAAGAGATCGACGATCTTTCCCTTTCCTTCGTCTCCCCACTGCGCGCCCAAAACGATAATATTGCTCATTTGATTTAGGGGATCTTCGTTACCCCCAGCCAGCCATTGTAACGCGGCGGGCTATGTTACCCTGAGGATTCCGGTGGAGCCTGACGTTTTTTAGGGCTCATCAAAATTTCATTCGATAGCAAAACGATTCCCCGTATGGTGTTTTCCGACCTTTACCTACAACTTGGCGAGAGCCAACTCGTCCCCTTGCTGCGCACGATTGCGCTCAGCAAACTGAAGACCTTTCAGATGTATGACCGCCTGAAAACGCGGCTGCACCTGACGAAACTGAACAACGAGTCGCTGAAGAAGATCGCGCCGCGCGTCTGGCAGCGTCTCGAAGGCAAGGACGAAGCGTTGGGCCAGGATCTGGCGCAATCGATCCTGGTTTCGAACCTCGACATGATCAAGGCCGTGCTCGACTTTTTGGCGGTCCCTCACGAGGATGGCTTTTTTGCGAAGGATATTGAGGCGGCGAAGTATCTGGTGGGCGACTGGCAGTTGCGGGTTTATGCGCACTTTACGGGTGCTTACCCGGACGCTTTGTTGGCCTTCTATGTGAACCATCTGGCCTTTGAGCTGTTGGAGTCGCCGGCGTTTGTGCCGCTGGTGCGTTGATTGTATGGACGTGTTTGTTAATTATTTAGGGTGGCATCCCCTCCCTTACGGTCGGGGTTCTGTAGGGCTGATATGAGCCTTGGTGAACTTACTCTGGCGGCGCTGGGGCGGGTGGGGGCGGCCTTGACGGCCGAGGAACTCGAAGCTATCCGCGTGGAAGTGCTGGGCCGCAAGGGCACTCTGGCCGGCTTGAGTAAGGACTTTGGCAAGCTGTCGGCTGAGGAACGCGCGCTGCTTGGGAAGGATCTCAATGCGGCTAAGCAAGCGCTCGAAGCGGCTTTCGATGAGCGTAAAGCCAGCTTCGATGCCGCCGCTCTGGCGCTGAAGCTGGATGCGGAATGGCTTGACCTGACGGTTCCGCCATCCGGCCAACGTCCGGGCAGTCTGCACCCGCTCACGCAGATTCAGCGCGAGATCGAACAGCTGTTTACGTCGCTCGGTTTCGCCGTCCTCGATGGCCCGGAAGTCGAAAGCGAGTTCAATAATTTCGATGCGTTGAACATTCCGGCCGACCATCCGGCGCGCGACATGCAGGACACTTTTTGGCTTGAAGGCGGCTTCTGCCTGCGCACGCACACGTCGCCCGTGCAGGTGCGCGGCATGAAGCTGTTGAAGCCGCCGTTTAAGATGATCGCCCCGGGCCGCGTCTTCCGCAACGAAGAAGTGGACGCCAGCCACGAGCATACTTTCTATCAGCTGGAAGGCATGATGGTCGACAAGGATGTGTCGGTCGCCAACCTCATCTATTTTATGAAGACGCTGCTGTCGGGCATCTTCGGGCGCGACGTGACGGTGCGTCTGCGGCCCGGCTATTTCCCTTTTGTGGAGCCTGGCTTTGAACTCGATATTCAGTGTTTGCTGTGTGGCGGCACCGGCTGTGCGGTGTGTAAGCAGAGCGGTTGGGTGGAGCTGTTACCCTGCGGGCTGGTGCATCCGAATGTGCTGCGACTGGGGGGCATCGATCCTGACGAATGGAACGGTTTCGCTTTTGGCCTGGGCATGACGCGCCTGGTGATGATGCGTTACGGCATTGAAGATATCCGGCAGTTGCAGGCCGGCGACCTGCGTTTTCTGAAGCAATTCTAAGCCATGAAATTTTCCTATAACTGGATTCAAGAGTTGGTGCCGGCGCTGAAAGCGACGCCGGTGGAAACGATGCGCCAGATCACTTTGCGCACGGCGGAGGCGGAAGGCTTAGAGCCGGTGGGCCAGCACTTTGGCAAGGTGGTGTCGGCGAAGGTGGTGGAGGTGACGCCGATTGAGGGCTCGCCCAACCGGCGAGTGGTCGTCAAGTCAGTACAATATGGCACGCGGACCGTGGTGTGCGGCGCGCCGAATGTGCGCGTGGGCATGGTGGCGGTCTACTGCCCCACGGGTACGGAGATCGAAGGCCGGCTGCTTTCTACCACCACCATCGCCGGCGTGGAGAGCGATGGGATGCTCGCCAGCGGCAAAGAGTTGGGCATCAATCGCGACCATGAGGGGATCGTCGAAGTGGGCGGCGGCATCGGCTGCACCCCGGACTTTATCATGGAGATCGACAACAAAAGCCTCACCCATCGGCCGGACCTTTGGGGGCACTACGGCATGGCCCGGGAAGTGGCCGCCATCTATGGCCTCGAACTGAAAGACCCGGTGAAACTGCGTCCTTTCCCCGAAGAACTGGCCTCAATCGATGTCGCCGTCAGGGACTTTACGTTGTGCCTCCGCTACAGCGCGCTAATCTTTGAGAATGTTCGCGTACAGCCTTCGCCCCTCTGGTTTCAGTACCGGCTGGAGTGCCTGGGCCTGAACCCCATCAACAACATTGTCGATGTGACGAACTACATCATGGCGGAGTTGGCGCAGCCGATGCACGCCTTCGATGCCGATAAGTTGCAGGGTGGCATTCGCGTGCGCCAAGCCCATGAGAGCGAGTCAATGGCGGCTTTGAATGGCGAGGCTTATCAGTTGGATGCCTCCACTTTGGTGATCACGGACGACTCGGGGCCTATTGCGATTGCGGGCATCATCGGGGGCGCGGACACGGCCATTGGCGATGGCACGGTCCGCATCGTGCTCGAAAGCGCAAATTTTCAAGCGGCCAGCATTCGCAAGACTTCGACGCGGCTCAAGCTGCGCACCGATGCCTCCATGCGTTTTGAGAAGTCGCAGGATCCGGCCAATACGGTGCGCGGTTTGGCCCGTGCCGTTTCGCTGCTGCAGCAAGTCTGCCCCGGCATTCGCGTGAAGGGCGGGCTGTCCGATGTCCACGCCGAATTCCGCCATCCGGAGCCCATCATCCTGCCGCTCGATTGGCTGGGCCGCAAGTTGGGCAACGACATCACCCCGGCCGTGGCTACCAAGATCCTGGCCCGCTTACAATTCGGCGTCAGTGAGCTGGGCGATGGCACGCTCGAAGTGCGCGTTCCCAGTTGGCGGGCGACCAAGGACATTTCGATCAAAGAAGATCTCGTCGAAGAGATCGGCCGCATGATCGGCTACGACAATTTCACTCCGGTGGCACCGTTGGTGGCTGCCGCGCCGCCGCTGGCGAATCCGAGCCGCG
The DNA here is from genome assembly GCA_031367405.1 of Bryobacteraceae bacterium. Taxonomy (GTDB): domain Bacteria; phylum Acidobacteriota; class Terriglobia; order Bryobacterales; family Bryobacteraceae; genus JALHNI01. The sequence continues at coordinate 30,393 of JANLPT010000285.1, forward strand.
CGTTTCAGCATCGGCTGCGGACGATCTGTTCGCAGCAGGGCTATACCGAGGTCTACAACTATTCGTTCGTCAATGCCGAGCAGGCTTTGAGATTTGGCTGGGCACCGGAATCGCATGTGCGGGTGCTGAATCCGATTGCGTCGGATCAGGGTTTGTTGCGGCGTAGTTTACTGCCGGGCATCCATCGCAATCTGACGGAGAACGCGAAACATTCGGCGGTGTTCCGGCTGTTTGAAATCGGCAACGAGATTCACCCGATTGGCGGGCATGAGCCGCTGGAGATTCCCCAACTGGTGGCGGCGGTTTATTCGCGGCAGGATGGCGAAGGCAATCTGCGGGAGTTGACGCGGTTGCTGGCGTGCTTGAATCCGTCGCTGACCGTTCGGCCAACGGCGGCTCTCGGCTATGAGCATCCGGGCCGCGCGGCGGAGGTGCTGCTGGGCGAGACGTCGATTGGGCGAATGTTTGAGCTGCATCCGTCGCTGTTGAAGGGACGTGCGGCAATCGCCGACTTGAATCTCGACCTGCTGAAGCTGGAACAGAAGCACTACCACCCCGTGCGCAAGTTCCCCTCATCAGACTTCGACCTTTCGATTGTCGCCGGACCCCGCGTGCTTTTAGCCGGCATCGCGGATTTGCTGCACGATCCGCTGGTGGAACGCGCCGAATACCTGATGCTGCATCCGCTGGGCGATGGCCGCCACTCGGTGAGCTTCCGGATCACGCTCGCCGCCGTTGACCATACCTTGACGGCGGAGGAAATTTCGGGGGCCCGGGAGCGTTTGATCGCGCGTCTGCGGGAAGCCGGCTTCGAGCTGCGGTAGGCTGAGGTCATGATCCGACTCCTCGGCGTTGCCCTCGGGCTGACCGCTGTCCTTTCCGCCCAGGATCTCTTCCCAAAGCACTACCTTAATTTTGGCCCGGGCATCGGCTTGCCGCGGGGCGAGATTAACGCCTACTTCAAAACCAAACCGGCGGTGACGGCGAATTACGGCTATCGCTTTCATCGTTACTTTCAGGCCGATGCCGGCTACGATGTCATCTTCGGCGCGGCGGATACCCGGGCTTTTCTCGAGACCCAGTTCGGCAGCCTGCGGATTCGCGATTATCAGCACTTTGTCACGTTTGGGGGCCGCGGGGTGGTGCCGCTTTCGAAGGGCCGGGTGCTGTTTTCGGCGGGCGGCGGGGGCGTCCTGATGCGCTACCAGGAGAGCGTTCAGCAACCGAGTTCTTACGTTCGTTTCGGCTGTCCGCAGTGTACCGGCCGTACTGGTTGGGGCAACTACGCGCTGGCGAGCGTGCGGTTCTCGACGCGCTGGCAAAGGATCTGGTTCGGGGTCACGACTAAGGTGATTCGCGGGCGAACTGAGGGCGATCCATTTGGCGGGTTGCCCAGCACGCGGACGAAGGACTATTGGCTGAACACCTTCGGCGAAGTGGGCTTTGCGTTTTAGTTTTGAAAACGTTCGTGTGCCGATGAGGCCCGCTTACTGCGTGCGCGGCTCCGATGTTCACTGAAAATTAATCCGGTAAATTTTCGGGCGGGGGAGTACGAAAGTGTGTTGTATTTGCTGACCTCGCTGTTATACTCGCCGAATAAGGGGATTTCGTAGCATGATGCGGGGATTTGTACTACCTTCGTTCCTTTGCCTAGGATCATTTGTGGGCTACGCTCAGGAGACGCCGCTCGTCGGCCCTACGCTCGACCAAACAATGGAGCCGGGCATCAATTGCTCCTTCCGCGTCGCGCCTGAGGAGTTTGTCGACGCCGCATCTAAAGCGCGCGCCATCACTTATGAACGGGTGATGAAGTTTTCCCGCTCAGCCTCTGCCAGCGCTCAAAAAGGTGCGACGTTAGCTCCCGCTGAATTGCCGCTGCGCAATTTCATTGACGAGGAAATCTTTTCCGCTCTCCAGAAATCGGGTGTGCGTTCAGCGCGGCTCACCACCGACGAAGAGTTCGTCCGCCGCATTTATCTTGACCTTACGGGCCGCATTCCCACGCCCACCCAAATCCGCGAGTTCATCGCCAGTGATGAGCCGAAGAAACGGTCCGATCTGATTGATAAGCTGCTCTATTCGCCCGAATTCGTGGATCGCTGGGTGCTTTGGTTCGGCGATCTGGTGGGCAATGTCAGCAACAATACCTTCTTCCCGCTGCGGGCGGAGGGTCGTAACGCTTATTACAACTGGATGGTGGAATCGTTCTCGAAGAACATGTCGCTGAAGGATCTGGCCTGGAATTCGGTGGTTGGCAAGGGCAACAACTTCGATGTAGGTCCGGCGAACTATCTGCTGCGGAGTTCGACGCCCGGCGGCCCCATTCAGGACACTTTCGACACGGCGGCCTATCGGGCTTCCCGCGACTTCCTGGGCATGGGCCATTATGATTGTGTGCTTTGCCACAATGGACGCGGGCACCTGGATAGCTTGTCTTTGTGGGGCAAGACGGCGATGCGCGCCGATGCCGAACGGATGGCGGCGTTTTTCTCTCGGGAGCGCAATCAGACGGTGACCAGCGATCGCGACGATCCGCGTTCCAATAGCCGCATGGTGACCGATGTCGCCACCGGGCAGTATGACCTCAACACCAACTACGGCAACCGTCCGCTGCGCGCCCCGATTGGCACCACCCGGAGCCTGATGCCCGAGTACCGGACGGGTGGCGCGCCGAAAGGCACTGATTGGCGGGGTGAGTTCGCCGAATTCATGATCAACGATCCGATGTTCGCCCGCAATTTTGCGAACCGGGTTTGGAAGCAGCTTTTCAATCAAGGGCTGGTGGAGCCGGTGGATCAGCTGGATCCGTTACGGCTTGATCCTACGAATCCACCGCCCGCCCCGTGGAGTCTGCAAGCGTCGAATCCGATTCTTTTTGAGCGCCTGGCCCAATACCTCAGCAGTCAGGACTTTAACCTTCGCGAATTCGTCCGCACGCTGGTGAACTCGTCCGCCTATCAGTTGAGTTCGCAGTATGACGACGCGTGGAAGCTGGAGTATCAGCCCTTATTCGCGCGCCATTATCCGCGACGCCTGGAGGGCGAAGAGGTTCACGATGCGATTCAAACGGCCACCGGCGTACTTGCAGCCTACCGGGTGGCCGGCTTCGCTGACCCGATTAATTGGGCGCTCAAGCTTCCCGACCCACTGGAGGCCGGCGGCACGACGCTGATGAATACTTTCTATCGCGGCAATCGCGATAACGTCGCGCGGCAGCAATCCGGTTCCATTCAACAGCAGTTGGGCTTGATGAATGATACGTTCGTCACCAACCGGATCAAACTGGCCGCTTCGCCGGTGCTGAAGAAAATTGCTTTGAACGCCGTGGCGAAGGATTTGGTAGAGGACCTTTACCTTACCTTTCTCTCTCGCCGCCCGACGCAGCGAGAATCGGCGCGAGCCATCGACCTGTTTGCGAAAGCCAGTACCACCGCCGCCAAAACCGCCGCTATCGAAGATCTCGCTTGGGCCATGATCAACAAGCTCGACTTCATGTTTAGCTACTAACAGGAGATCAACCCGATGCCCCAAATCGATCGAAATCGCATCACCGGTACGCAGTTCTGGCGCCGTCCGCAACTTGACCGGCGTTTGTTCTTCAAGCACCTTAGCTCCGCCGTCGGCGGCTATATGCTGATGCCTTCGCGGCCCACGGAAACGGTGGCCCGCGCGGCGGCGGCACCCATCAACAAAGCGAAGAACGTCATCTTCGTGATGATGCGCGGTGCGCCCAGCCATACCGACACCTTCGATTTGAAGCAGGGCCCCTGGTTGCCCGCCGCGTTCAATGCCACCTCTTACGACGGCCTAGCCTTCCCGCAAGGCTTGTTCCCGAAACTGGCCGAACAGATCGACCACGTGGCCCTGATGCGCTCAGTGAAGCCCTGGGTGGTGGTTCACCAACTCGGGCAGGACTGGGTGGAGATCGGCCGCAACCCGATCAGCGGTTTATCCCGCATCGCGCCGCACATTGGTTCCGTCGTGTCGCTGGAACTCGGCGACCGCGCCAAGCCGATGCCAGCCTTCATTAATTTGAATACGACGAACGGGCCCAGCTCCGGCTATCTGTCCCCGGTACACGCGCCCTTTTACGTGTCGCCCAGCGGCGCGAGCCTGCCCAACACCCGGCATCCCGATGCCCAAGCCATTTTTGACCGGCGTTTCGCCCTCATGCAGGATTTGGACACCGAGATTCGGGCCGCTTCCACGCTGAATCCGGCGGGCGAGGAGATGGAACAGTTCAATACGTCGGCCCGCAAATTGATGTACAACGCCGACGTGGATAAGATCTTTGTCTTCGACGCCGCCGAACGCTTGCGTTATGGCAATTCCGGTTTCGGCAATGCCTGCATCACCGCACGCAACTTACTGCGGTCGGGTTTGGGCACGCGCTTTGTCCAGATCAATGTCGGCAGTTGGGATAACCATGCCAATATTTACACGGGTCCATTGAATGCGACGAATCCGGCGTCGCTGGGCCGCTCCTTCGACTCCGGTCTGGGCACGCTGATTCAAGATCTGGGCACCGATGGTCTGCTGGATAGTACGCTCGTGATTGCCATGGGCGAGTTCGGCCGCACCGTGGGCACGCTCAATATCACGGGGGGGCGCGATCATTATGCCCAGCAAAGCGTGCTGGTGGCGGGCGCGGGCGTGCGCGGCAAACGGGCCATCGGCGAGACCGATGCCGGCGGCCGCGGCATTCTTGATTACGGCTGGAAGAACGACCGTCCCATCCGTACGGAAGATATTGAGGCCACCATTTACTCGGCACTGGGGATTAACTGGCTCACCATTCGCCGCGACGATCCATTTGGCCGGGGTTTTGAGTATGTCCCCGAAGCCAATACGGGCGCGTATGAGCCGGTACACGAGCTTTGGAGTTAGTGGCGCTCCGCAGAATCCCCTCCCCTACGGTCAGGGTTGTTTGTGGCGTTCGCTATAATTTGAGGCATGCTATCCCGCTGGCGATCGATGTTCAGGATGAGAGCTTGCGCGGCAATCGTGCTGGGGACGATGGCCTTGGGCGCTCAGCAGACTGTTACTCAGGCGACCGTCGACGGTTGGATGAAGGAGCTTTCCAACTGGGGCCGCTGGGGCAAGAACGATCAATTGGGGGCGGTGAATCTGATCACGCCGGAGGTGCGGCGGCGCGCGGCGGCGCTGGTGCGGGAAGGCTTCTCTGTGTCGCTCAGCCGCGATGCAGATTCAGTGCGCGCGGCTGACAATAGCCGTCCCTTTGAGCGCAAGATGATCTCGGGTGACGCCGACCCTCAAGAAATGTTTGCCGTGGACACTTACACGATGACCTTTCACGGCGCGTCAATCACTCACTTCGATGCACTGTCGCACATGGCGTATCAGGGGAAGGTTTATAACGGCTACGCGAAAAGTGAGATCAATCGTTCGGGTGCGCACCGGTTAGCGGTCGACGCTTACAAAAACGGCTTTTTCTCACGCGGTATTCTGATGGATATTCCGCGCCTGAAGGGCGTGAAATATCTGGCGCTGTCGACGCCGATTTACCCGTCCGATCTTGACGCTTGGGAGAAGCGGGCGGGGATCAGGGCCGGCCCCGGGGATATCGTTTTCATTCGCACGGGGCGCTGGGCGAGGCGAGCCGAAAAAGGGCCTTGGGATACTGACCGGCAATCGGCGGGCCTGCATGTTTCTTGCGCGCGATGGTTCAAACAACGCGACATCGCGATGTTGGGCAGCGACGTACACGCCGAGCTGATGCCGTCACCGGTGGCCGGCATACCGTACCCCATCCATCAGTTGCTGCTGATCGCCATGGGAGTGCCGATGCTGGACAACTGCGACCTGGAAGCGTTGGGCGATGCGGCGGCGGCGCGCCAACGCTGGGAGTTCCTGCTGACCGCGGCTCCGCTCCCGGTGCCGTTGGGTACGGGCTCGCCGCTGAATCCGATGGCGACTTTCTGACGCCCGTAGCAGTTCAGTAAGATGGACAAGATGAACCCTCAAGAGACCGCCGCCCAACTGGGCATTAAGTTTGAGCCGCTCACCCGCGGCTACCTGAACCTCTGCATCCGCACGGGCAACCTGCTAATCACCTCCGGCCACGTCAGTGACCTGAAGGGCAAGCTCGGTGCCGGTCTTACGACGGCGGAAGGCTATGACGCGGCGCGGAACTGCGCCGCCAAGATCCTGAACTCCGTCTGGAATGCGCACGGCACGCTCGACGGCCTGCGACTCTTAAAGGTGCTCGGTTGCGTGAATTCGGAACCCGCTTTTATTGAGCAACATCTGGTGATCAACGGCGCTTCTGATCTGTTCTTGAAGGTATTTGGCGACGGGGACGGTTATCATGCCCGCAGCGCACTCGGCTTCGCATCGCTGCCCGTGGGTGCGGCGGTGGAGGTGGAGGCCATTTTCGAGATTAAGTCTTAACGGCCGTTACTGCGCCCTGAACAGTCGCAGTCTGAGCAGGAGTTGCTTACTTACTTTTCAAAAGGCCACCAGCCGGCAGGGTGCCTCATGATTGGAGTGAGGAACAAATCGAGCCGCGACGGGAGGGAGCGGGCCACGATTGAGCTGCCCGAAAATGGGTGGCTAATTTTGTCGTGGCCCGCTCCCTCTGGTCGCGGCTCGAGTGCTTCCAGTTTTACTGAAAGTAAAGAACTCACGAGTATGCCGATTCATCACGGTGATTCAAAGGTGATTCACACGCATTTGACGGGAAAACTATTTGGCATTGGGTGCTGCGGCCTGCACTCTGGTGACGGTCATCGCCCCGATCCGGTCATAGATCCACTTTTTGGGGTCGTCATGCATGGCGGAGAAGGTGCCCACCAGAGTGCCATCCTTCCACTCAAACTTCCAGCGTAAGTGCTCGCCGCCCTCAAAAACGATGAAGCCGTAGAGGTTCACTTTGGCGTTGTACTGCTGGACTTGGAACGGGATGCCCGCCTTACCGTTGCGGCCCACTAAGAGGCCCGTCAGCTTACCATCCGCGCTCTTGATTTCGAGCGTTTGATTCTCCTGCCGCTTCGTACCGGCCTCATCGGTGGTCGCGGCCACACCCGCCCATCGGCCCGTCAGGTCCTGCGCGGCAGCCAAGCCGAAGATCAAGAATGCCATCGCCACGATTCGAGGAAGACTCATATCTTGCCATCTTACGTCAACAAACATCGCGGCTCGACTTTAGATTTTGCGGCGGGCGTCGATGAAGAGCCAGCAGGTGGCGGCGATCAGGTAGAGGGCGGACATGATGGCGATGGAGGCCGTCCAGCCGCCGTGGCCGTTGACGAGCCAGGGGACCAGCGAAGGGCCGACGATGCCGCCGATTTGGCCGCTGGTGTTCATAAAGGCGCTCACCACGCCGGCGTTGGAGCCGCCGATGTCGACGCACGTGGCCCAACTGGCCGCGAGCGTGAACATGCTGGTGGCGATGGAGATGGCGATCAGCAAGGCGGCGGCGATGGGGCTGGGGACGACGGCCGCGCCGGCCATGGCGAGTCCGGCGACCAGGTAGGCCGTGCCGGCGATCACGGCGCGGCCGTGGCGCAGGCCGAAGCGGCGCGTCATCCAGTCAGTCGCCCAGCCGCCGCCGAAGTCGCCAGCGATGCTCAACAGCATCGGCGCGCCGGAGAGCGTGGCGAGTTGCGTGCCGCTGAAGCCACGCTCCACTTCCAGGTATTTGGGCAGCCAGGTGATGACGAAGTAGAAGCCATAGGTGTTGGCGATGTACATGAGGCACAGCGGGAACATGGAAGGATGGCGGAGGATGCGACGCCAGATGTTAGCCGTGCCGTGGGGCGAATCCGGCGTGCGGTTGGCTTCGATGTAGTCACGCTCTTCAACCGTGACGGATCGATGCTCGCGAGGCTCGTCACGAAACCAGAGATACCAAGCCGTGGCCCAGGTGAAGCCGACGCATCCGAAGATGACGAAGACCATGCGCCAGCCGACGTAGGGTTCGAGGACGAAGGCGGCATAGGGCGTGATTCCGCCGGCCAGGTGAGCCCCGGCGAAGAAGATGCCTTGCACGCGGCCCCGCTCCTGTTGGGGGATCCAACGGCTGAGCGCCCGGGCGGCAACCGGCCAAGCGCCGGCCTCACCCATGCCGAATAAAAACCGGATGACGACCAGGCTCCAGAAGCTAAACGCAGCGGCGGTAACGATGGTGAAGATGCTCCACCAGATGACGATGCGGGTGAGGACGACGCGGGAGCCGAGGCGGTCGGCCCAGCGCGCGGTAGGGACTTCGAAGATGGCGTAGGCGAGGGTGAATGAGCTGAAGACGTAGCCCATTTGCTGCATGGTGAGGCCGAGGTCCTGCGAGATGGGCCCCGCGAGTTTGCTGATGCAGACGCGGTCGAGGTAAGTAACGAAGGCCAGGGCGACGGTGAAGGCCGCAACCCGGTAGCGGACGGCGGCGAGGGGCGAAGTGATCACCGGATTATTTGATCACGATTTGGTTCGCACTCGATCCTGGTGATGGAATGGCGATAGCGGAACAGGGCCTTGAGCTGCATCTTCACCGCCCATCCGGCCAGCCAGTCGGAGAGCGGGGACAGGGGCAAGGTGAATTCGATTTCGTCCGTCAGCCGGGTGCCCTGGCCTTCGGTACTAAAGAGATGGCGGTGGGTCCAGCTGCGAAAAGGGCCTTCTACCTGGCGGTCAGCGAAGAGTTTTTGGTATTGATATTCGGTGTGTTCGGCCACCCAGCGGATCTTGAGGTGCGTGACGCGAAAGACAATGCGGGAGCCCGTTTCGAGGCCGCCGGTGCGCGATTCCACGAGGAGCGGCGTGTCCGGCGGGGTGAGTAACTGGATGGCCTCGGGGCGTTCATGGAAGGCCCAGACCGTGGCTAGCGGAGCGTCGATCAGCGAGGAGTAGCGAAACTTTACCATGTGGGGGCGGCGGGTAACTCCAGCTTACGCGAGGTGCCGCGCTCGGCGACAGTAATTTTGTTTTTCGTGACGGCCACACTCTCCACCCCGCGCCAGTCCGCGGGAATCGGGAGGAGGAACGCGCCGTAGGAGCGGGTGACGCTTTCGCCCGCATCGAGGTAAGCGTAGATGGGGCGGCCGAAGATGCGCCCTTTACGAACCAGTACCGGGAAAGGCTGATGTAAGCCGGTGGTGCCGAACTCCAGGCCGCGAGCCAGGGGGTGGCCTTGGGGGTCGACATGACGCCAGGCGTTGAACCAGGGATAGTCACTGGTGCGCCAAAGATAGCCAATTAATAGCCCATTCTTCGGGCTGGAGGCGGTGGCCCAACCGAGCGGCTCGTCGATGACGTAGGAGACGACGTTGGGCAACGGGTCACTCCGCAGGTGGCGCATGTCGATGGTAACGGAATCTTTAAAGGCTTGGGGCCAGAAGAAAGAAGGCTCCTCGGGATTGGGCAATGGCGAGGATTGGGCGAAACCCCGGCGGGCATTGGCGTCGACCAGCGTGTCTTCGTCCAGAAAGGGAGGGCCAATGGTCGGGTGCTGCACCATGTTGTAGAGCTTGCCGAGCTGGTTCCGGTTGGTGACGTTTTCACTCACCGTGAGGAGGGCGGCTTGAGGGTCAATCAACACGCGGCGTACCACGTCGAGGCCGGCCATGGGCAATCGGGCGGCCATGATGCCGGGGTTGATCACTTGCCAGAGAACGCGGGTGGCTTCGCCGTGGAAGGGCATGCCGTTGGCGAGCTCTGAGTCGCTGGGCTGGCCCCAACGGTCAAGGCAAAGGAAGTGGGCCATGGGGCGGTTGGTGGCCTTTTCGTCGCCGGGACCGAGCCAGCGGAGCGGGTTGAGCGGCTGACTCTTGAGCTGGAAGGAAACCAGGGAGCCGCCGCCTAAGTCGAAGACCGCTTCGGCGGCGGGATTTTGAATGATGACCTGGGGCCGATCCTGCAGCAGGGCGAGAAGGAACAAGAAGGGGTGCATCAGCAAGACGATATCACCTTAGGCAAGCGGCCGCTAAACGGTTTTCGAGAATCAGGGTTTCGGAGAAATTTTCCCAGCGCACGTCGCGGGTGGGCAACGCGGCGCGGGGGATGAGCCCGATCAATTCGCTGCCGAGCACCACGGCTTCAGCCGACACGGCGGCATAGACTTGGTCAATGCCCGTTTGCCGGTAGTTGGTTAGGTTGATGGAGACCTGCACAATGCCGCGGGACTCGAGCGCCAAACCGAGGGCCTTGACGGCGGGGAAGCCACCGGAAGAAGTCCTGATTTTGCGCGCCAGCCGTTGGGCGAGAGCCAAATCGTCCGTCGCCAGGTTGATGTTGTAGGCGATGAGGAACGGGCGGGCTCCGACGATGACCGCGCCGGCGGTGGGGTGCAGTCCCGGCCCGCCGACGTCCGGGGGACGCGTCGCAGTTTGTTCGCGCAATGCTTCAAAGCCCCCTCGCCGGACATCGGCTAAGTTGACGCGGCCCGGTGACAAGGCGGCGGCCTCGTAGAAATAAACGGGCACGCGGCAGCGCCGCCAAATTTCGTGGCCCGTCGCGTGGGCCAATGCGACGCATTCCCTCAGGGTGACGCCGGAGAGGGGGACGAAGGGAATGACATCGGCGGCTCCGATGCGCGGATGCACGCCTCGCTGTTGGGTGAGGTCAATGCGTGCGACGGCTGCCCCCACGGCCCTTACCGCCGCCTCTTGCACGGCGGCGGCTGGCCCGGCCAGCGTGAAGACACAGCGATCATGGTCGGCGTCGGCGGTGCAATCCAGCACGGCCACGCCAGTTACTGACACGATCGCGGCTTCGAGCGCCCGCACCACGTCCGGATCGCGTCCCGTTGAAAAATTGGGGACGCACTCGACGATCATCCGCGCGCCGCCATTAGCTTTTCGACATACTTGGCGATGACGTCCACTTCCAGATTCACCCGGCGCCCGGCGGCCCAGCCGCGCATGGCCGTCATGGTGTAAGTGTGGGGAATGATGGTGACCGCGAGCCGGCCGCCTTCTAAAGACGCGACCGTCAGACTGATACCGTCAATACAAATGGAGCCTTTGCTGACGATGTAACGGTCTAACTCGGCGGGCACTTCGATGGTGAGCCACCAGTTGCCGTCACCGAGTAAGTCGAGCGCGAGTAACTCAGCGGTGCCATCGACGTGGCCTTGCACAATGTGTCCGCTATAGCGCCCATTGGCGGCCATGGAGCGTTCCAAATTCACCAGCGCGCCCGTTGTCAGTTGGCCTAAGCTCGAGCGGCGCAAGGTTTCTGGGGCCAGATCGGCGGCGAAGGAATTAGCGGCCAGGTCAACGGCGGTTAAGCATACGCCATTCACGGAGACGCTATCGCCGGCTTTGAGGCCTTCGCACACTTGCTCGGCGCTGACCCGGATGCGCGCGCCCGTCGCGTTGGGGGCGATGGCAAGTACGGTGCCCGTTTCTTCGATAATTCCGGTAAACATTAATTTCTCACTTTCCGCAAGTGGAGTAACAATCTAGCCCACGGCGTAAGCCATAGCTAGTGAACGGGCCATCAGCCGTCAGGGCACTAGTAAGTCTCCTTAACCACCCAAGCCTCGACCGCGAATTCGTCCGGCGGAATGGTGTGTAACTGAGTATCTCGTAGTTGGATGGCATCCATGCGGTGCCGGATGCCCGTTCCACCGGCCACGGGTAAAGATTGCATGCCGCCCAGAATCTTCGGTGCGTAATAGAAAAAGATCTTGTCGGCGATACCCGCTTCGAGTACTGACCAATTCACTTTGCTACCGGCTTCAATCATCAGCGAGAGATACCGCCGCCCGGCCAGCCGCTCCACCATGGCGCGCAGGTTGGTGCGCCCGGAAGGTGTATCGAGCGTCCAAATCTCGGCCCCCCGGCTCTCGAGCGCCGCCCGCCGTTCCTTCGATGCTGCCGATGTCGTCACCACGACCAGGTCGTTCGCCGCGCCGGTGACCATGCGGCAATCGAGGGGCAGCCGTAATTGAGAATCGACCACGACGCGGAGGAATGGCCGGCTGCGCGGCAATCCGCTGCGGTCATTCAGCCGCGGATTGTCGGCGAGCACCGTGCCGATGCCGGTGAGAATCACGTCGTGTTGATGGCGTAACTCCTGCACGTGCGCGCGAGCTAACTCAGAAGTAATCCAACCCGAATTATCTTCGGGCGCGGCGATCTTGCCATCGAGAGTCACTGCGGCTTTTAGCGTTACCAAAGGCCGGCCCGTGCGCATGAAGTGGATGAACGGTTCGTTCAAACGCTCGGCTTCCCGGGTGGCGGCAGTCTCTAGATCAACCGTCACCCCGGCGGCGCGCAACTTACTAAACCCTGAGCCCTGCACGAGCGGGTTGGGATCTTCCATGGCGGCCACGACGCGCATAATGCCCGCGTCGATCAGCGCGCCGGCGCACGGTGGGGTACGGCCGGTGTGCGAACAAGGCTCCATGGTGACGTAGGCGGTGGCTCCGCGCGCCAATTCGCCCGCCTGCGCGAGAGCGATGGATTCGGCATGATCCCGCTCCACCCAACTGTGTGAGCCGCGCCCCACCACCACGCCATCGCGGACGATCACGCAACCGACGGCGGGGTTGGGCGAGGTTTGTCCGTGGCGGGTACGGGCCAGCGCCAAGGCTTCTGCCATCGGCGCGGAAACGGCGCTAGTCGAAGAGGCTGGCAACGAATTTCTCCGCATCGAAAGGCAGCAGATCGTCAAGCTGCTCGCCGACGCCGATGTAGCGAATCGGCAAATTCAACTCGCGCGCAATGGCCACCACGACGCCGCCCTTGGCGGTGCCGTCCAGCTTGGTCAGCACGATACCCGTGACGCCGCTGCTCTCGGTAAACTTACGCGCTTGTTCCAGGCCATTCTGGCCCGTGGTGCCGTCCATCACCAACAGCACTTCGTGCGGCGCATCGGGGATGACGCGCTGGGTGGTCCGGCGCATTTTTTCGAGCTCGGCCATCAGGTTTTCTTTGGTGTGCAGACGCCCGGCCGTATCCACCAGCACCACGTCGACGGCGCGCGCTTTGGCGGCGTGCAACGCGTCGAACACCACGGCGCTGGGGTCAGAGCCTTGCTGCTGGCGGATGACGTCGATGCCGTTGCGCTGCCCCCACACTTCCAGCTGCTCAATGGCGGCGGCGCGAAAGGTGTCCGCGGCGCACAGCAGGACACTCTGGCCGTCGGCTTTGAGGCGCGCAGCGAGCTTACCGATGGTGGTGGTTTTACCAGCGCCGTTGACGCCCACCATCAGCACGACGCGTGGCGGCGCGGCCGGTTGCATGACGGGCCGTTCGGTGGCCTCCAACACGCTCAGCAGATGTTGGCGGATGAGCAGTTTGATTTCGCTGGGGTCGCCCATCGACTTACGGTCAACCCGTTGGCGGACATCCTCCAGAATCTCGGTGGTGGTCCGGATGCCGACGTCGGCGGTGATCAACGCATACTCCAGCTCGTCAAGCAGATCGCTGTCGATCTCCTTGCGGCCTTTAAACGTATCTTCAATTTTGTCGACGAGACCGGCGCGCGTTTTCGCGATTCCGGCTTTCAGACGGTCAAGGAGGCTGGACATGGAGGGTGAACCTCTAGTGTAGCCGTTACGGGCGATCCTTGAGCTTCGGCCCAGGAAAATATAAAGGAACCAAGCACTTGGCCGCCGTTCTTCAAGAGCGAGTTACAGCGCCGCACGACAGGGCCGGCCAGCTTGATTGCCGTAGGGAACCCGATCCTCATCGATCAGCACGTCTCCAGGGCCTACCGGGGCCAGAATGCTTGTGGCTCCGGGATGGCCGCGCCGTCTTTACGCGGCGAGGACGCTCCACTCTTCACCTTGGTGGAAGAGTTATACATGACGGCTTGTCCCCCACCCATCAAGCCTGAGTATTCGCCTCGCACATCGAGGTAATGTCCCTTGGCACTCAAAGCTTCCCGGGCCGCCGCCGGCACGCGCGATTCGATCAATACGGAACAGCCGCGCTGGTCGCGGCGGGTGAAGCGCGGAGCCTCCAGGGCGGCTTGGATGTTCATGCCGTGGTCGGCCAGGTAGGAGACGAACTGGGCATGGGCTTGCGGCTGATTGCTGCCGCGCATGATGCCGAAGCCGATGTGTTGGTCGCCTTTTTCCATGAAGCCGGGGATGATGGTGTGGAAGGGGCGTTTGCGCGGTCCGGCGGAGTTCGGATGCCCGGCTTCGAAGACAAAGCCATTGGCGCGATCGTGTAAGTGGAAGCCCAGGCCATCCACCACTACCCCGGAGCCCCATAGGTCAGATAGACTTTGGATCCAGCTGACAATGTTGCCTTCGCGATCCACCACCGAAAGATAGATGGTGTGCTTGGAACCCGGCGTGTCGCCCGCTTGTACATTGCAGTTAGCGCGCTCCGCATCGATGCCGGTGGCGCGGCGTTTGGCATATTCGGCGTCGAGTAAGCCACTTACAGGCACGGGGCCAAAACGCGGGTCGGCGATGTATTTGGCTAAGTCAGCGTAAGCCAGCTTTTGCGCCTCGATTTTCGTATGAAAGGCTTCCGCCGAAAGCGGATCCCACTGCGAAATGGGAAACGCGGAGAAGAGATTCAGCATCATCAAGGCACCGACACCCTGGCCGTTGGGTGGTAACTCGGACACCCGCCAGCCGCGGTAAGTGGTGCTGATCGGCGTTACCCATTCGGAGGCGTACTCGGCAAAATCGGCGCGGGTGAGTGTGCCATGCAGCCGTTGCGACGTTTTCAAAATCGCTTCGGCGATGGGCCCGCGATAGTAGGCGTTCACGCCGCCTTCCGCGATGAGGGTTAAGGCTTTCGCCAACTCAGGATTGCGGAAAATATCTCCCGGTTGCGGGGCACGGCCGTTGGCCAGATAGACGCGCTTGGCGTTCGCATCGCTTTCGAGCTTCCCGGCCGAGTGTTCCCAATCCCACTGAATGATTTCTGTGACGGGGAAGCCCGCGCTCGCGTAATGAATCGCCGGCGCGAACAGATCCTTCCACGGCAGCTTACCGAAACGCTGGTGGATTCGGCCGTAACCCTCCACCGCCCCGGGTACCGTCACCGTGTGAATGCCGCTCGGCTGCGGCCGGCCCACGGCTTCGAGCGTATAGCCCTTGCCACTCCAGCCGCTGGCGTTTAAGCCCGTCAATTGGCCGGTTTTGGCGTCCCAGTGGATCATGAACAAGTCGCCGCCGATGCCGTTCATCATAGGCTCCACCACACCGAGCACCAGGTTGGCGGCGATGGCGGCGTCGACGGCTGAGCCGCCGCGCGCCAGAATCTGCGCCCCCGCCTGGGACGCCAAGGTCTGCGAAGTGGCCACGATGCCCTGGTTGGTCATCACCATGGATCGCGCCTGCCAACGCTCCTGGGCATGGACGCCGGTCATGTAAATACAAATGGCAAAAGCGTAGCGGCTAATAAATGTTCTCAATGTTCTCACTGCCGTCTGATTGTATCGAACCTGCCTCCTGTGATACCTTGCGAATTAGAGTGGGCGGATTTCGACCGTCGTCTTCCGATGCGATCGGCCGTTCTGCCATCGGAGTGAGAGGCGCGCCGGCTTCGCGATTAAAGAACGAGACTTGTTAAGGAGAATGATCGAAATGAAGATATTGAAATTATCGGCCGTGGCCGCACTCGTGATTCTGGGGCTCAGCACTTTGCTGGCGGCTCAGGGCGAGAAAAAGATGGGCATGATGAAGAAGGGCCCGGGGATTCTGCAGCCCCAGATGAAAGTAGAAGGCGGCAGTTACGCGGCCCCCATGGGCAAGCTTGGTTCGGCGGGCGAACCTTGGAGCCAGACCACCGTGGCCGCCTCGGTGGATGGCAAGCCGAACATGGGCATGTCCCAAACCGTTACCGGCGAGATCCTCGACTTCTCCTGCTACCTGCAAATTGGCAAGCATGGCGAGAAGCATCGCTCCTGCGCGCAGAAGTGTTTCACCGCCGGCCAGCCCATCGGCTTGCTCACCGAGGATGGCACCATGTACATGCTGATGGAAGAAGAGCATGATTTGCGCCGCGACGGCATGACCGATTTCCGCAAAGCGGCCATCGATCACACCGCGCACATCATGGCAGTAACCGGCACGGTTTCGAAGCAAGGCGGCTTTAACGCGCTTTATGTGCAAGGCTACGTCAAAAAATAGTCTATCCTCGAAGTGATGCCGATCAATCGTCCGTGGCTGGCAGCGTTCGCGTTGCCAGCCCTTTTCATTTCCGCAGCTCTCTCGTCTCCCGCTGTCTGGGCACAAATGGGCACCAAGGCGGCGACCATTCCGGTACCGCTGGGGCTCATTCCCGTCCAGTTTCCCAAAGACAATCCGTACACGCCGGAGAAGGCGGCATTGGGAAAGCTGCTTTACTTCGATCCCCGCCTATCTGCCGATAACTCCGTCTCCTGCGCCAGTTGCCATAGCCCTGAATTCGCCTTCACTGACGGCAAGGCTGTTTCGTCCGGCATCAAGGCGCAGAAGGGTGGCCGCAGCGCGCCCACCGTCATCAATCGCGCTTACGGCCTGAATCAGTTCTGGGATGGCCGCGCCAAGACGTTGGAAGAACAGGCTGGCGGCCCCCTGCAGAATTCGATCGAAATGGGCAACACCCACGAGGGCGTCGTGAAGTCTATTCGCGGCATCGCCGGTTATCGTCCGCTCTTTGCGAAGGCCTTTGGCAGCGATGAAATCAATATCGATCTCACCACCAAAGCCATCGCCACTTACGAGCGCACCGTGCTCTCGGGTAACTCCGCTTATGACCGTTACAAGGCCGGTAACAAACGCGCGCTCAACGCCGCACAAGTACGCGGCATGGATATTTACTTCAACAAGGCTAAATGCGATCAGTGTCACGAAGGCGTTAACTTCACGCTGAATTCCTATAACAACCTGGGCGTGGGTACGGATAAGCCGGTTCCGGATGCCGGACGCCACGATGTTACTAAAAACGACGCGGACTGGGGCTCCTTCAAGACACCCACTCTGCGCGACATCGCCCGCACCGCGCCCTATATGCACGACGGCAGCCTCGCCACGCTGGAAGCCGTCGTGGACTTCTATAACGAAGGCGGCATCAAGAACAAGAATCTCGACGAGAAGATAAAGCCGCTGAACTTATCGAAGGCCGAGCAGACTGACTTAGTCGCTTTCCTGAAGTCGCTCAACGGCGAAGGCTGGCTCGCCCAGCATCAACCCCCGAAGCGGTTCCCCCAGTAATATGAATCGAAGAAGCTGGATGATTGCCGCCGCTGCGGCCGCCACGTCCTGTAACCGGACGCAGAAAAAGACCATCGGCATGGTCCCCAAAGGCAGGACCCATGTCTTCTGGCAATCGGTGCAAGCCGGTGCCATCGCCGCCAGCCGGGAGGTGGGTGTCGATGTCAGTTGGAATGGGCCCGCGTCTGAAGCGGATTTCAACGGCCAGATTCAGATTGTCGATGCCATGATTAACCGCAAAGTGGACGCCATTTGTTTGGCCCCGATCGACAAGAAGGCCATGGTGGGCGTGGTGGAGCGCGCGGTGGCAGCGAAGATTCCAGTGATCATCTTTGATTCCGGGATTGATACGGGCGTATTCTCGAGCCAGGTGGCGACGGATAATTATGCGGCCGGTGCTCTCGCCGCCGATCGCATGGGCGCGGTCTTAAATGGCCGCGGCAAGGTCGTCATTGTGGCCGTGCAACCGGGCGTCGCTTCGACCATGGCCCGTGAATCAGGCTTCGAAGAGACGCTGGCCAAGAAGTTTCCCGGCATCGTGATCGCCGATAAACGATATGGCAATGCCGATTACGCGCAATCGCTCAAGGTCGCCGAAAATATGCTCACGGCGCACGCTGATTTGACGGGTATCTTTGCGTCGAATGAGAGCAGCACGGCCGGCGCGAGCCAAGCCGCCAAGGCTCGCCGGACCAAAGCTAAGTTAGTGGGCTTTGATTCGAGTGCCCAGTTACTGGAAGACTTACGCACGGGCGTGATTGACTCGCTGATTGCGCAGCATCCTTTCAAGATGGGTTATGAGTCAGTGATGGCCGCTTATAAGGTGACGCGCGGCGAGGCCGTCGTGAAGATTCAAAACATTACTCCCTTGTTGGTGACGCAGCAGAATCTGAATGAAGCTGAAGTGCAGGCGCGGCTGAATCCAGATCTGAAAAAGTATCTCAACTAGTCAGGGGATGACTTGCGCCTAGAAAGTAGGGTGGGGGTAGAATATGACTATGGCGGCGCAACACACTCCGTGGATCTCTCCCGACGAGTATTTAGACCAGGAGGCAGTCGCCCCCACCAAGCACATGTACTACGCCGGTATAGTAACGGCGATGGCTGGAGGTTCGGTGCCTCATGCGACGCTGGCCATGAATCTTGGGGCGGAGCTTCGGGCCGCGTTGCGTGGCCGGCGCTGCCGGGTGGTGGGTAGCGATGTCCTATTCCGGACGGGATCGGGACACATGTTCACTTATCCTGACGTGACGGTGCTTTGTTTACCGCTGGAGACGGTGGCCGGGCGGCCGCACGTCGTAACGAATCCGGTGTTTTTGGCGGAGGTACTGTCGCCCAGCACGGAAGCGATTGATCGTGGGGCAAAGTCGCGGGAATACCGGGCGAGCCCGTCGCTGCGACAGTACGCGCTCCTCTCGCAGGATCAGGCTTGGGTGGAGATTCATACGCGAGATGACGCGGGGTTCTGGCGAATCAGCGAAGTGAATGGCTTGGACGCGGAGTGCGAGTTTACCGGAATCGACTGCCGCGTGCCCATGGCGGCCTTGTATGAGGGTGTCCTCGGAGAATAAAAACATCCCCGCACCTTTCGATGCGGGGATGATGAGGTCTAAGCGTCTTACCGGCGGCCGCGATGTCCGCCGCCAAAGCCGCCCCTGCGGCCAATCACGACGGTGGGCTGGTAGAATCCGCCATAGCCATAGCCAGGGCCCCAGAACGGATACCCGTAGCCGCCATAGCCGCCATACCCACCGCCGAAGCCGCCGTAGAGGCTGCCACCGCGGTAGTGCGGCTCCAGGACGTCGTCACGCCGCTCATTCCAGCGGTCGAACGAATCCTTAGGGTCGGCGGCCGACACGCGAAGTTCAGGGTTCTGCCGGTCACCGCGCACTGACGCCCGCTGGCCACTCTTCACCTTCTCGCCGCCGCGGCCCGACACGATCTCCGCTTCGCCCTTCCTCACCGTTAAATCGGTCTGCCCACCGTCGCGAACCGTCACCCGGTAGACGCCCGTCTTTCGTGGGCGCACGGTGGTATTGGGCGCCATCATATCGACATCGGCCTCGCCCCCGCGTAACTGGCTGAGGTTCACCGTGCCACTCAAAACTTCAACGCGGAAGTAGCGATTGCCCACGTCCACAATCCTGAGTCGCGTCTCCTCACTCAGCCGGACCAGATTGCCAGGCCCCAACTGCACTTCCGCGCGCGAGGACCGGCCCGTTGAAATGGTGTCATTGCCAGTCAACGGCATCCCGCCTCTGGCCTGCACATGGTCTCGTGTGTCACCGCGCAGCACGTCCACCTCACCATCGGCCACACTCACCCGGGCGACGCCCGCATCGCTCCGGCTATCGCTGGGACCATTATCGCCGGGCCCCCTCATATCGCCGCTCTGTTGGCGATTCGGTGGTCCCTGTTGGCCATCGTCTTGGTTACGCGCGTCCGATGATGCGCCGTTCGGCGTGGTCCGCCAGGGGCCATTCGATTGCCCAGCCGATGGTGCGGATGCCACACCGAGGGCGGCAGTCAAAGCGGCGGCCAGAAATAATTGTTTCCGCATGCTCATTTCCTTCTCTGCTCGCTCTTCTAAGCAGTACCCCTGCTTATGCACGTTCGCGGCCAATTCGGAAGTCGCTGATAAGGCTTGGGTTTACGCCCAGGGCTCCTTCGCCAAAGGTGGTGCATTTCCACCACGCCGGTCCAACCCAACCGGGCCTTCGCTCGCTTGTAAATTAAGCTAAACTACGGTGTTAACTCTTACTAGGTATATACCCTAGGAAACCTGAAGAATTCTGTTCCAAACGTAAATTCCCTGTGTCTAATGGTGGTGAGAGCGTTGAATGAAATAGGGAAGTGGATGGTTCTTAGCGATGAAGAACTGATCGAGCGATACCAGTCGGCCCCGGAAACGGCCGAAACGCGGGCCTTTGCCGATGAGCTGCTTCGCCGCTACTCCGCGCGAGTCTTCAGTTGGTGTTGGCGTTTTGCCGACGATCAGGACGCGGCGGCTGACTTGGCGCAGGACGTCTTGCTAAAGGCTTACCGCAGCCTGCCCGCCTTTCGGGCCGAGTCGAAGTTCTCTACGTGGCTCTATTTAGTCGTCCGCAATCATTGTCTGAACTACGTCCGCAACCGCAAAACCGAGCCGGTATACGGGGCGGAATTACTCGAAGTCGAGCCGGCAGACGGCCGCGAGTGGGACACTTTAGCGGTCTTGCTGCGGGAGTCGGATTTACGGGAAGTGAAAAAGTTGGTGACCGAGGTCTTGGACGAAACCGAGGCTAAAGTGATGATGCTGCACTACGGAGATGAAGTGCCGCTCGGAACGGTGACGCGCATGCTCAGTTTGGCCAATGCCAGTGGGGCCAAGGCGTACATCGTGAGTGCGAAGCGAAAGCTGAGTACGGCGCTCGAGAAAATCCGGGCGCGGGATGTGAGCCGGCGTAACGGCCGGTTGAAAGGGCTCCAGGAATTAAAATGATGCCGGAAGATCGAGAGGTACTAAAAGCTGTGTTTCAATCGTCGCCCGGGTGCCCAACGCTGGATGAGTTACTGAATGCTGGCAAAACCGGCGATCCGGCGCTCGGCAAGCGGTTGGAAGATTGCCCCCATTGTGCGGGTGAGGCGGCTTTTTACCAGCAATTCATCACTGAGGTTCCGCCGGGGGAGTTAGATGAAAAGATCCTTCGCCGCATCAATAGCCGGTTGCCCACCGCCGCCGGCCCTCCATGGAAACCCCTGAAATCATGGATGGAGAACCTATGGCGGCCGGCGGTGTATGGGCCCGCGATCGTGGCGTTCGCGGGTTTGCTGATCGTCGCCGGCCTCAACCTTCGACAACGGGATCCCCTCCAAAGTGGACTGCCGATGGAAAACGTTGAGCGGGGACAAGCCGTCGAATTACTCGCGCCCAAAGGCGATTTGGCCAACGCGCCAGCCGTTTTAAGCTGGAAAACTTTACCCGCCGCATTTTCATATAGGGTTAAACTAATGGAAGTAGACCGGCATGTGATTTGGGAGACCGAGTCAAAGGTGGCCCACGTCGCGTTGCCGCCTGCCATCCAGAATAAGGCCTTACCGGGGAAGCGCCTGATCTGGTCGGTGGAGGCATTTGGCGTTAAGGGCGAATCGCTGGGGACGGGGACCCAGGATTTTCGCCGGGCCGTCGCTCAGCCAGTGAAGGGGAACTAAGATCGATGAGAAGAAATGCATTAGTCGTCATAGGGCTGTCAGCTGCCATGCTGCTGCCGGCGCGAGTCTCCGCTCAGACGCTGCCCGTAGAGATCAAGGTGGCGGACGAGATCATCCCCCCGGGGGCCACCGTGCAACTGAAAGTTCTGCTCACCGAGCCCCGGCCCATCATGACGGGCGTCAAGTCGTTCGCGATGGACGATTGGGCTTTCGACGCCTTCTATGGTGTTTCGCTCAACAGCCCCGGCGGTGACACCTTCGGCGTAGCCAGCTACGGCAAAGGCCAATTCTCGATTCGCTACGTCTCCCCCCTGGGCACCTTCGGAACGGTGGTGGACTATCCGATTCTGACGGTGGCCGCGCGCGTCAGTAGCCGCGCGCTGCCGGGGGCCCGCTCGCTGATTACGCTAGGAGCCGGTTCTTTCTCCAACCCGCTGGGACAAACGCTGAACTTCGTTCAAAACCGGCCTGGCGTGCTGACGGTGGGCGGTAAGCTGTCCATCCACAATGTGGTGCCGGGCGGTGGCTCTTGGGCCGCTGGAACCGTCGTTAAGGTGCAGGGAACGGGCTTCATCGGCACCGGCACCAAGATTGTGCCGAAATTTCGGACGAGGTCCGCCCGGGTGGTGAGCGATTCCGAGATCCAATTGGTGCTGGCCGAGAGTACCACCCTCGACGCGCAGCAGATCACCGTCTCCCAAAGTGATCGGGCCGGCACGACTCAAGTGACTTATTTCTCTTACCTGCGCGGCGCGAATGTGGGTCAAAGCACGTTCGGCGTCATCGCCACCGCCATCCCGGTTTTCCCCCTGGCCGGCGCGCTTCAGGCGCGGGTGACCCAAAGCGGGCCCGGCTTAAATGGCGGAACGTTGACCGCGCTCTCACTGCAGAACCCGAACCCGGTACCGGTGACCGTGGAACTGACCGCGTCTGACGCCTTTGGCCGGATTGCGAGAACCTCCGTGACCCTCGCCTATGGGCAAAAGATCACCCGTGAGGTCGGCGAGTTCTTTGGCCAGACCCTGCCGATCGGCACGATCGTGAAGGCCGAAGCACTGGCACCGCTGCAAGTGGTGCCTTTCCTGGCTGACCAAGTGACGGGTACGCTGACGCCCTTCCTGCCGTTTTAGCCCGTTCGCGCAGCCATCTGAACCGCCTCGACGACGAAACGCCCCGCCATCGAGCCCCGCCATCGAGCCGCGACCGCTTGATTTGTTGCTTTCCGGCGATGGCATGCATAAGATATTGTTTTACACGGTCGCGGTACTAGACAGACACGCGAGATCGCCGCCGCCGAATGATGCCTACCGTGATTGCCAGCGCTAGCGCGATGGCGAACAAAACGGTCCACGGCGCGAACGTGCGCGGCGTCAGGACACCCGCATTGCCATTCAGGACAAACGCCGCCCAATGCCTCGGATGAGCGAGGCCCGCCGCAGAGTTCCTGAATTCCAGCTTGGCCATGCGCAGCGCGTGGCCGGCGTTCTCGCCCTGGGCGAGTCCGCCGTAGAAGCGGTGCATGAACTGCGAAGATGACTGGTCGCCAATGCGCCACAACGTAGAAACCGTGGCCAGCGCGCCCGCGCTCAGAAACGCCCGGCTTAACGCGGCGGCGCCTTCCCCAGCGACCACCTTACCCGCTTCCGTATCGCAAGCTGCCAGCGTCGTCAGCACCACTCCGGTCAGTTGCAGGCCATAGATTTCCCGCGCGAACAAGTACTCCATGGGTTGGCCCGCTCCGGACCCGGAAAGAGCCAACCGGGACCGGTCTGCATCGTCAGGATCGGTGATGGCGTGCGTGGCGAAGTGGAGAATCGGCACCCCGGCGAGGTGCGCCGAGCTGATGTACACTTTGCGATTGTCTTCGCCCGCGTGTAACTCGGCCCGGCCGCCAATCTGTTGAGCCACGCTGCGGATTTCTTCCCGGGAACCAGGCAGCGGGGCTAATTCCTGTCCAAAAAGGGCGTCTCCGCGCACGCGCTGAGGCGTGGCCGGGTCAGCGAATGCGACCAGCATGCGCTGCCAGGGCAGCAGCCAGCCCCGCGACGATGGATCGGGCCGTACCATTGACGCTGCGGGAATGTAGCTGATTTCGTAGTCATCGATCAGTAGCCGCCCGCTGCCTGGCCGCATCAGGA
>JANLPT010000296.1:0-14572 GCA_031367405.1 Bryobacteraceae bacterium
CTTGGCGAGCACATAGCCGTGGCCGCGATCGCTGCCGATGCAAACGCCAATCGCGCCGGGCGCGCAACCTTGCCCTTGCGCCTGCCAAACCGCATGCAGCAGACACTTCTTCACGCCGGCCAGGTCACGACCGGCCTTGCCCAGATGGTCGAGATCGGCGGGCAGGGAATACTGAATATTCTTGTTCTCGCAGCCGCCGCCTTTGAGGATCAGCTTGATCTCGATGCCCTCGTTTTCCCATTGCTCAAAATGGATGACGGGCGTCTCGGTGCCGAGGTTGTCGCCGGAGTTTTTGCCCGTGATTGAGTCCACTGAATTCGGCCGCAGCTTGCCGAGCTTAGTGGCCGCGGCGACCGCCTCATGGATGGCCCGCTTCAGCACGATCTGGTTGGTGCCGACCGGCGTGTGTACGATAAACGTCGGCATGCCGGTGTCTTGGCAAATGGGACCGGAATCGTCGATGGCCATGTCGATATTGGTGGCGATGATGGAGAGTGCTTGCGCCGATTGGGTCATCGGCGTCTCCATCTCGATGGCCACCCCCATCGCGGCTCGCACGTCGGGCGGCAAGTTCGTTGAAGTCTGAGTAATCAATTCAAGTAGGCTGGCAGCTAAGTGTTGCATGAGATTTATTTAAGGGGAATCCGAACTTGGGCAATCAGGCCCGGACGCACGGCCGGGTTAGGACTCTTAAAATCGAGATAAGCCTCATTGGCTTTGATTTCGCGAACTGTGGCGGCAATGGGTTCGTTGCCGGCTTCGACTAAATAGATCTTAGCCGCTTGGCCGGGCTTCACGAGCTTCAGCTCTTCGGCGTTCAACTCGACGACGGCTTCCATGGCGGTAAGGTCGACGGCAATTTGGAAAACCTCAGTCACGCGGCGGTCAACCGGCTCGCCGTTTTCTTTGGAGACCTTGACGATCACGCCATCGGCCGGAGCATGGATCTCGGCTGAGTTCAGGTCAGTCTTGGCTTCTTCCCATTCGGCCGACCGATCGGCGAGGGCCTTCCTAGCGTCGTCCAGTAAACGGCTGTTTGAGTCCACCCGGTCGGCCGCCTGACGAGCCAGATTGTCCTTGGCCTCAAACTCCACCAGCGCGCTTTCGTAATCCTGCTTACTTTTCTCAAACTTCAAACGCGGCGTAGCGCCTTCCTTCATCAGCATGGCTTGCCGGTCGAACTCTTTGCGCGCGGCTTCCAGGCGCGCCTTCAACAGATCGGCGTCGGCCCGGGTCCGTTGCGCTTCCAGCCGCGAGGCGATCAGCGTGGCCTCCAGGTTGTTCACTTTCGATTGCAGAGTTTCCATCTGTTGGCCGGTTTGCTCATGGTTGAGGTCGAGTGAGTTGTTCTTCACGCGGGCCATCAGTTGGCCTTCGGCGACATCCTCGCCTTCTTTCACCCGGAGTTCTTCTATCACGCCGTCCACCGGCGCCAGCACCTGTAGCAGCTTGGTGGCTTGCACGCGTCCGGAAAGGCTCAGGTCGCTACCATTGACCGCAGGCAATTCCGTGATCGCCACCGGCTTCGGGGGAGGGTCTGTACGTGACGGGCGAGCGTACCACACGGCGGCCGCTGTTGCCAGCAACATCACCGTCACGCCGCTCATCAGAAGCCACTTGCCTTTCATCGTCCTCACCATGATACGTTCTCTTTGGACGGCGTTCGCCTGCGCGGCGTCTACTATTCCGAAGGAGCCCTTCCACATGATTCGTTTCCTGCCAGCGGTCCTGCTCGCGGCACGGGCCTTCGCCCAGGACGACCTCGAACGTGTCTTTCATTTCGACCACATTTCTGCCGCGCAGTCGATGCACGAAATTGGCACGCTGGTGAAGGTGATGGCTGGCATTGAGGATCTCCTCGTCGACGCCGAAGGACGCAAGATCACATTTCGCGGGACCGCCGCGCAAGGCAAGCTCGCAGATTGGTTGATGATTGGCATTGACCAGCGCGCGGCTGACGAGACGAGTCCGCGCATTTTCGAGAGCCAGCTCGATCCGCAGTATGGCGAGAACGTGGTGAAGATGTTCTATCTGAAGAATACGAATGCGGGCCAGGAGTTGCAAGAACTCGCGACCCTTGTTCGTTCGTTGACGGGCATTCGGCGGCTGATCACTTATACGTTCGAACCCTCGATCACGGTTCGTAGCACGTTGGGCCAAACTGCCCTGGCCGAGTGGTTGGTGATCCAGTTGGACAAGCCTCTCAAACGCGAACTGGAATATCGGGTATCGGGCGGCGATGACGACGTGGTCCGGCTGTTCCCGGTACCCGGCGAAACGCCTCAGCAGCTCCAACGAATCGCCCAACAGGTTCGGACGGAAACCCACATTCCCCGCGTCCTCACTTACCCCGCTATTCGCGTGCTGGCCCTGCGGGGAACGGTGGAACAACTGGCTCAAGCGAAAGACCTAATCTACCGCAACCGCCTGTAATACTCGCCGCGCCTAACGCGCCTGCTCCCAAAGCGGCTTCGCGTAAATCTCCCGCGCCCTGGCCCCGCTTACCGTGCCATCGCCCCCGCCCTTGTCTTGAAAGACAGCCCACACCATCTCTCTCACCCGCCCGTCCGGAAAGGTGAAACTCCCCCGCCGCTCCTCCACTACCAGAAACCGCTCCAGCGCGTCCATCGGATCCTGGAACCCGAACGCCGAGAGCCGCACCCGCCCTCCGCCATACTCCTCAAAGACCGCTCGACCCACCTTCCACCATTGAATCAGGTCGAGTACCATCTGCTCGTCTCGGAGGTTCGCTCGCTGAGTGAATTCGCGTACCCGTTCCGCGGCCGTCGTTTCGTCCAGGCCGCTGCGCAACAAGTCCTGACGATACCCCTCCACCAATTTGCTCGCTCCCCGCCCATCCAAACCCATCCGCCGCCTTACCGCCGCGATCTCGGTCGCCGTCGCCGCTAACCCATGGGTTCGCGCATACTCGCCCATCAACGCGGACCGAATCTCCGAGGCGATCTGCCTTGCCTGCGCCACACCGCCAGCCCCTCGCCCGAATACCGGCTTCCCCAATACCAACGCCTGCGGCTCCTGCGCGCCGAGGGTCGCCACGAAGAGCGTATAGAAAAGCCTAAGCCACGACATGCCCATTCCATCGGCGGGAGTTCGATCCCCCGCTAGTCCAGTCGAGACTCATGATACGGTCTTAGTCGATGCGTCACTTCGCCTGCTACCTCGCCACCCTCGCTTGAGCCCAGGCTCCCAATCCGGTGCCCACCCTTCCCGCCAACGTCCAAGCCGACCTCGACGTCGAATACAGCCCTGTGATATCAGCAATGGGGTTATCAACAATGGGGTCGCACCACCACCACCACCGACCCCAGCTACCCGAGAATGGGGTGAGTGGGGGGGTAGAGAAAATATGAGTTTGCGGGTACCGCGTCAGCGCGACAAGAGGCTGAGCAGTTCCGGCGGACTTGTCGCTCGACGGCGTCCGAAGCCAAGCACTGCCGGGGCCTCCTGACGATTCGCGCTGAGCGACCAGCGATACAACTGAACCCGGCTGGATCCACTGGCCGCCAGGCCAAAGGCACCCCGCTTCCACGAAGGCATCCTCGACTCGCGCGGTGGCCAAGTGGCCAAGACGGAACGGTTATGCCACAGCGTCAGCAGGCCGTCTTTCTGGCTGAGACCGATGTCGTGCAGGGTGTAGGCCGTGCCGAGCCGCACCGGTGCCAAGCGGGTGAGAGTCGCTTCCATGCCGCCGGGCCGCTTCTCAAAGTAGGAGGCAATCAAGGCACCATTGGCGTCGTTCTCGATCCGGAAGCCGCGATAGGAGTCGCCGTCCGGTTGGACATCGGCCAGGAGTTTAATCGATCCGCCTGCGAATACGGCGCGGTATTGCGCGATGCCTTCTTCAATATTTCCGGTTTCGGGCAAGGTGGATTTCAACATCGAAAGGCCGATGGGTTGCAGAAACTGCCCCGGACTCTTGAACTCGGACAGCCGGCCGTTCGGACGCCGCCAGTAATCCACAGCGCCTTGCTCTCCGGCCGAAACATACTCCCGCAGGTCCGCCGTCGCCAAGGTCCAACTCCAAGGGAGCGAGATGTCCCGGCCGACCGCAGCGTAAGTGGCGGCTTCGCGCATATCCCACACGTTGCGGGGGCCGAACTGAAAGTAGGCGAGGTAATACCCGATGGCCATCAGGCATAGGGCCGCCATCGCGAAGGCCGGCGACCAACCCGGCCGGGGTAAATGGACCAAAGAAGCCAGGCTGGCCGCCCACGGCTCGTCCCTCTCGTCGTGGGACTGCCCATATTCGGCATACTTTCGCCCGATGCTCTCAATGGCCTCGCGAACCTCTGCCTCGTAGGCTTCCGGCTTCCGGTTCATCAGGCCATGGATCCGCACCTTCCGGTAAGCCCTTGGGATGCGGGAGGGCTCCACTTCGAGAAAGACAATCCGGCGCTCCTCGTCCCGATCGCAGAGCATCCAGAAAGCATCGAGTTCGTCACGGCAATATTGAGACTCGAAGTAGCCGCGAGAGAGGATGCAGATGATGCGGTCCGATCGCTCCAAAGCGTCCTGGAACTCTTTCAGAAATTTACCCGAGCCGCCAGCGTTCCGGAAGAAAAACGTCGACTTGCCCATATCATGCGCTAGCTGATCCACCCGAACGGCATGTTCGAGACTTTGCGAGTGGTAGCTGATGAAAAAGTCCCCGCGCGCCCGTTGGCCGGTTGCGTTGGGAGGGTGAGCGGATTCGTTTTGCTGAAGGAGAAGTTTCGTCAGGTCCTGGACGAAGCCATTCTCCGGTGATTCCTCGGATGCGCCTAATTGCGGCGACGCGCAGGCCCGGCAAATTCCACGGTCCAGAACGGGGCTCGTGGGAAGGTACCGTACCCCGCACTTCTCACACATGTTCATGTTGATCACTAACCCTATCGGCGAAACGGAGATATTACTTAGAGTGAAGGGGATAAATACTGGAGGAGATTGGCTGAGGCCTGAGAGTCATCGCACGTGAGGTGCCTCGTCATGATACGCTCGCAGGCGATGCGCAACTTCGCTTTCCTCCTCGCTTTCTTTACTGCCACCGCTTATTCCACCTGGGCCCAGACCCCCGGCGCGGCACCCGCCCTTCCCGCCAACGTGCAAGCCGACCTCGACGTCGAATATAGCCGCGTGGGTGAGCGGGTCTTTGTCGATATCTTCCGCCCAGCGGGCAACATGGGAGGTCATCCGGCGGTGCTCGCGATTCACGGCGGCGGCTTTCGTGCCGGCAAGCGCACCAGCTATCATCCGCTGTGCATCAAACTGGCCCAGCGCGGCTACACCTGCGCCACGATGAGCTATCGCCTCGCGCCACGACATCAATTCCCGGCACCGGTGGAAGACGCCAAGGCTGCGGTGCGTTTCCTGCGCGCCAATGCCAAAAAGTATGACGTTGACCCCAATCGGATCGGCGTCACGGGCGGTTCGGCTGGCGGCCACCTCGCACTGATGGTGGGGCTCACCGGCCCGCTGAAGATTTTCGAAGGTTCAGGCCCCAACTTAGACCAATCGAGCGCCGTCCAAGCCGTCGTCAACTACTTCGGCCCTTCGGACTTTACGCAGTCCTACGGCAAGAGCGTCGACGCGCACGAAGTCCTGCCCCTCTTCCTCGGAGGTGACCTCGCCCACAATCGCCAAGCTCACATCACGTCGAGCCCCCTCTACTACGTCACCCCGCTCTCGCCGCCGATTCTCTCTGTCCACGGAACCAAAGACACCTATGTGGCTTACGAGCAATCCGCCTGGCTCACCTCGAAACTGCTCTCGGCTGGCGTGGATGCCGAGCTCGAAACGATCGCGGGCGCGGGCCATGGTTTTCGGGGTGCCGATGCCGAGCGTGCCGACGCCCGTCTCTTCGCTTACTTCGACAAGCACCTGAAGCCTGATACACAGGAGACACGCATTCTCGTCTCTGACCATGGCCTGCGCGGCGAAGTGGTCGGGATGATGTGGCCCTCGGGCCGCGAACTCTTCACCCGTCCGAACGAGCGCGGCCACGACTGTCAGAGCCTGCCCGGAGGACACGTTCTTTACACCGTCGGTGCCAAGGGCAAGGTAGTTGAGGTGGATGCCGACGGCCGGGAGGTCTGGTCATACTCCACCGGCTTGGAGCATCCTCTGGCCGCCCAGCGACTCCCGAATGGCAATACGCTCATTGGCGATGCTAAGCAAGGGCGGGTGATTGAAGTGGAGAAGGGGGGCAAGATCGTCTGGGAATACCAAAGCGCTGACCTGGCCAACATGCGCATGCGGAACGCGAACCGCACCGAAGCCGGAACGACGCTGATTGCTGTCGAAGCTGTCGCCAAGTTGATCGAAGTCGACCGCGACAAGAAGATCGTCTGGCAGTGGCAAGCTCCCGAGGGCGACAAGCGCCGCCTGTATCAAGGCCATCGGCTGAAGAACGGCAACACCATCGTCTCTCTATCGGACCCTGGCGAGGTGTTGGAGCTCGACCCTTCCGGAAAGGTCGTTCGTAGTGTGGCCGGCAAGCACTTGGACACTCAGTTTGGCTGGGTCTCGGGACATACGGTCCTGCCCAACGGTAACTGGCTGGTCTCCGACTACACCGGACGGCGGCTGGTGGAGATCGACGCCAAAGGCAACGTCGTCAATCAACTGCGAACCGGTGCCCGGACGATCGCCACGGTGACGCTCATGGTCGACTAGAAAGTCACCCACAAATGCATATTTTCGCTCCCCCCACGCCCCCCCCATTTTCAGGTGGCTGGGGTCGGTGGTGCTGCGACCCCATTGCTGCAAACATTGCTGGTTACGGGCAGGAAGGGGGTATTGGGTTCGTTTCGTCAACTCGGCGGAGAGAAACTTACCTGCTGAACGCCCAGGGCTTGCAACAGTTGACGGATTGAGCTCCGCGCGTTCGCTTGGGCGTCCACCAGAATCCCCATCTCGACTGCCGACTCGCGGATTGACTCGATCGCTGCCATCCGCGCCTGACGCTCCAGATCCTGGTTATACGGGACCCAAGGCGTCCACCAAGTCACTTGGCGGTCCCAAACCTTGGTCGATTTTTCGTCAATTACGACATGCAGGATCTTCGCCTCCGGCAGCCGCACGAGAAAATCCCCCTGCTTCAGACGGACGACGTCGCGGGAGGAAATCGCCGCCAAATCCACCCCCGCCAGCACCTTCGCCTGGACAATCAGAAGCAGCTTTTCCGACCCCAGCGGTCTCTTCTGTTCCTCGAAACCCACTACTTTCTGGATGCTGTATTTCACGGTCACCAGTTCGTTCAGCCGTTGGATCTCGCGCAGCATCGCCGGCGGGTCCGCTGTCACGCCTGACCGCGAGCGCAGGAAGAGGCCCATCGCCGCCGCGAACAGCAGCCCGGCTAACATCAAGAAATGCCTTGGTTTCATCAACTGCTGGGTTCGTTCGGTAGAACTAGAAATTGCCTAAACCGGAGCCCGGCCCCGCCGAGTTCGTCAGCGTTACCAGCACCGAATTGAGCGATGCCGCTGTGCCATCGGCCACCGTGAACGGCATGGTCAGCAGGAACTGCGTCCCGAAAGTTGCCGATGGCGCGCTGGAGAACCAGGTCTGGAACGGTGTTCCTAGGTTCAGCGGGAAATCGGAGGTGGAGAGCGTGACTCCCGGTGCCGGGTTGAACCTTAGGTTACCGCCCGTAATTTCGCGGGTATTCGAGTAGCCGGTCACCAGCACCTCGAAGCCGCTCGCCGTCCGGTTAATGCGCACCAGGGTGATCGTGGGTCCGGCCCGGTTCAGCCGGACGGTCCGCACGGCTGCCGGATTCGGGCTCAGCACTTGCCCGTTCGAGCGCAGCACCACAGTCAGGGTGATGGTGCCCGCTGTGGTGCCTGAGGAAAACGCAAACGGCGTTCCGGCGGGCGGCACGCCGTTGGTTTGTCCGGCAGGGATAGCAAAGTTGATGGAATTGCCGCCATTCGAGAACCTTACATCCGGATCCGTGGGGCCGGACTCTGGCTGGAAGGCCAGACTCACCGTCCCATCGATGGCGGTGGGGAAGGGTGCCGCCAGCGAAACGCCAAAGGTCGGCTGCGAAGCCGCCGTCGTCGTATCGGTCACCTGGGTGACGGTCACCGCTGGCAAGCTCACCTGAGTGATGACGATGGTGAAGTTGCGCGTGGCGGTGAAATTGCGGGCGTCGGTGACACGCACTCCAATGGTGAAGCTGCCGGCGGTGGCCGGTGTCCCCGTGATGTTGCCGCCGGCGTCGAGCGTAAGGTTCGGCGGCAATTGGCCGGTAGGAACCTGAAAGCCGGCGGCGACGGCGAAGGCGTAGGGCGGGAAGCCGCCGTCGGCCGCCAATTGCGCGGTGTATCCGGTGCCGACGTTGCCGCCCGGCAGGTCACTGGTGGTGATGCTCAATGGGGGCCGCACCAGCAGGGTGAAGGCTTTGGTGGCCGCCAAGTTGCCCCGGTCCACGACACGGACGACGATGCTGAACGTGCCCGCCGCGCCCGGCGTGCCAGAGAGGATGCCGGCGCTGGAAAGTGTCACGCTGGACGGCAGAGTCCCGCTGGTTAAGGTGTACGCGAAGGGAGCGGTGCCGTTTTGGGCGACGAGCGTCATGCTGTAGGCGACGTTGACCACCGCATCGTCGAGCGTCGCCGTGGAGATATTCAGGCCCGCAATCGTGGTCACCGCGAAGTCGCGAGTCGCCGTGGCATTCGTGCTGTCGCGCACTTGAACGGTGAAGTTGCTAACGCCAGCCGCCGTCGGCGTGCCGGTAAAGACGCCATTAGTTCCCAGAGTTACTCCGGCTGGCAGGCTGCCGGACGAAACAGTAAACGTGTACGGTGGCGTGCCTCCGGTGGCTGTCAAAGTGGAGGTGAAGGGTTGCCCCACCACGGAAGCCGGTAGTACCGTGGGGACGATCGACAGCACGCCCACGCCCACAGTGAGCGTAAAGTCGCGGGTGGCGGCTCCGCCCGGATAGCCGATCAAGCTGTTGACGGTATCCACGACGCGGACGCTAAAGTTGGCGGTGCCCGCCACCGTGGGAGTGCCCGTGAGTAAGCCATTCGAGGCGAGCGTGATGCCGGCAGGAAGTGCGCCTGAACCCAGCACCCACACATAGGGCGCATTGCCGCCCGTGGCGGAGAGACTGGCCTGGTACGGCGCGTTCGGCGTGCCCGTGGGCAGGCTGGTTGAACTAATTGTCAATAACGCGGGATTAACGGCGATGGACACGTTGGCTTGGGCTGAGACGCCGAAGCTGTCCGTCACGCGGATGGTGAAAGGAAAAAGACCGATCGTATTGGGAATGCCCGCCAGTGTCGCCTGAGAGATGCCGATGCCGGGCGGAGGCAAGGTCGGGGGGACGATGGTCCAAGTAAAGGGTCCGGTGCCGCCGGTGACCGTAAGGGGCGTCGAGTAATTTTGGGCGACGCGCGCGGCGGGAAATGTCAGGGAAGTGATCTGCATGGGCGTGCCGGTGACGACGACCGTTACGGTCGTGAAGGCATTGGCACCGTTAGCGTCGCGCACGGTTAGCTGGAAAGGGAATGTCCCGTTCAAAGTGGGGGTGCCGTTGAGGGTGCCCGTGGATGAATTCAAATTTATTCCGGGAGGCAGGTTACCGACAAACGAGTAAGTGAATGGTGCCGTACCGCCGGTGGTGACTAAGTTCGCCGAATATGGGAAACCTACTTGTCCCGCCGGTAAGTTTGCTGTAAGTGCCGGAGGAGGGTTGACGACAATCGTGAAAACTCGATCAATCGTCTGAACAACGCTAGCATCGCTATTGGACGGATAAGTGGCATACAGCTGAACCGAGTAAGCGGTGGGCGTATTGACGGCGGGAAAAACTCCGGAGATTGTGGCACTAGTACTATTGCGCGGAATGCTGACCAGGATCGAAGTGGGCAGATTGCGCGTACCGGTATCCCAACTACTGGGAAAGTTAACGTCGACGTTACGCGTCACTGCCAGACCCGCGGTGGCTGCCGGAAGAGCGGCGGCAGTGAGAAACAGCAAGCGGCGATCGGTGGCGACCGAATACGACCGGAAGGTCAGCTGTTGATTGTTGGCCGTGGCGATGATGGAAAAGGACGAACTTTGGAGGGGAGTGGTGGGCGTCCCGCTCAACGTGGCGGTGCCGGTGGAGTAAGATAACCCCGCCGGCAGGGGATTCTGCGGAGACAACGAAAGAATGGTGTTGGCGGGACAAGCCGGGCACGTGAACGTTTGACTGAACGGTTCCCCAACGAAGGCCGGGAAACTCTGATTCGTGATGGGCAGTATCTGCGGCGGCGGTGCCTGGGCGAACAAGGCAGAGCCTGCGAAGAACGAGAGGACTAAGCCGCGAAGACTAGCTATTTTTAACATTGTTTATTGCTCCACTTCGTTCGTCGCCGGATTGGCGGTGGGCACAAAGAATAGCCGGTTACTGCTGTTCGATGTTTCAGCGAGCCAGGCCGGAGCGTTGCCGGCAGTGACCAGCCGCAACGTGCCTGCGGTGCCGAGCCGCTCGACGCGGCTAACTAAGCAGTTACAGAATGCTTCTGCCAATGCCGTGCCTTGGTCATCGAACCAGATGAGCTTACCCTTCGCGCGATCCACGGCCAGCAGCCGCCCCGCAGCCGGACTCTCCAGTAATGGCGAGTCAAGAGGGAGGGCGAATCGATTGCTGCCAATGACTAACTCGCCGCCGTCGGTGAAAGCGGGGGTGTTAGTGCGGGCCAGGAAGGTAAATCCAGCGGGTTTGCGGCCTAAGACGCTGGCACCTTGGGAGTTGCGCAGCAGTAAGTCGCCGCCAGCGGTGGCGAGGATACTCGATCCGTCGTCGCTTACCGCGTAACTCTCCGCCGGCAGCGTGATCTCATCGAGTGGCTCAAAGGTGGCACCGCGCTGGGTGTAAACGCGGACTTGCCCCCGGTTCGCCAAAAGTAGGGCAGTGCCTAAGGGGCTCCAGATCCGAAGATCGCCGTGTGAAGCGTCACGCAAGGGAGTGCGTTGGCGGGTGACTAAGTCGACCAGCACCGGAACGTCGCCCTGCAGCGCCACGGCGCGCTGGCCGCTGGGGCCAATCAACAGGTTAGTAAGTTCGTCGGGCCACGCGACGGCTGGGCCCATGCGGGCGGCTCCGGCCACGCCGTAGATGGCTTGCAGTGAACGGCCATCTTCGGACGGCGACCAACCGAGGGTGGGTCCGGTCATTTCTTGGGAGAATGCTGCGAAGGGAAGTAAGGCAAAAAATGTATATTTCATAGTGTCCTCGAAGCGATGACTTTAACGGGGTGGGCCCACGGTGGGAGTGCCGGGCGAGAGAACGGTGGGGCGAGACGCAGTGACACCGCCGCCCCCTCCTCCCCCACCGCCGCCGCCCTTGGCACCCAAGGCAATGCCGATGCCAGCCGCAGCTCCGGCCGCGACAATGAGGCCGATCATGCCGGCCGAGATGCCCCCCGCAACGGCGGCGACCGCATTGGTCTGGCTCAGAATGGTGGTGGCCGAGCGGAAACCTTCCTTGGTGGCAGTTACTTTGATCTCGGCCTTGCCGGCCACCTGGTTCGGCTTAATGCCGCGGACGACGGCTTGGCCTTTGCTATCGGTGAGAATCGTGATGTTATTGGAGCCGTTGGAAAATACGGCACTGGGTCCGCTGTTGGGCGCGAAGAAAGTGACGGCGGCCCCGGCGACCGGCTTGTGATTTTCATCCTCCACCTGGACGATGGCTTCGCGGCTCAGCCTTTGGCGCGTGTTGACAATGGCGTTGTCGCCCTCAAGAATGGTGATACTCAGCGCGGCTCCCGCGGCGGGCACCGGATCCTGCGTCGGCATAGACGCCTCTAGGGTCAGTGCGACCGCGATGATCGCGACAAACTGCAGATGATTTCTCATGCAACTCCTCCAGTAACTCGTCCAGGTCCGAACAAGCTTTCATCGTCATCATAAACGCAATTCGTAAAGAAAAATGAAAAAAGAAATCGAAGTACTAGAAGTGGTGGTAGTCGGGGGGGGGGCGCTCGGCAATGCGGTGGTCTGGAATCTGGGAATGCGCGGCGTGAGACGGGTGCTTTGCGTCGATCCGGACCATGTAGAGGAAGGGAATTTGGGGTTGGCGCGGCTGTTCGATCGGGGGATGATCGGCCAAGCCAAGGCGTCATCGCTCGTCGCCGCTGCGGCGGCTCAGTTTCCGGGAACGGTTTGGAGGGCTTTTGACGGCGAGATCGCCGATCTGGGCTGGGGCCGCATGGAGAACGCCGATCTGATTCTCTGCTGTGTGGACCGGGATTCGGCCCGGCTCGAAGTGGCTCGCATCGGGACGCGGCTGGGAATTCCAGTCTGCGATGGCGGCTTGGGCGTGGCGGGGCGGGTAAGCTATTTTCCAAGTACTGCGGGTCAAGCCTGTTTTGGTTGCCGTCTCACCGCCGCCCGCCGCCGCGAGTTGCTTTCGACGTGGAGGAGCCAGGCGTTCCCCTGTCTGGAGCCGGCCACCGGGACTTCGCGCGTCACCACCGCCGGACAGGTGGCGGCGACGGGGGCGTTGCAGGTGGAAGCCGGGCTGAAGGGCGGGTTGGCGATCACGACCGAGATCAGGGTTAGTGGCGTGGTCAGCTTCGAGATGAGCGTCAGTGAAGGGTGTCCGTTTCATGAGTTGGCGGAATCATCCCCTGCCTTACGGCCGGGGTTCGTACCATTTCCCGAGGAGCTGCTGCCGGGTATGGTCTGCGGCTGGGAGTGGCCGATTTGCCTTCGGGCACGCTGCCAGAGTTGCCACACCGAATGGCGACCCTTGATGAGGCGGGCGCGTCTGACGGCTTGCCCAACGTGTGGCGGCGGGAGAATTCTGGCGCTCGAATGCGTTGATCGGATTGAGGCTTCGTCGCGGCTCACTCCGGAGAGTATCGGGCTGCCGGAGGACCACCGATATACTGTCAGAGTGATGCAGGCGGAAGAGTGATGAATTCGCGAGGGTTGGCCACGCTCGGTGCCTCGGTATTTGTGATGGCGCTGGTGCAGTTCTTTTGCGCGTTGGGCGGGGTGTGGATTGCCCTGTGCGCCGCGCTGATTTTGCCCTTCATCGCACTGGGTTTGTTACGTTTTTTCGAGGTGGAGCCGGGTCCGGTGTGGACGGTGCTGACGCCGGTGGCGGGCAGTGCGCTGGGCGTGGTGCTCTGGGCCGTCGCGCAGCCCAAGGGCAGCGATCCGCTGATCTGGGCTTGTCCGATGCTGTCCTGGGCCGTGATCTCGGGCATCGTCTGGTGGCGAAATCGTGACGCCCGGCGTTGCGCACTCTGCAATCAGGGGCTGGCCGGCGGCATCGCTTTCGATTGCCCCCGTTGCGCGATGGTGGTTTGCGAAAACAAATGCTGGGACTTCGACAAGCTGCGCTGCAAGCTTTGCGTCCAGAATCAGGTACCGGCGCTCACTCCCGACGCGCGCTGGTGGGACCGTAACCTGGGACCGCGCACCCCGCACGGGCGGTGCCAACTTTGCCAGACCACGGCGGAGGAAGGCGACCTCCGGAACTGTCCGAAATGCGGCCGTCCGCAGTGCCGCAATTGCTGGGACGATGCCAACGGCGCATGTTCGCGCTGCCGCTGGGCCGTCGCCGATCTGCCCGAACGCTTAAAAGCTTATTTGAATTCGTGAGGTGAACCGATGCCCAAATATCAGATCTACTTCGATACCGTGCAAGGCGAGACCAAGTACAACGTCGACATCGACGAGCCGGAAGTGCTCGACAACGTGTTGCACGAGATACTGTACGACTTGCGCGAGCGCGGCGATGTGCTGCAAGGCGATGGCGAGCCGCAGGTGATCTGGAACGGCAATTCGCTCGACTTTGGCAAGCCTTTGCCGCCGCAGGGCGTGCGGGCGAACGATGTGCTGCGGGTGAGCACGATTGCCACGAATGGCTGAGCGGACTCGTGAGCGGCGCATCCGGAATGAGGCGGCGATGCTTCACCGGATAACCGCGTTGAACCAGGAACGGCTGCAGATTGTCGAGTTGACGGGCGATGAGTTCCGGTTGATTTTGCACACCCCCGCGCATGGGGCCGGCGTGCATTCGTTGAAGCTCGCTTTTGCGCCTTACTACCCAGCCGTGCCGATTGAAGCCTATCTCGATGTGCCGGTGCGGCATCCGAACGTGCATCCTTCTACCGGATTCATTTGCCTGTGGGACAAGCACTCGACGGGCGATACGGTGATAGAGGCGTTGCGGCAGACACAGCGGGTGCTGTCGGGCGAGCTTCGCAATGCGGAGGCAGACCATTTGATGCAGCCGGATAGCTTGGACATGGGGGTGTTGGTTTATGAGCCGTTGCGTTTGCCGGAAGGGTATCTGGCGGAGCGCGAGGCGCGGGGTTTTGCGGGGCCTAAGCGATTGCGGCTAACGGCTTGGACGGGCGGGGAGCCCAATGCCATATAGTGTTCCAAGTTTTGCCAATGGTAGGAGCCATCTCAGCCACGCACGAAGCCGGGGACGCGTTTTGGCGCGTTATGAGGGGCAGGAGGCACCTGTCGGCAGCAAACCAGCCGGGAACGTAGTGACCGGGTTCGCCCGGCCGTCGAGAACCCGGTCACTACGTTCCCGGCTGGTGGCGGCGTTGAAAAA
>JANLPT010000297.1:0-5752 GCA_031367405.1 Bryobacteraceae bacterium
CCGCTTTTGAAACGAGGCTGGTTCAAATCGGCGACAGCAAAATTACGGACTATCCAGGTGCTGAGGAGGGAAAGGCACAACACATCCGTGCATGGCTAGTCTGTCCGGGAAAGGCTAACTTTGACCGTATCGCCGTTCCGCCGGAAGACCTCGCCGCACAATGGGTGATTGCGACTCCGGGCGGCGGGGAAGCGGCGGGCACCCACGATGCGGAGTCGCTGTTGCTCAGTTTTGACGCCACGTGGCCGAATGGAGAAAGTATTTTCCAGGAAACGGCGAGCCGTTCATTTTCCGCGGAGCCCTATCCGCGGATGGAAGCGACTGCCGTGACGTTGCTCTGTTTTGTGAGAAATCATCTGCCGGAGACTCGAAACAACCTGCCAAATTCTGTGGCCGACCTGCATGTCTATATCGGACTGAAACACCGGCTCGATAACTGGATTGAGGCTTTCGTGGATGCCATGATCGCCGAGGGCGCGATTCCCACGCGGCTCGGAATTTCCGATCAGCGAATTCAACGCGCCCTGCATCGCCTGGATTCATGGCCGCTCGACTTGCCGCTCAATCGCCAGCTCGTCGCTCGCGAAGCAGGAGTCACTGTCCCGCAACTCGACCGGCTTTTTAATGCGCAGCTTCATCTCACTCCCAGCCGCTATTTCGATGGACGGCGCATCGCTAACGCCAAACGGAGCCTCTGCGCAGCAGAGATCACGATCAAGGCGATCGCGTCCAGGTTGGGCTTTCATTCCGAGGCTCACTTCTCGCACTGGTTCAAACAACATGAACAGGCCTGTCCGCGAAGTTTCCGGCAGGCCCATGTAGGACGCGGTTGCCAATACGCGTCAGGTGCAGCCTGACGGGCGCGAAGAATCGACAACTTTTTGTTGTTTTCGATCAAGCGAAGAAGCTTCGGGGCGGTTCGCGCGCGAACTAAAAAGCGCATCAAGCAAAGCCATTCTCTCCGAACCTCCCAGTGGAGGCCGGCGGCTGGCGCAACAACAAGTACAAAACCATGAAAGTAAAAAACTCAGCCATATGGACGAAGTTTTCCGCAGCTCTCCGGCGATCGGCGATCTGCGCAATCTCGTTATTCGCAGTTCTCCAGGGGGCGACGGCACTCGCACAAGTGCAAATTACGGGAAGCTTGGGGAACTTCGATGTTCGATACCCGGCCAGTCTCCCGAACGATCTCGAAGTAGTCATCTACGGTGACTTTGGCACCGCCGCCGGAGTGTCATGTGTCATCGGCACATGGAACACGAACAACCTCCTCGGCAATCCGCCAGTCGGCGTCCAGTGGGGTCCGGCGTCATCCATCACTCAAAGCGTCGGGAACGATCCGAATTCACCGGGCTTCGGGCTGGATTGTATCACGATCCGATGGGCAGGCCCGCTGCGGCCCGCCTTAGTCGGCCAGATGGTGCATTTCGGCGTCCACTTGCGGCCCGGTTGCATCGTCCACCATCAGGAAGTTTGGTGGACGATCAACGGCACTAGAATCCTGCGCCCGTGCGACCCACACATTACCTGGATTTGCACGACGAGGGGTTGGATCATCTGCGTGGGCAATCCGAATCCGTTCCCGATCTACGTTTATGGGTGCAGACACTTCGCACCGGCTCCCACGGTGTTGCTCCCGACTTTGAATCAAATGAACCTAGGCATGAACCCGGTGCAATTTGGAGCGGCCGCGTGGACGCCCATCCAGCTTCCCGGCGGTCGGGTGACCTGCCTTCAGCCGTGGTGTCGCATCTATCTCCGCGTGTTCACCACCACATGGCGTCCGATTATCTTTCAGATCGCGGCGCGCAATGTGTCGGATCAGCAATTCCCATTGCAGCCGGCTCCCGATGGCGGTCCGAATCCGAATGATTTCCAGCCAACACTGGAAGGTGACGGTCTGGGCACGATGATGATCATGACCACGCGTGCGACCCAGGAGTTCCGCGAGGACATCACGGGCGATGGAACCGTCGGCCAGCCCGACTTCAACCTGCTGCGCAGCCGCTTCGGGACCAGCAGCCAGGACCTGACTCCTGGGACACCATAACCTCGGTCGAACCCATCAACCCCAAAACAAATGAAGAACCGTATGAAACATCGAAAAATACCGAAGATCGTCCTTGGACTCACCGCGCTGTTCGGTGGTCTGGCCACCATGCCAGCC
The DNA here is from genome assembly GCA_031367405.1 of Bryobacteraceae bacterium. Taxonomy (GTDB): domain Bacteria; phylum Acidobacteriota; class Terriglobia; order Bryobacterales; family Bryobacteraceae; genus JALHNI01. The sequence goes on from JANLPT010000297.1 coordinate 2,168, forward strand.
GCTGTCATGATCGAAGTGGACATGGACGATATCGCGCCGGGAATCCAGAGCACCCGCTCGTCATCGGCTCCATTCACTGCCACCCTGTGGATGACTGCCGACGCCCTCGGAGTCTCGTCCTACTCTGTCTCCGTGTTGTTTGATAACACGGAACTCGTGCTCGACGGCAGCCCCGCGGCGACCGAATTCTTGCCAGCAGGCTTCGCGTTCAACTTCACGATTGGAGTCGCCAGTGAATCCGACGGGATCACGCCCAACTCACCGGCCGGCCGGGTCAATAGTTTCGAGGCTGCCACGTTTGGACCCGGTCCGGTCAGCAGCCTCTTCCCGATTGGCACGATCAAATTCAAGGTGCTGTCGATAGTGAATGACGGGAGTCCCGATGTGAGCATCGGCCTGTTTAACGCGGGGGTCGATGGCATATCCGACAGTGTCGGCGGCGATCTCGCGCCGACGGCGATCTACACCGCCGGTCGTGTCGTGCCCGAGCCCGGCAGCGTCGCCCTTCTCCTCGCGGGAACTGGCGCGCTGTCGCTCAGAAGGCGCAACCGCACGGAATAGCCCCGGTTCTGTCTAAATATGCAAAGGAGACTTCCGGCTCGTCACAGCGGGCCGGAAGTTTTCTTTTTTCAAGCTACGCTCTAACGGACAAGGAGGCCCGTAAGGCTGGCGACCTTGTTGCAAAATGAAAACCATCCGACTTATCGCGCTGATCGTTTGGACCCTCGGTGGCTTCTCCCACGCCTCCGCCACGCAAAGTGTCGCCCGCATCTGGGATGAACAGATTCTCGCAGCGATCCGGATCGATCGACCCAATCCGCCCGTCCATGCGCGCAATCTCTTCCATTTCTCGGTCGCGATTTACGATGCCTGGGCAGCTTACGATCCGGTGGCGATCGGTTATCTTTTCCGGGAAAAACACACTGCTGCCGATATTGCGGCGGCGCGGCGGGAAGCGATTAGCTATGCGGCTTACCGCATCCTGAGTGAACGTTACGCGCTTTCTTTCAGCGCCAGCACCAGCCTCGCTGCGCTGGACGCGCAGATGGCGTCGCTTGGTTACGATAAGAACAACGTCTCCATGGATACCGCGACTCCTGCGGGGGTGGGAAATAGCGTCTTTGCCATGGTGTCCGCTTGGTTTCTCAACGACGGCGCGCGGCAGGCGCAGGCTTATGCCGATTACCCCGTCGGCTCAGGCGGCTACGTCTCGGTGAATCCATACCTTGTTACCGGTATTTCAGGGACAAACGCCGTGGACGTGAACCGCTGGCAGCCGCTGGCGATCGCGAACTCGTTCACTCAAAACGGCATCCCAAACGGACCGCTGCAATCCTATGTCGGCGCGCAATGGCTGGGCGTGCGGCCTTTCGCGCTGGCTCGCACCGATGCCACGCAGCCGTGGATTGATCCGAGCCCGCAGCCGCGCCTCGGCGGCGTAGGCGATGCGCAGTTTCGCAGTGAAGTGGTGGATGTCATCCGGCGCAGCAGCGAATTGACGCCGGACGATGGCGTGATGGTGGATATCTCGCCGGGTGCCTTTGGCAATAACCCGCTCGGCACAAACGATGGCGCCGGGCATCCGTTGAATCCTGCCACCGGTTTGCCTTACGCGGCCAATCTCGTGAAACGTGGCGATTTCACGCGGGTGCTCGCCGAATTCTGGGCCGACGGTCCCAGCTCCGAGACCCCGCCCGGGCATTGGAATGTATTAGCCAACGCCGTCAGCGATCACCCCTCCTTCGTCAAGCGCCTCGGCGGGACTGGCCCCGTGCTCGACGACCTTGAGTGGGATGTGAAGTTATATTTCGCGCTGAACGCCGCGGTGCATGAAGCCGCCTGCGCCGCGTGGTCGGTTAAGCGTTTCTACGACGGCGGACGCCCCATCGCATTCATCCGCTACATGGGCCAGATCGGCCAGTCCACCCAGCCCGCCAGCCCGTCGTATCACCCCGATGGCCTGCCGCTCGTGCCCGGCCTCATCGAACTCGTGACCACCACCACCGCGCAGCCCGGCGAGCGCCATGCCAATCTACCCGTCGGCGGGATCGCGATCCTGGCATGGCCCGGCCAGCCGGCCAACCCACTTACCCAGCACAGCGGCGTGCGCTGGATACTCGCTTGGAACTGGCTGCCGTTTCAAAAAGCCTCGTTCGTCACGCCAGCCTTCCCCGGCTACATCTCGGGCCACAGCACCTTCAGCCGCTCCGCGGCGGAAGTCCTCACCGCCATCACCGGCTCGCCCTTCTTTCCCGGTGGCCTCGGCACCCACACGGCACCCGCCGGCGCCACGCTCACCTTCGAGAACGGCCCGAGCCAGCCCGTCGAATTGCAGTGGGGCACCTACTATGACGCCGCCGACCAGGCCGGGCTTTCCCGTCTCTGGGGTGGCATTCATGTTTCGGTGGATGATTTGACCGGACGCAGCGTGGGTTCGCAGTGCGGGCAGAGCACCTGGGCGCTGGCTCGAAAGTATTTTGACGGTTCGCTGCTGACAACCTCGCCCGCCTTGACGATCCGCCAGGCGAGCCCCGGCCAATGCGAACTACGTTTCAATACGATCCGGGGGGTTTTCTATAAGGTGCAATCCGCACCCGGCTTGAATCAAATTTTCACGGATAAAGGTGGCGGCTTTGCCCAAGCGGTGGATGGCTCGAAGACGCTGAACGATGGCATCGCAGGCTCGCAGAAATATTACCGGGTGATTAGCGCCCTCGTCCCATGATCGGGCCAGATTGCCCCTCGAAATATAAACGTAAAAACGGCGATGGGATTTGAAGACGCAGAGACGCAGAGATAGGAGGCTGGAGCCATTCCGCGCGAGCAATATCCTTCACCCGCTGGGTGAGTGGTTCTTGAGCGACTTTTTCTTCGTATCCTCTGCCACTCTGCGTCTTTGCGTCTCCGCGTTAAAATTCCCATCTCCGTATTTAGGATAAACGTAAAAACGGCGATGGGGATTATCGCGGAGGACCCGGAAAACGCGGCTGGGGAGGGACTTTGCTGGCGGGCGGTGCGGTCGGGCACATGCACCCATTGCGCGAGACGGGGTTGCTGTCGTGGTTGCCGCTCATCGCTATGGCTCCGCGTTTTCCGTGGCCTCCGCGTTTTTCGCGGTAATTCCTATCGCCGGTTTCAGGATAAAACCATCGCCGCGCGATAGGTTCCGCGAGCTTCACCGCAACCCGCTCCGCAGGCGGGCGGACAATTTCGTCTTCGCCCAGTGGAGTTGTGTGTTTGATGCGGAGGCTTTCGTTCCACTTGCGGGCTAGGGCGCGCTGACGGCGCGTGTTGAGGGCGGCGGCGATGATCATCTGGAAAACGCAAAACGCCCGGCGAACATTCGTCCGCCGGGCGTTGGTTGTTAATTATTTGCGGTTTTAGCCGGCGATCGGCTCGGGCTCGCCGCTGGTGGCGTCGCCGCCGAATTGTTCGCCGAGGTTCACGATCTTCAAGTCGCGGTGGCCGGGGAAGCCGGTGCCCGCCGGGATGAGGTGTCCCATGATGACGTTTTCTTTGAAGCCACGGAGGTGATCGATGCGTCCGAGCGTCGCTGCTCCGGTGAGGACGCGGGTGGTGTCCTGG
>JANLPT010000326.1:0-10565 GCA_031367405.1 Bryobacteraceae bacterium
TCCGGCAAACGGTAGACGATAAAATCAGCGTTATGAAAGACCGGAGTTAACTTACTACCGGCTTGCGCCAAATAATCGCCTAGTTGCTGCTCCTCGACTTGGTGCTGGTAGACAATCAAGTAAAAGTGCTGCGCGCGCTCCTTTTTCACCAAAAAGGGAATCTCCCGCGCCCACTCCGCCGGGGTGCGCGGGCTGAGCGCCGAACGCTGTTGGGTGTAATACGCAAATAGCCGCGGATTCCAGGAGAGTAACACCGTGCCGCGTGGCACCTGGCGCAGAAAACCCGCCACCTCCTTGAAGGTGGCCAAATGCGGACCTGGTTGCAAAGGCGCGTTGATCATGGCCCGCACATTCAGCGCGGCGGCAACCACGCAGAGCCCCGCCACGGCCAACGAGGCAGGCCGTGGCGCGTAGTCACGCAAGAGGCGCGCCGCCAGCAACAACAACGGAAGTAGGATCGGCAAGCTGTAACGGAAGTCGGACACGACGTAGAGCACCAGCATCGCCCAAAACAGCACCACGTAGAACTCGATCACCGTTGGACGCCGCCAAGCCCGCGCCAATGCGGCCAGACCGCACCCCATCGCCAGACCGGAAAGCGCATACCGCAATAGCGTCGGCGACGAACCCCACAACGCCGCCGGCATGCGCAGGTAGAAAAGGAAATTGTCGCGGTACAACCGCCAATCGACCACGAACTGCGCGCCGTATTGGCCCCGGGAATCATAGATGAATTGGGTATAGACCATAATGCCCGCGCCGAGGAAGAGTAGTAAATACAAGCCGTAAGCACGCACCCGCCACGGCCGCCCCGACTCCCAGGCTCGCCATAATTCGTTCGCCGCCGCCGCCGCCAGTAGCGCTACCGCCGTCGCCCGCGTAGCGTAGCTCAACAACAGCAACCCTGTCACCAGCGCCGCAGCCCAGGCCGGCCGCTTGAGGGTCCACCCTTGATCCTCTACCCACAGCATCGCCAACATGGCGGCCCCCGACATGAACAAGTAAACACCGTCGGAACCGATGGTCTCCTTGAGGGTGAACGGCAGCGCGCCGAAACCGAAAGTGAGGATCGCTCCGGCAGCCCAGGCGGGGGCCAGCCCCATCCGCCTCCCGACGAGATACCACAGCGGCAGCGCCAGCCACCAGAACAGCGCCAGTATCAGCTTCATCGCCCGGTAATCTACACCCTTCACCGCATAGGCCAGTGCCAGCAGGAGCGAAGGCACGGGTGGATAGAGCGCGGGATGATTGAGCGCCGATCGTGGCGTTACGGTGTACTGGTGAGCCGGGATCGGCTCACCGGTCGCCACGTTACGGGCCTGCTGCAGATAAACCGCGAAGTCGCCACCCCAATGATGTCCGTCTTGCAAGGTGAGGAAATAAGCGGGTGCTGTCAGCAATAACAGCAGGAATATCCAGAGTCGGTCAGATTGCACTCTCTCTAGTCTGCCTCATTCAGATGGCAATGCGGTCAACCACTTGGCGCGTGATCACCTGCGGCCGCCGGTCATAAAGACGGGTGGTGCGCGGATCGGCGTGGCCGGCCAGCCGCTGCACGTCCTCTAAGGCCACGCCCTGATTGAGGAGATTCGTGATGGTGGCCACCCGAAAGCTGTGCGCCGAGAGCCGCTGGCCCAGGCCCGCCGCCATGAGACGCCGCTTCACCAGCCGGCAGGCGTCGACACGCGACAGTCCCCGGCCCGTCAATTCCCTGCCCTGTACTGTCTGAAAGAGCGGCGTCTCAGCACCGCTGAGTTGGGCCATGTCGCGATAGGCGTTAATCCAGCTGAGCAAATCCGTGCGTAAGGGAATCTCGCGGCTCTTGCCGTTCTTTTCGAGGAAATGCGCCACGCCCAAGCCACCCACCTCGTAAAGGTCGCCAAGTTTGAGCTTGGCCACCGCCCCGACCCGCGCGGCAGTATAGACCAGGAAGGCGATCAGCGCCCGGTCCCGCTGGCCCAGGAGAGTCCGCAAGTCGATCGCTCCCAGCAGGCGCCGCACTTCCTCCACCGTGATTTCGGGCGTCCGGCCCTCGGTCACTTCAAAGCGCTCCAGCCGCACCGTCGCCACCGGGTTCAACAAGCAGACATGCCGCACCACCAGCGAATCGAAGAAGTGGCGCATCGCCGCCCGATGCTGCTGCTTGGTGGCCGGGCTGCCAGGGTGCCGGTCAAAGTAGAGGCCCACCATCATGGGCGTGATCCGCGCCAGTTCAGTTCCCTGCCCTTCCACCCAGCTGAGGAATTGGGCGATGGCCGTTTGGTAAGCGCGCCGGGTGTGGGGATTGCGGATCTTGCCCCAGAAAAATTCCTGGGCGGCGAAGACGGCACCAGGTCCGGCTTGGGTGACCAAGGTCGGCAGGTTCTGGGTGGCGGGAATAAGGGCGTTCATGTCTGTTTAATCGTAGCAAATAACGTCTTTTATGTACTACGGTATTTTAGTCATGTTGCGCGATCGCGCAATAACGTACTCTAGATGGGTAGAGTTCTTCCATGGCCCGCTCAGTCGACTGGTTTCAACGACTTCCGCAAATTCTCGCTCTCTTGGAAGAGCCTGGCCACCCGCAGCTCCTCAATCGGCAGGGCATTCAGGACCTCTTCGGCGTTGAGCGGCGCAATGCCCAATATCTGCTCACCCGTTTCGGTGCCTCGCGCTTCGGCAATGCCCTCTGCATTGAGCGGGCTCAACTAGCGAACGCCCTGCGCGAACTCGCCACCCAGGATGGCTGTGTGAGGCAGATCCAGCGTCACCAGAACGTGCGGACCGTCCTCGCCGATCGGCGCGTTAGCCTAAAACTCGCTCGCATTACCCTGCCCCCCTCTTCCAATTCGCTCGGCCAACTCCCCTCGACGATTCAATTCGAGCCTGGCTGCCTGGCCATCGAATTCTCGGGCGCGGTGGATCTTCTGGGTCAGCTGCTTGAATTATCCCGCGCCATCGGCGATGACTTCGAGCGCTTTGAGGCGCTCTTAAATCGAGACCCCCTGCTTGATTAAGGCCGGTGTTCGGGGAAACGCACCACAAAATAGGCGCCCCTCTTCTGTTAGGGCCACCATGAGTGGGGTAACCATTTCTTGACACCAACCCTACCCATCTCTACAATCGAGCCTGATGGTTCGACAATATCTCACCACCCGGCAAGTGGCCCATGAGCTCGGCGTTTCGCTCAACACCGTTTACCGGTGGCTGAAATCGGAGCGTCTGCCAGAGCCTCTGCGTGACCCTGACAATAACTACCGCTTGTGGACGGTGGAAGATTTATCCCGGCTCAAGTTATCCGCATTGGAGCTTCTATGATCAGGCTGGTTGTGGCCAATCAGCGCGGTGGTGTAGGCAAAACCACCGCAGCTGTCAATTATGCGTGGTATTTGGCATCGCGTGGCCGACGAACCTTGTTGATCGACACCGACAGCCAGGGTTCAATCGGCGTCATGTTGAATCTGAAACCGAAACACTACTTCAGCCATTTTTTGGTGAATAAGTTCCATTTGGACGAGTGCACCATCCAGGCGGGCGAAAATTTCCACGTGTTGTGCGGCAACAAGGAGACGGTGCAGGCGGAAAGCGCCCTGGCCGGCGCGATGGTGCGTGAATTGACGTTGAAGGTACTGCTGGAGCCGTACGAAAAGCAGTACGACGCGGTCATCATCGACGTCTCGCCCTCGATCAATCTGTTGCAGACCTGTGCCATGGTCTATGCCCGTAACGTGTTGATTCCAGTGAATATGGATCTTCTCAGTCTGAATGGGGCGAATGCCGCTTACGACATGATCCGGTTGCTGAATGACCTGATTCGGGCCAACATTCACGCCGTGGGCTTAATGCCCTGCCAGGTCGATCAGCGTCTTTCGGTGACGGCGCTGGTGCAACAGGGTTTAGAGAAGATGTCCGAAATGTTCCAAATTCCGATCCTGCCGGCTATTCGGACCGACCAAAGCGTCAACAAGGCTTTCCGGGCCCGCCGCCCATTGCTCGAATACGATCCAGGCGCGAAGGCGGCGCAGGACTATTTGGCGGCCTTCGACAAGATTACCGCCATCATCGAAGAGGCAAACGGTGCGCAAACCCAAGAAGCTTCAGCCTGAACCGTTCGATGTGGGCGACTTTCTGCGCCCCACCGATACCGATTTGCGTAGCGCGCTCAATTCCCTGCTCCATGGCTCCTCTGCCGGCCAAGCCTCTGACTCGGAACCTGAAGTAAGAGCCGGTCTCAGCTTAGTAGGGGATCAAATCTTTACTCGCCCGGATGGTGCGGCGGCATTCGTTCCTCCTCCTACTATAGATCCTCCTCCTACATTGAGACCGGATCTCGACAATGAGTCAACGTTTCCTAACTCACGCCCCGATCCTATCTTAAATGCCCCCGGTAAAGTAATTGCGGAGGCAGCTTCGAAACCAGCACTCGCCTTAACGCCGCCCATCAATGTAAGAGCCGGTATCAATATAGATTCCGCTCCCCGGAAACGGCAATTTGCTATCCGCCCCGCCCACTTAGTGGAAGATGGCCATTCTCGCGCCGAACAGCAGGTCTATTCACGATTGTGGGATAACGCCACATCGCTAGACGGGATTTCGCGCCTGATCACGCTTGGTTTCGCCTCCATGGGCAAACTCACCGGACTCTCCGAAAGTAATGCGCGCATCAACCTGCGCTCGCTCATCCAGAAGCTCGCCATCGACGAGCACACCACCTATGACTGTGCCGCCAGCCAAGGCCGCACGTACCGCCTTTACCAACCGGCCGAAATTCTGCGGCGGCGGCACCAAGCCGGCCTCAGCTGGGTGATGCGCCGGACCCTCGCCGTGGTGTTCGCCGATCCACAAACCAAACTCCCCCTATTTACTAAGACCGGTAGCATATCAGGAGCCGGTCTCAACTTAGGCACCGAGATTATTTTGATTGACTCAGTTCGCGGCCACCTCCAACAGTACGGACCGGCCGACACGAGCACCGCCCGCCAACTCATCGGTGCCTGCCCCGGCATGATGCCCGAGCAACTCGCCCAAGCGATCCACCGGCAAGCCCTACTCACCTCCGGTATGAGCCCCGGGCAAACCATCGCCTTCCTCCTTGAGACAGTTCCTCAAATAACAGTCCAGCCGCGCACGTAGCCACCGGTGCCTGGGGGGCGCGTGGGGGCGCAAACCATTCGTGGCAAAAGCAGCAGCAGCAGCAGCAGCAGCGCCGGAGCAGGGCAGGGAACTCACATTGAGGCGCTTTTGGCCGAAAAGCCTACCAGAAGCGCGACTCATGCCCCACATCGACACCCGGCAATTCGGACCCCTCACCTATACCCACGAACAGATCATTCACTTTGCCGCCGGACTGCCGGGCTTTGAAGAATGCCAGGATTTTCTTCTGCACCAGGAAGAAGCGATGGGCCCTTTTTTGTTTCTCCAAAGCCTCACGGATGCCAATCTCAGCTTTGTCACTCTGCCCGCCGAACAGCTGGAGGACAATTACGAGCTCTCACTCTCCCGCGACGACTTGGCACAGCTCGAAATGGACGCCCTGCCCTCGCCCGGAGAAGTGACCTGTCTCGCCATACTGCAGTTGAATCCCGGCGGGGCCACCGCCAATCTAGCCGCCCCCATTGTCATCTCGAAAGGCACCCGTCGCGGCACGCAGGCCATCCGGCAGGACCGCCGTTACAGCGCGAGCCAACCGGTTCGCTGGCCCGCCGCCCCAGAAAAAGCCCGCGAAGGCGGACTCTAGTGCTGGTCATCCGGCGCAAGCGCGATCAAGTGATTCGGATTGGCTCGGGAATCGATCTCATCGAAGTAACCGTGCTCGACATCGAAAGTGGCCACGTGAAGCTCGGCATCAACGCGCCACGCGCGATTCCGGTCTACCGCGAAGAGATCGCCGCCACACGCCAAAGCAATCAAGGGGCCGCCCTTTCCGCCGCAGCCCTCAAAAGCCTCGAAGAATATGCCGTACCGAATAGCTCGAAGGCGAAACTAGTTTCAATTTCGAATGCCGCCTCATAGTCATTCACTGGGGCCCGATAAGCCCCAGTGAGACCCGGAGCGTGCCTACTTTGGACGCCAGCGAAACTCACGTGACCGGAAAGATTCCGCTCACGGATAGTGTCCGAGAACTCTAGGATGGAGTAATTATCATGGGTGGTTTTTCCATCAACAGCTACATTACCTCGCTGCAGGCGCGCGAGTATTTACGCACGAACTCGGAATTTCAATCGAAAACGATTTCTCGTGTCACGTCCGGTCTCCGCATCACGTCGAGCGGTGACGATGCCGCCGGCCTGGCCATTGCCAATGGCTTCCGCAGCGACATCAGCGTCATCTCGCAAGGCATCCGCAACGCCAATGACGGTTTGAGCCAGTTGCAGATCGTCGATGGCGGCTTGAATAACATCTCTAAGTTGATCGATCGCGCCCGCACCTTGGCGACGCAATCGGCCACCGGCACGTTCTCCGGCTCGCGCGCCGTGCTGAACAGTGAATTCGGCTCGGTATTGACCGAAATCGACCGGCAGGCACAGACCATTGGCCTCGACATCGGCGGAAAGCTCGCCAAGAATTTGAGCGTCTTCATCGGCGGCGGCGCCGGTAGCACCAGCGCGGCCAAGATCACCAACGGCAGCGTCGCGGTGGATTTGTCCAGCTCCACCGTCGATACGCGTTCGCTGGGTCTGGCGGGCGTCCAAGCCGCGGGCGTCACCGGCACGGATATCTCCACGTCGTCGACCACTTCGGTCGCGAACATCATCGCCGACTCCACCAACGTGGGCGACGCCGGTACGCCCGGCGCCACCGAATTCACCTTCCGCGGAGCCGGTTTCTCCGACAATAACCGCATCAAGGTGAGCGCCAATCTAGCGGGCGTCACGAATACCACCAATCTTGCCGCCGCGATCAACACCGCCATCGACGGGGCCGGCAATGCCGGTTCGCAACAGGCCACCGCCTTCAAGAACGCCGGCGTCCGCGCCATCGTCGTGCAGGATAAGCAAGGCGACGGCACCATCAAGGAGCGTCTGGGCTTCACCAGCTCTTCGTCAGCCTTCCAGGTGGAAGCCAATGATCGAACGGCCAACGCCCTGCTCGGTAATTTCAGCACGGGCGCGGTGGGTAAGGACCAGACCAACGTCTTCGTGGGCGGCGCGGCGGCACTCGCGGCCGGCACTTCCGGTGCCACGGCCGGCAATATCATCGTGCGCGTCAATGGCGGCAGCTTAAGCGCGCCGGTCGACCTCAAACTCTCCATCACCGGCGGCACCACCACCGTCAATCAGGTGCTCGCCGACCTTACCTCGCAAGTGGGGGCCAACAGTGCCTTACAGGCGGCCGGCATTGAAGTCGTCAGCGCCAACGCGGGCGAACGCATCGTCTTGCAGAACAAAGCGGGCGAACGCTTCGAAGTGCAAACCGCCGGCGATACCACCAACATTCTGGGCTTGGGCTCCTATGCGCTCGCCAATCAGTCCACCGCCACCTCGCTCGACTACACCTCGATCACCGGCACCGGCGGCACTTTCCCCGCCTCGGCCTTCCGCTATGAGTTCTCGGTCAATGGCAGCCAAAGCGTCATCGACACGGGCGCTCTGACGCCCGCCGCCGCCACCATCGCCGCTACGGTCACCAGCCTGAATGCCTTCTTCTCCTCGAATACGAGCGCCCAAAAGGCTGGCTTGCAGGCGGCCGACGACGGCAGCGGTCAGCTCACCATCTCCTCCACCAACGGCACGGCTTTCCGGCTCAACAACCGGGTAGGTGCCGCTCAAGGTTTGGGCACGGTCGCCTTCGGTGCCGTCACCGCCAATAAAAATGATGCGTTGCGTTCGGGCACCGTCGGCACCATCGGCTTCACGGCTGGCGGCGAAACGCTGAAACTCACCGCCAATGGCACGTCCTACGATGTCAATGTGAACGGCGCGGTTAGCTTGGCCAACGTGGTCACCGCCATCAACGGTACGGCCGGTCTATCGGGCGTCGCGACAGCGGCGGCCGTGGATGGCAAGCTGGTCATCACCGGCAACGCCGCCAACGATAAAGTGAAAGTCACCGGCGGCACGGCCTCGGTGCTCACCACGCTCGGCGTCAAAGTGGGCGACACGAATATTGCCGATAAATCGAGCTTCAGCTCCGGCGGCTCCTACGCGACCGAACTCGGCACGACCAAAGACGTCTACGAGTTCAGCCAATTCCGCAACGGCATTGACTCGCAGACGCTCAATATCGTCGCCAACGATGCCACTGGCGCGCAACGCTCCATCGCCGTCACCCTGCGCAACGACTCCATCGGCCGCAACGCGCGTTCGCTGGACGAAGCTATTTCGAGCATCAACACGGCGCTCCAAAGCTCGGGCGACTCCACGCTTAAGCAGTTGGTAGCGGTGAAGGAATCGGCCACTGACGACCGCAAGGAAGGGATCCGGTTCGTCTCGAACCTGGCCAACTTCCGGGTCAGCGTCGGCAGCGTCGCTACTTCCACCGCCGCCAGCGAAGTGGGTGTCTTCGATGCCACCTCCGGCACCAGCGTGCTGGGCCAAGGTCTCCTCACCGCCGCCACGCAATCGGCCGGCGGCTCGCAGACCGATATCTCGACGCAAGCCAACGCCGAAGCCGCCGTCAGCGCCTTGGCCGAAGCCGTGCAGAAGCTCGGTACGTCCCAAGCCGTGGTCGGACGCGGTCAAAACCAGTTCACCTTTGCCGTGAACCTGGCCCAATCGCAGGTCACCAACATCTCGGCCGCCGAAAGCCGCATCCGCGACGCGGACTTGGCCACCGAAGCCGCGAACCTCACCAAAGCGCAGATTACCCTGCAAGCCGGCGTCGCCGCGCTCGCCCAGGCCAACTCCGCGCCCCAGCAAATCCTCTCGCTTCTCCGAGGCTAAATCTGAGTAGGGCGGGCCCCCGGCCCGCCTTCTCGTGCCTCGACCGCGTGAATTCTAACTTTAGCTTTACCAGCCCACGGCGTCAGCCGCGGGTTGCATCCCCAAGCTGCTCGCACCCCACGGCTTACGCCGTGGGCTGGTAAAAACTTTATACATCAAACGGTCGCAGCACTGATGCTCTGACCGCCGCAGAATCGGTTGGAGCATTAGTCCTCCTGGCCCGTCCCAAGGGGTTCATCAATTTCTATTTCTCGCACGACTTTCCGGTGATGGTGGTCCGCACTGATCCGGCCCGGCGGGGCGTGAACCGGCAGCAGCCTTCTCGGGTGCGGTTGCCGGCGCGCGCCTCGCCAACTCACTGAACCTGGCTGTTCCTATTTTTTCATGACCACACCGTTTCTCATGACGTCACTCAACCCGCCACCCGCTTCGTACCAGCTTCCGCCTGACGAAGGGGCCCTCTGCTGGATCGAACGCGGCAACCTCTGGCATCAGGCCGGCGACCAAGCCCAAGCCGCTACCTGCTACCAGCAAGCCGTCGCACTCGATCCCGCCGCCGCCCAAGCGTGGTTTAACCTGGGCGTGGTCCGCACGATCTCGGGCCAACTCGATCTGGCACTCGACGCCTACCGGCAAGCCATCGCCATACGTCCCCGTTTCGCCCGCGCCCACAACAATACCGGCATTCTGCTGCAAGCCCGCGGCGACTTAGATCGCGCCGGCCGCTGTTACCGTCAAGCCATCCAAGCCGACCCCCACTACGCCGACCCCCACTACAACGCCGGCCTGCTGGCATTCTCCAACGCCAACTTCGCCGCCGCCGAACGCGCCTATAAGCGGGCCCTGCAGCTGCAACCGGCGCATGCCGAGGCGCGCAACAATTTGGGCAACACGCTTCTGGAATTGGGCCGCGCCCGCGAAGCCCACCGCTGTTTTGAAAACGTCATTGCCGCCGTGCCGCAACATCCGGAAGCCCGTTGGAACTTAGGTTTCACGCAACTCCTGCTGGGTGATTATGCCCAAGGTTGGCTCAACTACGAATGGCGGCACCAGCCAGCGGGCCGCCTTCGCCAGTTCGAGGAGCCGCGCTGGGACGGACGGCCTGTGCCAGACCAGCCGCTGCGGTTATGGAACGAACAAGGGCTCGGCGACGCCATCCAGTTTGCCCGCTTCATCCCCGCCGCTCAAGCACGCGGCGCGCAAGTCCAGCTCGAAACCGCCCCGTCACTGGAGCGGCTTTTCGCCTCGCTCGCCTGCCGGCTCATCGCCCCGTCCAGCAGCCTGCGGAATGCTTGCCAGATGCCGTTGCTCAGCCTGCCGGCGCTGTTGGAGACGCGGCTCGATACTATTCCGCCCGCGCCCTACCTGACCGCCACCGCCACCCATCGCCGTAAGTTCCGCGCCCTGCTCGCCGAGACGCTCCCCCGGGGCGATCTGCGCGTGGGGCTGGCCTGGAGCGGCAACCCCCATCATGCGCGCGACCGTCAGCGCTCGCTACCGCCGCGACTAATTCCGTCGCTCACCGGTGCCTTACACGGCGAACTACCGGGAGTCTCATTCGTTAGTGTCCAACGCGGCGCACCGCCTTCGGGCGTCGTCACCTTCGACGACCACATCGCCGACTTCGCCGATACCGCCGGCCTGATGGCCAATCTCGATCTCATCGTCAGCGTCGACACCGCCGCCGCCCACTTAGCCGGCGCC
>JANLPT010000329.1:0-6177 GCA_031367405.1 Bryobacteraceae bacterium
GGGCGTTACCAATGAGACAGCACACATCAAAAGAATACATTTCCAGGCTCTCGGCATATTTCTTGAACCAGAGAATCGCTTCGGCGTCGTTGCGAAATTCGTCGCGATGATAAATTGTTGCTAGCTTGTATTGAGCCTCACTGTATCCTTGCTCGGCGGCTTTTCGGTACCAGCTAATCGCTGCGGGATAGTCGTGAGTTTGCTGAATGTGTGGAGAGAGTTTCAGCTCGACCATGAAAAGGAATTTGGAGATCTCGGCGCTGGTAGCCGATCCAAAAACAAGTTTTGCCCACTCCCGGACCGATTCACGCTCCAAATGGTCGAAGCCAATGATGTAAGCGAACCCCAGAAGAAATTGCGAATGTGGTTCTCCGGCTTCTGCCAGAAACCGGATTTCGGGGAGTGGGTCATGTGACCCTTGGCTAAGCTTCAACCTTAGGATGGCTGCGTCCCATCGTGCCCGAGCGACTATGGAGGAAGATGTCGAGTGGATAAGCGACGAACTATGGTTCCTTAACGAGACTTGGAGCTGGGATTCCTCATCCATTGGACGCCTCCTCCTGGCTGGAAAGCGCATTGAACTCTTTCTTGGCCAAGTCGATTTGTTCCTGTACAGACTCTGCTAGCTGCTCCAGTAGGTCAATTCCGTCTTGTGCGCTCGCCTGAGCTTGCTTTTGCAATAGGGCAATTTCACTTCCGCGAAGAATTTCCAACTCCCGTTCGATCGTAGATAGGCGATCTTTAGCCAAACTAATTTGCCGAATGATTCGGACAAGTGCGGCACCGATATCTTCACCCTCGATATCGTCCTGGGTATCCTGATATTCATTCCAAATTCGCTGCAGGGCTTCAAGATCGCCTGTCTCGTACGCGCGGTTGGCTTCCGCCATGAGTCGCGTACGCCGTTCTCTATCAGCTGGCTCAGATGCGAAATCTGGATGGATAGATCTTGCGGTCTCGCGGTAAAGCTTCTTAAGCTCGGGGGACGGACTGAAATCCATATGCCCGGCAGCAGCCCCGTGGGCATCTGCGTTTGTCTGATGCGCCTGCTGGCGTGCTTTCTCGGCTCGCAGTGTTGCCCCGATTGAAGGGTTAAGCTTCGCCAGCAATTCGGCGATTCTTGCCTTCCAGTCGTCCAACTCGGCGTATAGCGCTGCAACCTGCCGGAGATAGCGACCTTCAAAGACGGCGAGTTCGGAGCGAAGGTCAACCAATTCCAATTCACGCTCAGCGAGTGCTGAACGAATCGTCGCCAATTCCTCGCGCTTGAGAAGTAGTTCCTTCTCCTCCGGTTTCAATTGTCTGACGATGGAACCTGACATGATTAAGTCATTATTTAGGTTACGACAGAACGCAGTCAATCCGTGGGTTTCGGCAATTCCTGGACGCGCGGCACGTCGGTACTGCCGGAGAACAGCCCACCGTTGACGTAGGGAAACTGATCGGCCCAGCCCGGCAACTTTGAGGCCGCGCGGTCGGCAATCTTCGTGTTCATGGCGCGGAAGACGGCGCTAATCACCTCATGGGTGTTGGAGGAGTCGCGCGCGCTCATCTGCTCGACAGTCTTCGTGAACAGGCCCGTGCCATTGAAGATGTCGGTATCCTCGGCAAAGTAGCAGAAGATCAGCCGCGCCATGAAATGGTTCATGTCCGGCCGGCGTGCTTCGGTCGCCCACTCCGGGTTGTCCCTCAACAGCTCAATGTAGAGTTTGTTGAGCCTTCCGGTAGCCCGCACGTCAATGGGATTGTCCTTAATCTCCTTAATCGTGGAGATGCCCGCCAAGGGCAGAAAGAAGCCGAAGTGTCGAGCAAAATCGCGGTATTCCGGCGCGATGGTTTCGCCGCTGGCGAGGTCTTCCGCCTCCAGCGTTTCGCCGTCAGTGGCCAGAACGAACTTGGCCTTGGCGGCGACGGTCCGAGGGCTCTCGCGCAGCGCCCTCAGCGTCTCGCCAACCCTCCCTGATTCGCAAACGGCCATATGGATGTTGTTCCGCTGCAGTATGCCGCCGGGCACGTCCGACGCGTTCGATTCGCCCTTGCGCAGCCGCTTGATGGTGGTTTCTTTGTTGCCAAAGGCCGCCAGAAACGCAAACGGAAACTCGGCACGGTCGAAAGCCTGAAGAGCCAAGTCCGATACCGCCACCTCAATTTCGACGGCATTCATTCGGTCATGTTTCCTGGATCAATCGGCGTCATCAATGGAGCTTCCTCAAGAATGATACCGGATCCTGGCTAGCCAGAATCATCAGCCCAAGGAATGGTGGAGGAGAATCTGCTTGAGCCCTCTGCAACTTCAGGAGCGGCGTTTATTACCCGCTGATGAAGACGGTTTTTGATGGCGGAATTATGCTACATTCCGAGCATGGCTAGGCCGACCGCTGTCGAGAACTCAGGCAGTATTGTGCCCGCGTGGTTCATTAAAAGGCTAGAAATGTGCCTGCAGTCCAGTGGGCTCATAGTTGACTGTCCCGAATCTTCCCAGAGCCACGACCTCGAACTCACCACCGCCCAACACACCTACGACCGCCCCGGCCGCTACACCGTCGCCGTCAAAGTAATCGACATCTTCGGCAACGACACTATGTCGCTGGTGCCGGTGAATGTAGGATAGGCCGATAATGAGCAACGGCCTCTCGCCCACCGGGCAGCCCAACCGCATCGTCCTTTACAGCGGTGTGGACGGCAAAGTCACCGTCAATGTTTTCTTCGCGCGCGACAACTTCTGGCTGCCCCAACGCGCCATCGCCGAGCTCTTCGGCGTGGGAATCGCCGCCATCTCGAAGCACCTCAAGAACATCTTCGAATCCGGCGAACTGACGCCAGTGGTAACTGTTTCCAAAATGGAAACAGTTCAAGCGGAAGGGGACCGGCAAGTGACCCGAACGGTCGACTTCTACAACCTGGACGCCGTCATCGCCGTGGGCTACCGCGTGAACTCTCTCAAAGCCACTCACTTCCGCATCTGGGCCACCAACACGCTGCGGGACTTCATGGTGAAGGGCTTTGTCCTCGACGACCAGATGCTGAAGAATGGCCGCGCCTTTGGGCAGGACTACTTCGACGAGCTGCTGGAGAAGATCCGCGAAATCCGGGCGAGCGAGCGCCGGGCCTACCAGAAGATCGCCGATGTCTTTGAACAATGCAGTAGCGACTATTGGAGCGGCAGCGAAGAGACCCAACTCTTCTATCAGATCGTGCAGAACCGGCTGCACTTCGCCAGCACCGGGAAGACCGCCGCCGAGATTGTCTTTGAGCGCGCCGATAGCGCCAAACCGCACATGGGGCTAACCACTTGGAAGAACTCGCCGAAGGGTAAGGTGCTCAAGAGCGACGTCTCCGTGGCGAAGAATTACCTCAACGAAGCTGAAGTCTCCAAGCTGAACCGCCTGGTAGTGATGTTCATCGATTTTGCGGAACTGCGCGCGCTGAACCGGCAGGTAATGACCATGACGGACTGGCTCGCTCAAGTGGAGCGGTTCCTCGACTTCACCGATCAGCAAATCCTCCGCCACGCCGGCAAGATCTCCCATGAGATGGCCCTGGCTAAGTCTCATCAGGAATACGAGAAATTCCGCTTCAATCAAGACCGGGACTACTTTTCAGACTTTGACCAGTCTCTCGCCCGCTACCTGAAGGGAGACTCGCAATCATGAAACTGGATGTTGTTTGCGTTGGGATGGCGATCGCCCAGGCAAGGTGCCACCAACACGAAGAATCCGTGCCGCCCATGAATATCCCTGACTTTTTTCGAGAGATTCGCCAGCGCCGACTAGCGCTCGCCCGGGCTTTCGCCGGCCAACTCCAACGCCCGGTCCACCTCCGCTTGACCCAGCCTCACTGCCGCCACCCGCTGCTCGGCGAAAATCCGCTGCGACGCCATAGGAGCCGATACCTCGCCCGTCGAGAGGCGCACCAACACCGCCGGCTCCGTCCACCGCCTATCGCCGTCCCCACCGGCTACGACCAAAACATCCACGCCGATCTGGCCGATCACCTTATGCCGCGCCCCGATCAGCGTCCGCCGCCCTGGCGCACCACCGTTCTCCCGCACCCGGCAATACTCCGGGTCGATGATCACATCCGTCCGGCGCACCACTGGCTGCCCCTCTTCGTCATGCTGCGATGGATACTCGTGATCGCTCAGCACCCACGTCTTCTTACGGCCCTCCGCATCCAGCAACTCCGTCGTGTCCGGCGTCATCAAAAAACGATTCGCTCCCATCGCTCCTCCGCACCTCCGTTCGAAACGCATTGCCGCCCTGATCGCGGCTATCCGGGCTTCGTCCGATAGCATTCCGTCCGCCCAGCCCATCCGCGCCTCGTACTCCGGCACGCCGCCCCACGTCAGCTGACCCAGCGTCTTTTCCACCCGGGCCAAGCCCTCCCCAAAACGGACGAGAAACGTTCGCCGCCCGCCTTCCCTCTCCCAATACCGCTCCACAAACGGGTCGCCCTCTTCCTCACTGGCCGCCTGAATTGCCCAATCCGTGAACCGCGCTACGCCCTCCAGGATCTCCTCGCTCTCCGGCCGATCCACACGGTCCTGCGACGGTTCTTCCGGCCAGGCCAGCCGGCACCCGGGACAGTACCATTCCGCCGCCTCAACCACGCATCCACCGAGGACTATCTGGCCCGCGCCGGCCGCAGCTTGCAGTTCCTCATCTGGAAAGCCGTAGCAAATCGGTACCGCCACCCGGAAACCGCAATCCGGGCACGCCGGCACCTCGGTTTCCGGTTCCAGGCGCGACTGCTGGCGTTTCTTCCCCATCTACGGGACATCTTAGCGCGCTCGCCTTCGCGCGGGTCGGTGACTTTGCCACTTTCGTCACCGTCAACATCTTCTTCGCGGGAAAGGCCATCTTCGCAGAGGGCGAACTGGACGAAGCGGCAACTTGTAAGGAATACTTACAAGTTCGATCGGAGGGCCGTCGCGCCGTCTCGCGCCGTCTCAGGCACTACCGGTAGGAGGTGATTCTCGCGGTCGGCTATCGCGTCCGCAGTCCCCGCGGTACCCAGTTCCGGCAGTGGGCTACGGCGCGGCTTTCTGAATACCTGGTGAAGGGCTTCACCATGGACGACGAGCGGCTTCGAAATCCCCCGAGCGCGGGCCTTCCCGACTATTTCGACTGTCTATCGCTGGTGTCAGTCACTTGGGCGGACTATCGCTGGTGTCTATCGCTGGTGTCAGTTATCGCTGGTGTCAGTCACTTGGGCGGACGACCAAAGCGGAACGTCCCCTTTCAAGTTAGCGACCCAGCCAAATCCCCTCTACGACGCGCATCATATTGACTTAGCTATTATTTGGCCATGGAAGTCAACATCCACCATGCAAAAACTCACCTCTCTCGCCTCATCGAGAAGGCGCTCACGGGCGAAGATGTCATCATCGCCAAAGCGGGCCAGCCCGTCGTCCGGTTGGTGGCCATCGCGCCCCAGCCCAAACGGGAGTTGGGCAGCGCCGCCGGTCAGATCACCTGGCTGGAGGGCTGGCATCTGCCCCTCACTGACGCCGAAATAGACACCTTCCTGGCGTGAAGATCTTGCTCGACACTCACGTCGTCCTATGGGGAGCACGGGGCCATCCACGGAGCACGGGGCCATCCACGGGTATCCCCTGACCCATCGCTAACGTCCATAAATACATAGAGTTATCAACGCTTCGATCTTCGGAACTCACCTCCGCCCGAATTTTTCTGCTGCCGCTGGGCGCGGCCCGGGGATCGGGTGTCTGCGGCCCTCAGGAAGATCAGATTGGCCCAGCTTGGCGGGCGATCATCAGCCCAGTTCGTGCCAGGCATGATCAGGGGAGCAGCAAAGCCGCGATCAGGAAGGGCGAGCGAGAGCAAGGCGGCCGCAAGGCCGTTTGGACCGCCACAAAACTGAGCTACAGGGTTACAGAGCGCTACGGGGCAGGGTTCTAGCTGGCTACGGGCAATTAGAGCAAGGAAATTGACCCTATCCTGGCGGCGACCCAGCCCTCGGGGAAAAGACCGCATCCACGGTAAAAGACCGCATCCACGGGGTGGCACCATTTTTCCAACTCATCCAGAAAGGCAACCAAACCCATGCGCACCCGGCTAACCCTCTCCATCCTTTTCATCGCCGTCGCCATCGCGAATTACCTGCCTTTCACGCAGAGCGCCTACTGGAGCAATGCCGGCACGTTCTTCAACCAAA
>JANLPT010000380.1:0-11626 GCA_031367405.1 Bryobacteraceae bacterium
CGCCGCCGTCAGCGCAGTGGAAAACGTCGTCGCCGCCGTCTGCACCACGGCCAGCGTGGGCGCGGGTTTGGTGTAGTTCGCATTGCCAGTCATACTGGCGATGATTTGACTCGTCTTGGTGACGAGGTTGGCATCCGCCAGCCTGGCGAAGTTCAGTGAGACTATGGGCTTTTTAATAACTAGATATGATTCGATACTATCTCACTAGTCGGGATGACTAGTGTCGTCGCCCGCCCCAGGCACCGGAACAGCCTCCCCTCACCCATCTTCCAGCCAGCCGTGCCGGGAAAAGAATGCTCTCACATCCCTCCCGGAGCCACCAACCATCGGACAGTTACAAAGTCCCGCGGATTCGTCCGCGGAAGGCTTTCTGCGTTTCATGGAAAAGACATACGGGAGAAATACTTAGCAGCATCGGTGCCAGCCGGTTCACCACCGGTATTTTCTCCCGCGAAATGAACGTTTGTCAGAGGACGTGGCCTCCTTGTCAGGCAACAAAAGGACCGAGGAGGATGACATGGAGACCGATCCACCCTGCAACGGGATCAAGTCACCTGTCTTAAACATTTTGTCACCCGGAAAAAAGGTCACGTCGTAGGGTGTGACCGCCGGGTGATGTAGAAGGGTGGGGCTCGTGGGGCGAGACATTGCCTTACTGTCTATTGGTGAAACTACCAGCCGAGCACCTGCACCTTGCCCCAGAACTGCTCCCAGCGTCCCGTGCTTTGATAGAGCGAACGCAGGGTCAACACCGCTTGCAGTCCTTTGCGCTTCCACTTCATCCCACTGCAAGACACGCGTTGTTTGACCACGTGTTTGCACGCGGCTTCGATCACTCCGCTGCCAATGGGTAGATTCAGTTCCTGGTTCACCGCGTAATCCATGCGGCCAAGATTGTTGCCCACATAGCGCACGGCGTCCACCAACGCCGCTTCCACTTCGCCGCCAAAACCTCCCGCCTCCAGCGCGCGAGTTAGCTTGCGCTGGAGCTTGTGAGCTCCCTTTGGATCGTGTTTGAGTTCGTGGAGCGCCTCCTCCAGCCATGCCTGCCGCGCGGCCTGCGTCTGGCCAAAGGCCGGCGCAGTCCTGGCCACGTATTCGCTCACATGGTAAAAGTCCAGGGTGCAGCTATCGCACTGTGTTGCGAGCCACCCTTGCAAGTCCGGTGCGCCGTCGCACAGCCCCAGCCAGGGCAGCTTGCCATAGCGTCCGTCCAGTCGGTCGAGTTCGCGCTCCATGCGCGCGAGAAAGGTGCCTTTACCCTCCTCGGGCGCCTGGGCCACATAGATGGTCTCCAGGCGGCTGCCTTCCGCATCCAGCAGGTCGATGGCACCCACCATGATCTGCTTGTAACCTTCATGGCAGATGGCTCCGCAAGTCCCATCGAGATAGACCACGACCGCCTTTGCCTCCCCGGGTAAAGCCGCCGGTGCATAAGTCCAGTGATCCTCCTTCCCCAGCGCCCGCCGGCCCAGCTCCTGGCTGACATCCTGCAAGTAACTCAGACTAAAGGCGAGCTGGTGGGATAACTCCAACTCCCGCTGCAGGCAGCGTCCACTGAGCGACACATGCTTTGCGGCGAGTATCTGGCAGAGGCCGATGGAAGCGTTTTCGCAGATGCGCGCGTGGTGTTCCAGCGGGCAGAAAGTCCTGCCGCCATCGCTGCTTTGATAGGTGTGACGTTCCAGCGCCACCTCGCCAAAGAGCGTCTTGTAACACGCCGGAGCGCGGCCCTTGGAAGTCATCGTATGAGAGCCAAAGCGGATCGGCTCACCCTCGGTGTCATAGCGGCCGAGAGCCTCGGTCATCACCTCCTGGCCGATGCCATTGAGCGCCTGCTGCAACCCCCCGCTCCAGCTCCAGCGGACCACCGATCTGCTCGCGCGCCGGGATTTCGATGGTCAGAGTGAGTCGTGTTTTCCCATCGTGAGTGTGGGCGGTGGATTGGCTGATGATCTGGATCATTTCGCCCTTTCAATAGTACGAGTATTCCCATCGTACAAGTTATATTTACCATAACATTATGCGGCGGTCACACCCACGTCGTACCACATAGACCTCTTGCAGGAAGAAACATGGTCGCGACGGCTGACATCATGACGCTGCAAGGTAACAAAGACATTTTGCAGGGTAGCAAAGACCTCAAGCTGTCTGGAAAAATGATTTTGTCACCCGGTAAAGAGTCATCTCCACCCAGCGCCATCCTCGTGTTACCCAGCAATGCGTCCCTTCACCCGCCCCTTTGAGAAATTGTCTGAGAATGAGGTTGATGAATCCCGGCAATTTCGAGAGAAACACAACTTCAGTCGGCAGCTCCTCAAGCAACCCCATTTGCGGCATGAACCCGGTCCCTCACTCCGAAACACCCGTTTCTCCACGGGAAACGAAGGCTTTTTGCTCCGCACGGACAAGCAGACAAGCTAGGCGGGCGGGATTTTTCGGGAGAGTCCAGTTTCTTATCCAAAAGCGCGATTTTACCGCCGATCGCGGACGGCGGCACCACTTGCTGCCTCGTGGCTGGCCGCTCCAGCGACCAGCGGGCCCAAAGTGGCAGTCTTCCTCCGCCTGCCCGGCTCACCGCTGGAGCGGTGAGCCGGGCAAGACCGACGCCGCGCCCCATCCCCTTTCACGCATTTCGCAGGCATAGCCTGCCACTCCTTTCGCGGGCACCAGCCTGCCGTTAGTTAGCAGAAAAACTCGAAATCTGGATATGAGAACACCATTCCGCATCTTGTCCGCCGTGCTCGCGCTTGCGCTGTTTGCCCCATTGCTTCGGGCGGAGACAGTCACGCACAAATTCCGGGTGCCACTCCAGATGGCCGCGCACGGCTTCACCGTGCGACGACATGTGAACGCTCCGACATCGGGATTCACGGCGTGCCCCATTACTTACATCGGCATTAACGATCTCAATTTCGGTCCGTCGGCCTATCTCGAATTCACAGCGTCCATCGGAATGAATGAGGGCGCTGATTGGTTTCAGATCCAGGATTCGTTAACCGGAGGATTGAGTAATGCGTGGAACCTAAACGATTCGGCCTACCCGCCCGGAAGCCCTTTAATTTCCACGGGCTGGTCGGGTTCCACCGGGGCAAATGTCTTTTTTGCGGTGCCATCCGCGCGCGAAGGCCACGTATTTTGCGTCAAATCGAACAATGGCATCGTCTTTCCGGCGCAGTCGGGCTCGCTCTTAACCATGGACATCTCCGACGGGATGGGCGGCACCAATTCGGTGAACTATGCGCTGATCAACGTGTGGGCCTCGGTGCCGTATGGAACGTTTTACGGGGATGTTTTCCAACTCTTGGACCTCACGGCCATGCAGACGGCCCCGGCTGGTGTCGCCAACCTCGCGAATCCGGCGGTGGTTTGGACGGCGCACTCGGGTTCTGCGGTGCTGATCACCCTTGGCCCGGCGGAGGTGGGAAATGATTTCGTGCTGCATACCTCGTCCGGTTCATTGCAGTCTTTGCACGCGGTTGCTTCCGGTCCGACCAGTGCGCAAACGGCGTTGGTGACGGGCGTGGCTGGGCTGCGTGAAAGTGTGTGGCTGGTCCGAAGCGATGGCGTCACTTCGCCCACGGCAACGATCTCGCAGGCGGGAAGTGAGCTGAATTGGACGAATTACTTTCCCGCTGACTACGTCCCGTCGTGGACTCTTGCCCAGTTTCGCATCGGGCCATCGCGCGCGGGGCATTCCTTTACGGTTCGGCATACGAATGGGCCGGGCGTGCCCTTCTTTCAGGTGCCTTTTTCGATTCCGGAGGATTCTGTTTCAAATGGACATGTCGCAATCACCGATAGCGCGAGCCAGCCGGTCGATGCCACGTTTTTCGAGCGATATGTCTATATCGACGAGAAGAAGGACTGGACGCTTTATGACGAGAACACTTCCGAGAACCTTGATCAGGTCACCTCTGCGGGGGATGGACCCGGGGTGTGGCATGCGTCGGTCCCTCCCGGGAAGATTTCCCTGAATATTCCGAACTGGAGAAAGGGCCATACCCTTGTCGTCTTGCAGGGATCTTACCGCCCGGTCGAGATTGATCCGAGCTATACAGCAACGACGAGCTATCTCACCGGCACGCGCTACTCTTCTCAAGGAACTCCGCAGGCGCGGACCTATACTTTTCAATTCGTGCCCGCCCTGGCCACCGGCAATCCGGCGCAGCCTTTCTGGCTGGTGGATGGGAACGAATATTTTTACTGCGGGGCCAACGAGCGCAGTCCGGCGGAGTGGTATGGGCCGCTGGAAATGCTCTCGCTTTCGCTGAATGAGAGCCGGTGGAGCCATGAGCTTTACCTGCGGCATTTTGATGGCACCCAAATTCGGATTCACCGCAGCAATTTGCAAGGCGGCTGGAATCTCACCGGCAGCGGGAGCGTGTTTTCCAGCTTCGGCATCTTCGAGGGTCTCGCCTGGCGGCAGCCGCTTTTTGGCTACGCTGTATTCGATTTGACCACCGGCGAATTGTCGGCTGCCAACACTCCGGCTCTTGCTGCCTGGGGCACGAATAATACCGATACGGACGGGGATGGCTTGTACGATTGGGCCGAGGTTCTTCTCGGCACCGTTCCGGTCCTCGCGGACACCGATGGAGATGGCGTGAATGATTTTGCGGACAAATTTCCCCTCGATCCGACCCGCTGGGCTTGGGGCGCTGATGTGAACGATCACACCCCGCCTGTCCTCACGCTTTCCTCCCCCGCCGGGGCCACCCTCGTCCCGTAGTTTTAATTTCCAGTCCGGCCACCCCCAAATTCATACACCCGATGAAACCAAACTATTTCCACCGCTTCACCGCCCTCGTCCAAATCGTCGCCATGCTGGGCTCGACCTATCCCGCTCCGCTGCTGGCGCAGGTCGAATCGGAGCCTGCTTCGATTGCCAGCACCGAGCCGCTTTCCTTGCCGCCCACCGGGCCGCAGCCGGAGGCCGGGCTGTTGCACGAGCAAGAGCAGATGCTGGCCAGGCAGGCGGTTTCTTTCTCCGCGCTGGAGACGGCACGCCGGGCGACCGCAGGCTCCGGGGAGGAGGCGTTTGTGCCGGAGCCGGTGCGGCAGGTGCCGGTGCGGCAGGTGCCGGTGTTTCCGAAGTTTTCCGATCCACCGACCGATGCGGAGATTGGCCTGATCCAGCTTTTCGATTCAATTCCCGTTCCCTTTGGTGCGGGAAAACCGGGTGAGAATATCGAGTTCGTGCGCGCCTTGGAAAAAGGGCGGGAACTTGGGTGGCTGCACAATGGGCTGGATGCCTTCGAGGAATATGTGCGCATGCATCGCGGCTCGCGGTGGGAGGTGGCGGTGCGGCGGGAGATTGCGCAGTTATTGCTGCGCGATGGATTTTTTACCAGTGCCACCACGGCTCTGGAGCGGGCTTGGGACGCCGCGAAGGGAGCGCAGGAGCCTTCGTCGCGCGAAGCCGCCGACCGGATCGCGGCCCAACTCGCGGAACTTTATGCGCAAACCGGAGCAAAGGCGCAGCTTGCCGCGCTGGCCGAAGCCACCAAAGACCGCCCGATGTCCGAGGTGATCCTCGACCGCCTACACCACGCGCCGATGAATTTTGGCGCGGAGGCCGTGCGGGGCCGCACCGGAAAGGGCACCTGTGGAGTCAGCGCGCTGGCGGACGTTTGGGCGGCATTGGCTCCGAACAAACCGGAGCTTCCCCTCCTGAAAGATCACGAAAAGCGGGTCCGGCTGGGCTTGGTGCCGGGGCCGCAGGGTTACTCCCTCCGCCAGCTCGGAGCACTCGCGGATGCGGCGGGTTTCCCCATGCGCGCCATCCGCCGTGCCCCGGCCAAAGCCGGTGCGAAGGCTGGCTCGGAGTGGCCGGTGCCTTCCATCCTGCACTGGAAACGCGGGCATTATTCCGCGCTCATCCGGCGGGCGGGTTCACAGTATCTTTTACGCGACCTTTCGCTGGGCGGCGACCGTTACATCACTGCCGCAGCTTTGCGCGAAGAGGCGAGCGGTTTTCTGCTCGTCGAGGATAAACCGCTGGCTCAGGGCTGGGAAAATGTGCCGGTGGCCGAGACGGAAAAGGTTTTCGGGACCCAAGCGAGCGAATACTATAGCAATCCCGAAAATCCCAAGTGCGACAAGAAAGGCGGCAAGGGCTGCTGCGGCATGCCGGTCTTTGATTTCGGTTATTACAAAGGCGCGCTTCTCATCACCGATTCACCAGTGGGTTACACCCCGGCGCGCGGTCCAGACATGCATTTTACCCTGAGCTATAACCACGTCGATCCAAACGATGTTTCCGGAATCGGGACCGGAACGGCCGGCCCGAATTGGTCCTGGTCTGCTTTCGGTGGGATGGGACAGGCCTATGTGGAGATCGATCAAAACGGGACCGATATGAGTGTTCACGAGGCCGGAGGAACGATCGAGCGATACGAGGGAGTGCTTGGCGCGGTGCCGACCTTTAATTACGACTATCAATGTCCAGTTCCTGCTGAAACACCTGTCGAACAACTTCCTCTTTTCGGCGGGACATACACTTATTCTACGGGCGATTTGGAGGCGGCTACTTTCACACCGACGTCGAACTATTACAGCAAAGCGACCTTGCAGCGTTTCAACTCACCGGGATACGCTCTCGCCAAGCCAGCGGCGTGGACTGCGGAGGAGACGGTGGATTGGTCTTCGCATCTCTTCCCGCAATTTGAAGAAGGAGACGTGTGTAACGTCAATAACGCGATTTGGAACCGGCCACTCACGCTCGCGAAGCGTAACAGAGTCCCCTATTACGAGCGCGTGCAGCAGGATGGCACCCGCGAAGTCTTCGACCTCAAAGCCGGTACGCGCTATTTGCTGACGAAAATCATCTACCCGGATGGCGGAGAGGTCCATTTCAACTTTGGCGGCGATCTGATCCTCGATTCCGTCTCGGACTACACCGGGGCGACCACCACTTTTGCCTATGAGAAGCCGGGTTTTCCGAAGCTGATTACCAAAGTGACCGATCCGTTTGGCCGCACGGCGGTGATGGAATACGACGCCAGCGGACGGCTGATCGCGATCACGGATGCGGCGGGGATGCGCTCGAGTTTCGAGTATCGGGGCGGCTCGGCCTTCATCCAGAAAATGACGACGCCTTATGGCGAAACCACCTTTTCCTACAGCCGGCCTGCCTTGGGCATCCGCGTGCTGGAGGCGACCGATCCCCTCGGCGGGCGGCAGCGCCTGCAATGGGGTAGCGGCGGTGATGCCACTTCGTATTGGGATCAGCGCGCCATGCGCAATGCCGGGAATGCGCCTCCCGATCCCTCGGCCGCCCACGTTTACATCTGGGCGGTGTCGGCGCAAACTTCCTTCGCCCTTCGCCCCATCCTGATCAAGGAGAAGCATCCGTTGGAAAACGAAATCACCTACACCTACGACGGGCAGCCTGCGGGAAGCTCCAATGTCGCGGGCACGACGGGACAGCCGGAGACGATCACGCGGATGGTCCCCAGTCCGATCCTGAACGACCCGGACCTCCCGCAGACAACGCAATATGAGTACGATGCGAACGGGCACGCGACCAAAGTGACCGATCCCAAGGGACGGGTCACGGAGTATCCTTATGTGGGACATGATCTGGCGTCGGTGAAGCAATTCATCAATGCGCCGGGCAACGTGCATTACGACACCCTTGCGGCGTATGCGAATTACCATCCGCAAGCGCATGCCCCTCAGCAAGTGACGGATGCCGCCGGGTGGATCAGAAACTATACCTACGACAGCTTTGGCCGCGTGCTCACCGTTTCCAAGCCGCACTTGGCGAACGTGTCACCCGTGACCGAGACCACTTACGCATACTATCCGGACGCCACCGGGAACGTGGGCCAAAGGGGGCGGCTGCAGACCATCACCGGCCCCGTGACCGGAGCAGTGACGACCTCTGCCTACGATGCCGTCGGCCGGGTGAGCAGCGTGACCAATGCCGAGGGATACACGTTGACGTATCAGTACGACAACCTGAACCGAGTGGTGAAGACGACGTATCCCGACGGGACGTATGAGCAGAGCATTTACAACCGGCTGGAGGTGGGGTGGCAGCGGGATCGGGCGGGGCGGTGGACGCAGACGGTCTTTGATGCGAACCGGGAGATGGAGAGGGTGACGGACCCGGCGGGGCGGGTGGTGCAATTCCAGCGGTGCCAGGGGTGCGGGGCGCTGGAGGGGATCGTGGACGGGGAGGGGAACCGGACGAGTTTCGCGTTCGACGGGGCGGGGCGGCTGGTGAATAAAAGCTATGCGGACGGGACGGGGTTGAGTTATGAGTATGAGGCCGGGACGAGCCGCCTGGCGAGTATGACGGATGCGAAACAGCAGGTGATACACTATGCTTACCACGTGGATAACACGCTGGCGGGGGTGAGCTATACGGATACGCTGGGCAATGTGTTGGCGACGACGCCGGGGATGAGCTATGCGTATGATCTGTATTACAAGCGGCTGGCGACGATGACGGATCAATTTGGGGTGACGGCGTTTGGCTACTATCCGGCGGGGGTGCTGGGGGCGGGGCGGTTGCAATTTGAGAACGGACCGGAGGCAGGGGATGTGGACAAGGTGACGCATACTTATGATGAATACGGGCGGGAGTTGAGCAGCGCGCTGAACGGGGTGGCGGAGGCGCGGACGTATGATACGCTGGGGCGGGTGGGGACGGTGACGAATCCGCTGGGCACTTTTACCAATAACTATGTCAGCGCGGTGAGCGGGCGGGTGGTGCAGGTGCTTTATCCTGGCGGGCACAAGGCGGAGTATGGGTATCATCCGAAGCTGCCGGTGGCGGGGGCGGCGTATCCGGGGGACAAGGATTTCCGGCTGGCGCAGATCAAGAACACGCGGATGTCCTCCGGGAGCTATGCGCAGGTGGCGTCGCGGTTTGATTATGATTACGACCAGGCGGGGAATATCGCGAGCTGGTATCAGAGCGGGAGCGATACGAGCGGGCAGGTGGGGCAGGTCTGGCAAATGGGCTATGATGCGACGGATCAGCTCACCGGAGCGGCGGTAAAGACGGCCTACATGTATAACAGCCCACCGTATATCGACAGCACGAACCAGCAGCAGCTCGGCTATAGCTACGACCGGGCGGGGAACCGGGTGACGGAGCAGAATGCGGTGCGGCAGACCAACGGGAGCTATAGCACGACGCTGACGAGCGGGACGCACAACGCGCTGAATCAGATGACGAGCCGGAGTGGCGGGAGCGGGGAGATGATCCTGGAGGGGACGGTGAATGAGAACGCGACGGTGACGGTGGGCGGGCAGGCGGCGCAGGTGTGGCGGATGGGGAACGGGCAGTATGCCTACCGCGGCAGTGCGCATGTGAACGCGGGGGCGAACAGCGTGCCGATTGTCGCGCGGGATTCGAGCTACACGGGAGCCAACCAGACAAACATCAACGAGCATCAGACAACGCGGAACGCGCAGGTGCAGGCGATCGGGGTGGCGATCCCGGCGCTCTACTACGATCTCAATGGGAACCTCATCCGCGAGACACGGGCCAACAACTCGCAACGCCTCTTTGAGTGGGATGCGGCCAACCGGCTGGTAAAGGTCGTGGACCCGGACACGGCAACGACAACGGAGTGGAAATATAGTGGTCGCGGACAGCGGATGGAGGAAAGGGTGAACACGGTGCTAACGGCGAAGTGGCGGTGGAATGGGTTGCAGATGCGGGAGATGATCGCGGGGACGACGCTGCGGCGCTACTACGCCCACGGGATGCAGTGGACGCCCAACCTCGCGCAGCCGAACACGACGACGAATTATTACTTCTTCCACGACCATCTCGGCAGTCTGCGAGAAATGATCGACGCAAGCGGCAACCTGCATAAACGCTACACCTACGACCTGTGGGGTCGGCGAACGCAGACGGTGAACACGACGACGGTGCCGGAACCGATGCTCGGGTTCACGGGGCATTTCTATCATGCGAGCACGGGGCTGCATCTAACTTTCTTCCGGGCCTACTCAGCGGAGTTGGGGCGGTGGCTAAGCAGGGACCCGATAGATGTGGCGGATGTTAGTCAGGGTAATCCAAAAGCGCCTGACCCCTCTTTTCAAATGGCAACATCAAAACAGGCGAACGTTTATGACTATGTCAGGAATCGTGCTGTAGCCACCGTCGATAGTTTGGGGCTTTGGCCGAAAATGAAGTTCGACGACTGTAATCAAAAACAAAAAAATCGTTTGAAGACCGCGCATGGGACGATAGAGAAACGAATCGACCGCGCTCTTAAAGTAATCCCTGCCGAGTTCAGCGCCTTAATCGGCTGTGTGATGGATAATGATACAGAAGTCGAAGTCGAATGCTGCGGTAAATGCTCTAAAAATCAGTCCATGATGACATATCCCACAGGAAGTATTCAAGTCTGCAACCACGCGTTTGATGGAACTGGTACTCAGCTGGCTGCAGCGCTGCTAGTCGAGATGATTAAATCCAAATGTGCAGGTTATTTGAGTAGCCCAGGGTGGGAGTACAAGTTAGAGGAATGGTTTAAATCGTTACCCTAGCATGTCGCGTGAAAAGTTTATTTCGGTCGGGCGCGTCATCCTTTTAGTTGTTTCTTTATATTATCTATTTGTTGTTTCGGCTGCTGAATTCCTATTGCCTTTCGTCTACGATCAAGACAAATGTGCAGATATTGTGACTTCAATGACGCATTTGATGCCAGTTGACGTTTTGCTTAGCTCGCCGCCCCGGCCAGCTTCTAGAATGCAGCATCTAAAGGATTTGATTGCGTTACTGACGCCTATACTGTCGGGGTTAGTTGCATATTTCTGGTCTAGACGCTTTATGGAACAAATTCGCCTCAAAGCTTTTTTTGTTTCGTTCACCCTCGGTGTGCTAGCGCTTCTGCAGTTTTTATTCGGACCGCTGGAAATCCTGTCAGAATGGACACTAGTTCAGATATGCTTTGGCGTGTCAACCGGCGTTCTTTTCACATTTTCGCGTTCGAGGCAGCGGGGTCAGCTTTAAGGAGGGAAGGGGTCGGTCCGTGCATAGGTGCAGAATCAAGGCCCCGCGAAGGCGCGGGGCAGATTTAGAGTCGGGAGTTTGGCGTTGAATTCAGAATCGGATTTTGGCCTGAGCCGACGCGGTTTGCTGATCCAGGGACCGCCGCTCATTTGCCGCTCAGCGGTGTGGCGCGGAGGCTGGGGAGACTGAGAAAGTGAATTTTCCTGAGTGGAGTGTAACGCGTGACGGGGGGCGGGCGTCCATGTAAGCACATGCCTGAACTTTTTCCGACCCGCCCCTTCAGACATCCATCGCTCCATGCACCAACTCAAGAAGCGTCGTAGTCGAAAAGGATGGATCTTGGCGGGCGTGGCTCTCGTGCTCACGGGCAGTGGCGCGTTTTATTTTCTGCGGAAAAAGGAGGTGCCGATCACGGTGCAGATCGAGAAGGTGACGCGACGTGATTTGACCGAGACCGTCGTAGCCAATGGGCGGATTCAGCCGGTGACGCAGGTGGTGATTAGCCCGGAGGTGGCGGGGGAAATCATCGAGCTGCCGGTCGTGGAGGGGCAGATGGTGAAGAAGGGGGATTTGTTGATTGCGATCAAGCCGGACAATTACAAGGCGAGCAAGAACTCCGCGGAGGCGAGCTACAAATTCGCG
>JANLPT010000385.1:0-14534 GCA_031367405.1 Bryobacteraceae bacterium
GAGGCGCGGATCAGGCGATGGTGCGTGTCTCGTCGGTTATCGCCTTCCTGGTGATGAAGGGAATGGCGCTGCATGACCGGCTGAAAGAAAAGGACGCCTGGGACATCTACTTCACCCTGACCAACTATCCGGGCGGGCTTGATGCCTTGATTGTGGAGATTCAGCCGCACATCGACCATGGCCTGGTTCAAGAGGGTTTGCGCAAGATCGCAGACAAGTTTGCGACAGTGACACACGTCGGGCCGACGTTCGTCGCTGATTTTGAGGATGTTCAGGAACCCGAGGAGCGCGCGGCTCTTATGCGTGACGCCTTTGAAAAGATGGACTACCTTCTACGCGCCCTGAAGATCAGGTGATTCTCGCCAACTGGCGGCGGTAAGCGCTGCGGCCAAAGCGGCGGGCGTCATCGAACCGCTCTTCGCGCGCATTCCCAGGGACAAAGACATACCATTCGGCGGCTGCTAGGGCATGTACCAACTGGAATTCACTAGGGTCCACGACTATTCGCGTGACGATGAAAGCATCGTGATCCCGTGGCGCTTCGTGCGGGTGCCAACCAAGTCCCGGGGGGGGCCAGTTTGGATACGACAGCCTCATTCTGTGTCTTTGGAACCGAGATCGCTGAGGCGCTTGGTCTCGCCTTGACCAGTGGAATCCGCAAGCGCTTCCGGACGGCCACGAAGTCGAACTCATCGTTTTTGGCGTTGCGACGCAATCAACAATCTACTTCTTTGCCGACCCTATGATCGACCAAAATGTACTGGGAAGAATCGGCTGGCTGGATCGTGTTCGCCTCGGCCTGGTTCAACATGACCACAAGATCTATCTGGCACCGTACGACCGTGTCTGAAAGTGTATGGAGATGCGCCCTGCGGGGCAGGTTTTGGTCCTAGGGCACTGTTCATGAATTGGCTATCAATCCAATGGTGCCCATTGTGATGGATGGCCTCTTTCTTTCGTTGACCCAACGTATCGTTTAGCATTCTCATGGCGTTCGGCCAGATACTCGCCGGGAAAAGACCACGGACCTCCTTCGATTGCCCCGCCCCGCAAAATTTCTCACTCGCCGCCGCTCTCCCACTAGTGATATCTTCGGGCCAGAGGAGTTTCTCGTTGAAGCTATTGCGTTTCCGTTTGGGTAATGAAATTCACACCGGTGTGCTGACTAGCGAAGGCATTGCTCCGGTTACAGAAATCAATTCGAAGCACGGCACGCAGGTACCCAATGACCTGCTGGCCATTATCCAAAGCCATAGCGTGGGGCAACTCGATGTGCGCGGCGTGCCGGCGATTCCCTACGCCGAAGTCCAGCCGCTGCTTCCCTACCCCGTTCCACCCAAGATCTGGTGCATCGGGCTCAACTATAAAAGCCATGCCGTCGATATCGACGCCGTGCAGCCGGACGAGCCCGGCAGTTTTATGAAGCCGGCGGTGTGTCTCTTTGAGCCCGGTGGGGAAATTGAATTGCCGCCCCTCGAAGTAAGTAACGATGTCGACGCCGAAGGCGAATTGGGCATCATCATCGGGCGCGATTGCCGCTATCTCGAAACCGGCAACGTCGAAAGCGTGATCTTCGGTTACACCGTCACGCTCGACCTTACCGCGCTCGACGTCTTGCGCAAGAATCCGCGCTACCTCACGCGCGCCAAGAGTTTCGACACATTCTTTAGCTTCGGCCCGGTGGTGGTGACGCGCGACGAAGTGCCCGATGTCGACCGGCTCGTCGTCAACACCGAGCACAACGGCGCGGTCTTTTCGAGCGATGTCGTCGCCAACATGCATACGCGACCTTATGAAATCGTACGGTTCCATAGCAATTACATGACGCTGCAAGCGGGAGACGTAATTTCCACCGGCTGCCCGAAGGGCGCGCGGATTCAGCCGGGCGACCGCGTCGCCGGGCGAATTGACGGCGTGGGTGCCATCGCCGCTACCGTCGCCCAGCAGCGGCGCGAGCGGCGCATCTGGTTAGGTTAAGCGCTAAACTGGAACCTGGATGAAGCGCTTTATCTTTTGGGACTATCCGCGGGCCAGCTTTGCCTACGACATCATGGTGGCCTTGATTTTGGCCTTCATCTTCCTCACGCCCGCCGGCATCTTTCGCGATAAGCCGCGCGCGAGCGATGTGGCCATGCTGACCGGTGGCATCTACATGATTGGCCCCGAGGAATTGGCCGGTAAGCCCGATGCCGAACGCCGCCTGCGCGCCGCCGAACTGATTCGTAAGCGCTATCACGAAAATGTCACGGTCTTGAAAGTGGAACCCCATGTGGGAGCCGAACAGGAAGTGAAAGGCTTCGTGGCGTACACCAAGCGCTAGGCTGGTGCGTCTACCCGGATTGTGAAGATACTGTTTCTAGCTTTCGTGAGCGCGGGCTTGCTAGCGGGCGCGACTCTGGAAAGTTCGCTGGCCAAATTGAACGCCAATTCCATCAGCTTCGCCGGCATGACGGCTTCGCTGAAACGCACGCAACACACCGCCATCATCAACGACGACGCGCATGAAGCCGGTCGCATCGCGATGAAGCGCAGCAAGGGCAAAGTGGCCGTGCTCATCGACTTCACCGAGCCCGAACCCAAGGCCTTTTCCTATCGCGATAAGCGCGTCGAAATGTATTTGCCCAAAATCAATACTCTGCAAATTTACGACACCGGTAAGTTCGACACCGCGCTAACGCAAGGGTTACTGATTGGCTTTGGCACTTCCAGTAAAGAGTTGGCCGCGAATTACGACATCAAGTGGATGTGTGACGAGAAGCCCGGCGCGCATCTGGAATTGACGCCGAAGCTCGCCTCTACCAAAGAGCACATTAAGAAGATCGAAATGTGGCTCGACCCCGGCGACGGCTATCCACGCCAAGTAAAAATCCATCAGCCTTCTAACGATTTCATGCTGATTCAGTACGCCGATTTGCAGATGAGTTCGTCGCTCACCGATGAACAGTTGCGCGTCAAAGCGCCCAAGAACGCCAAGAAAGAGTACCCCCTCAAGTAGCCAAGCGTGAAACCGGACCGCCTCAGTTTCATCGACTGGACGCGCGGCCTGGCCGCGTTGATCATGCTGCAAGGGCACTCCTTTCACAGCTTCACCCACCCTTCGCTAAGGGAATCGTCCGCCTTCATTTATTCGCAATTCGTCGGTGGCATGCCTCCCGCCATCTTCCTGTTTCTCACCGGCGTCACGCTCGCCTTTCTGATGGACTCGCTGGAACGCAAGGGCCTCTCAAACGGCCAGAGAATCTTAGGGGCTCTTAAACGCTCGCGCTATCTGTTTCTGCTCGCCTTTGGCTTCCGCATTCAGATGTTTCTCTTCGGTTGGCCCCGCCCATGGGAAGACATCTTCAAGGTGGATGTGCTCAACTGCATGGCCTTCTCGGTGGCGGCGCTTTCGCTGATGGCCGTTTTCCCCACCGCCGAGCGAGCCCGCCTCTCCGCCGCCCTCGGAGCCGCCATCGCGGTCGCGTCTCCCCTGATCGCGCAACTCGATTGGAGCGGCGTTCATCCGTTACTGCGGCAATACTTCGTGCCCGACGGAGTGCTGTTCGCCTTCTTCCCCTGGGCCGCCCTACTGGCCTTCGGGCTTTCGGTGGGCTGCGCGATCCGGCTAACGGCTGCCGAAAACCTGAACCGCCTCGTGCAATGGCTGGCCGTGGGCGGCTTTTTGGCCATCTACATCAGCCAGTATTTATCGAACCTGCCGTTCTCGCTCTACACGAAAAGCGAATTTTGGATCGACAGTCCCTGGCTGATCTTCATCAAGACCGGCATTTGCCTGCTGCTGCTCGCCACGGGATGGGTCTGGACGCAGTACATTGCCAAACCGGGTTGGAGTTGGATTCGCCAACTGGGGACGACCTCGCTGCTGGTGTACTGGGTCCACGTGGAGTTGGTTTATGGGCGCTGGTTTTGGTATTGGAAAGAGAACCTCACCATCGGCCAATCGAGCCTGATGGCGGTGCTGGTGATCGTACTGATGGTGGCACTTTCTTATACGCGGACGAATTGGGAACGGCTGAGGCCAAGCTGGGTCCCCGCAATGGCTACGTTCCGCAGCCGCTCTTGACACCAACCGCGCGCGCATCTGAGTGCCATACTGGAGGCGGCGCTCCTTATGAACCTGGATCAGAGAATCGAAGCCTTAACGCAATCGCTGGAGCTGATGGCCCTCATGCATCGCGACTCCGAAGCTCAGCTCGATGTCCGGTTCGGTCAAGTCGCCTCTAGCCTGAATGACCTCACTCTCAAAATCGACATCAGCAGCAGCAGACTCGCCGAACGGCACGAGCAGCTTGCCGTACGGCACGACCAGCTTGCCCAACGGCACGACAAACTCGCCGAAGTCTTCAAGACCATGGCCGAGCTCACCATCTGACATGACAGCCGTATCCGCCGCCTCGAATCCCAGCCTCCTCGCTGATTCACGCGATCGCGCGAACTAGCCCGTCCGTGGTGGGTACTTGGGTCGAATAAAACGTCGATTGCTACAGATTCTCCCCTCCGCTCAACCGGCGGGCGGGTGTGAGGCCCAAAGACTCACCAGTCGATTAAACTGAAAGACCGAGCTTCTTACCCCAGGACTTAGCCCCGCCAATAGCAGCGTTGACGGCGTTAATGTTCTTGACGCCTTCGTCGGCTAACCAATCTTCGAGAGCCTTGGTGCCTTGCTTGGCGAAGATAGGGATACCGTCTTTCCAGGTGGCGCGGCCGCACAGGACTCCCGAGTAATCGGTACCGGCTTCGGACGCCATATTGAGGCTTTCAACGAATTGCGCGTTGCTGACGCCGGCGCTCAGGTAGATGAAGGGCTTGGTGGCAAGGTCAGACGCTTTCCGGAAGTAGTCGAGAGCTTCTTTGCGGGTGTACGCTTTCTCACCTTTGTAAACGGAGCTGCCTTCCACATAGTTGGCGTTAATCGGGACTTCCACCTTCAACATGTCTACGTGATACTGGGGCTTCGAAAATTCCTT
Organism: Bryobacteraceae bacterium; assembly: GCA_031367405.1. Lineage (GTDB taxonomy): Bacteria > Acidobacteriota > Terriglobia > Bryobacterales > Bryobacteraceae > JALHNI01. The sequence goes on from JANLPT010000385.1 coordinate 4,968, forward strand.
CATCGAGTCGATGACGATTTGGGGTTTTTTGGCGGCGAAAGCAAGACCCTTTTCGTCGCCGCCAGCGGGATCGTAGCCAATGAATTCGAGGAAATGGGGGATGCCGACCTCCTCACACTCAGAGCCGATGCGCTCCACGAAGGCGTGCTTGATTTCGTTAATCTTGGGGTCTTCTTCCGGGGTGTAGTAGATGAGCACTTTCACGGCGTCGGCCCCGAGGGCTTTGATGCGCAGCGCGGAAAGCTGCGGAATCAAATCGGGCAGACGGCCGGGCTGAGTGTTGTCGTATCCGGAAAGCTCGTAGGCGAGCAGCAGGCCGGCGTTCGCGCTACGGGCGGCGGCGGCTTTCAAGCCATATTCGGTGTCTAGCAGGATCGCACTCGCGTGGGGAGTGAGGGCCTTCGAGACCGCGACTTTGAAGTCCGACATCATCTCTTCGGAGATCTCTTTGTCGCTGACGCCCTTGGCGGCGGCCAAAGACTTCTTGAGGCTTCCACGTTGGTCCATCGCTGCGGCCGCGATGACTCCCGAGGAGTTGGACAGTTTCTTCAAATGAGCAAGTTTGGATGCGGATAAAGCCATTCTTATTAGTGTACTAGGTCTGGTTAGGACCGGTAGCGCGGCCTACCCTTCCGGCATGGCGATGATAGGACTTAGCGCGGCGGACGTCTTTGAAGATTTGAGCTTTGAGGGATGCGGCATCCGGGAAGCGGCGCTCGTCGCGGACCCAGTGAAGGAACCCGACTTCAATGCGGTGCGGACTCGGCGGCTCGAGGGTGGCCAGGAGGAAAGTCTCCACCGTCAGGGCTTCGCCTTGAAAAGTGGGGCGCACTCCCACGTTGGTAATCGAAGGCCAAACGCGTCCGCTATCGACGCAGGTGGTGCCAGTGACGTAAACCCCGGTTCGCGGCAGCATGGTTTCGCCCCAATCCAGGTTCAGCGTGGGAACGGTCTGTTCCTTGCCAACGCCGAAGCCGGGGACCACGCGGCCCGTCAGGCGGTAGAAGCGGCCCAGGTAATGGGCCGCTCGCGCGACTTCGCCTTGCTCGATCAGACGGCGGACCAACGTGGATGACACGGCTTCGCCCCGGTGAACGAACTCGTTGACGACCTCGACTTCGAAGCCCAGGCGGGCACCTTCCGCGCGGAGGAGCGATACATCGCCGGCCTGCTTACGGCCAAACTTGAAGTTGGTCCCGATCACGACCAGTTTGGCGTTGAGCTGCTCGACGAGCACGCGTTCGATGAATTCGCGCGGCTCCAGCATGCTGAATTCCTTGTTGAACGGCAGGACGAAGACCTGCTCAATGCCTAAACCGGCCATGCGAGCGGCCCGTTGTTGATGGGTGGTGAGCAGTTTCGGCGCGCGGTCCGGCGAAAGTACTCGCGTGGGATGCGGATCGAACGTGAGTACGGCAGGGATGAGCCGGCGTTCACGACCCAGTTTCGTGACGCGGCGGAAGAGCTGTTGATGCGCCAAGTGGGTGCCGTCGAAGTTGCCGATGGTCAGGGCGCAGGGCTGGGTTCTTGGCACGCCCGGTGCGAGATGAATGAGGTCGATGGGCGGAGCGTTCGAGATTTGGAGTTCGAGGCCGTCATACGCCATATGCGCGTGCGGCGGCAGCAGACTCTCCGTTTGGACGTGGCCGAGGTCGTGCGAAATATGAGTGAAGTAAGCGCGGCGTGGGGCGAGTTGTTCGACGTATTTCAGCGAGCGTTCGACGGTGGAGTGCGTCGGATGCGGCTTGTGGCGGAGGGCGTCGAGAAAAAGCACGTCCAGTCCGCGGAGTTGCGCGAGGGACTCGGGCGGAATCTCGCTGTGGTCCGTCAGGTAAGCGCAGCGGCCAAAGCGATAGCCCAGCGTCGTCCCCCGCCCGTGCTTTAAAGCGATCGGCTGAAACTCGAGGCCGAAGAGGTCGAAGGCGCTGCCGTCGAGACGGTTGACGCTGACGCGAGGCCGCGAGCTCTCGGTCTCACCAGTAAAGAAGATGTAGCTGAAGATGCGTTCAACCACCTCCAGCGTATCGGGCGCGGCGTAGATCGGGATCGTCCCTTGCTGGTAGAAGTTATAGGGGCGGACGTCATCGAGGCCGAGGATGTGGTCGGCGTGAGAGTGGGTGTAGAGGATGGCGTCGAGGCGGCCCACTTTGGCACGCAGCATTTGCTGGCGGAAGTCCGGGGTGGTGTCGATGAGGACGACGCGGCCGTTGTACTCGATCAAGACGCTCGGCCGGAGGCGTTTGTCGCGCGAGTCGGCGCTTTGGCAGACGTCACAGTGGCAGCCGATGGTGGGAACCCCAACGCTGGTACCGGAGCCGAGGACGGTTAAGCGGACGTCAATCATTCGTTTGGCTGTTTTGCACGAAGCGGAAGCGGAGCTCAGTGAGGGAGTTTTCCAGGAGGCGCTGCTCGGGCAGCGAGAGATTGCCTTTGGTCTTTTCGGTGAGCATGGCGAGAAGGTCGATGACGTGGCGGGCGCGGTCAAGGTCCTTGCCGTCCTCGTCGCCCGGGACTTTCAAGAGTCCAAGCGCGACTTCGGCCTGCATCTTCAGGGACAACGTGAGGAATTCAAAGCTAGGGGGCGGGATCTGGGGTTTCGGCTCGTCGCTCATGGTAGTTCCTATTCTACTGCGGGCCGGTCGTGGGGGTACTTGCACCTCGTTGTAAAGCGGAAGTCGTTGATTCAAAGAGGTGGGGTCAGAGCACCACCGACCCCAGCCACCTGAGTATGGGGGGATCGTGGGGGTAGGGATTTTATGCTTTTGCGGGTGGGGTGTTGAGGCGGGCCAATGCCCATTGAGCGGCGTCACTGACTTGGGCATCGGGCCATTGGGCGAGATGTTCGAGAGCCGGACGAAATCGTTCGACGGGGCTTGTTCCCATCGCGATGGCCACGTTGCGCAGGAACCCCCGGAATTTCGCGCGCCAGACAGGGGTCCGGCGAAATTGGGACCGAAACTCGTCTTCGGTCATCAGGCCCAGCTGTTCGAGGTCTTGGGACGGTAGGGGCTCGAAATCGGGGTCGATTGTGACCGGCGCACGACGGTTCCAAGGACAAACGTCCTGGCAAATATCGCAGCCAAAGACGTGGCGGCCGAAGCGCTCTCGCAGGTCCATCGGCACCGCCTCGCGCGACTCGACCGTGTGGTACGAAATACACAGGCGCGCGTCCAACTCCCAGCCATGGGCCCCGTCCACCGGGACAATGGCGGCGGTGGGGCAAGCATCGATGCAGCGCGTACAACTCCCGCAGCGGTCCGGGGCCTCCGGGGCATCGGCATCGACGGCCAACGAAGTGAGGATTTCGCCCAAAAAGAACCAGCTCCCTGCCCTTTCGTTGATCAGGCAGGTGTTCTTGCCGATCCAGCCCAATCCGGCTCGCCGGGCGAGCGCGCGTTCTAGCACCGGTACGGTGTCGACGCACACCCGATAGTCGTACCCCTTGGGCAGTTCCTCAACGAGCTGGGACAGGCGTTCGCGCAGCACCTCATGATAGTCGCGCGCCGTCGCGTAACGCGAAATTTGGCTGGTCTGCGTAGCCCGCGAATTGTAGAGGACGGCCGCCGCGATCACTGAACGGGCGGTGGGCAGGATTTCGCGAACGTCGGCCCGCTTCTGCCCCCGATGATCGGTGAGATAGTCCATCCCGGCCGCATTTCCACGCTCCACCCAGTCGAGGTAATCGGCGTGCTCGGTTAAGGGCTCGGCACCGGTGACGCCGATCAGGTCGATGCCGCAGCGCAGGGCGGCTGCTTGGAGCCATTCGCTAGTGACCCTGCTAGTAACCAAGAATCCGCACCATTTTTCGCGTGGACGTGTGACCGGCAACCACCTCCACTTGATTGAGCGTGACGCCGTATTCATCGGCCAGGAAGCGGCGCAGGGCCTCGTTCGCCTTGCCATTCTCGGGCAACGCCGCAAGGCGGATCTTGCGCGTGCCATCGGCCATCACTCCGGCGGACTCGGTCTTCGCCGCCTTCGGTACCACCTTCACGCTCAGCATCGTGTCCATCTCTTCACTCTTCAAAAATCGATACTGGCAATGATCACTTGCGGCAACGCCTGATTCCAGCTCTCCGCCAGATCGTCAAAGGCGAGCCGGAATGGCTTCGTTTCGCCCGGCTTCAATCCGCCAGTAACGGCGCGGACAATCGGTTGGCGGCTACGCAACACGATTTGGCGATAGAGATTGTAGAACACACAAGTGATCTCCACTTGCTTCAGCCGCCGGGTACCCTGGTTGCCGATAGTGCCCTTGATCTCCACCAATTTGGCACCGTTGAAGGCTTCCGCCGCCGTCATGCTCACATCGCCCAAGGCGAGAAACTTCACGTAAGCCTTGGCCTCCGGCGTAATCCTCGCTGCTGGCTTCAAAGGCCCGGGCCGGGTCAGCCAATAGATGCCGCCGCCCACCAGTGAGAGGACGGCCACGGCGATCAGCGCCAACCGGCGAGCCTCAGCTGCCACTTATGGTCATCTCCCTGATCATCAAAGTGGGCGCGGCCATGGTGCTCAAAAACTCCAGGTCAGCGCCGATTGCCTCCACAGAATTTAGCATCTCCATCAGCGTGCTCGCAATGGTCACTTCGCTCACCGGGTAAGCGAGTTCGCCGTTTTCAATCCACAGCCCTTGCGCGCCGCGCGAATAATCGCCATTCACAATATTGACGCCGTCTCCCAGCAATTCGGTGACGTAGAGGCCAGTGCCCGCTTGACGGATGACTTCTTCGGGCGTCAGCGCGCCAGCCTCCAGATAGAAATTGCCGTTCTGCACATAGGCCGCGCCGGAAAGGCCGCGGCCCGCGTTGCCTGTGGACTTCAAACCGAGCTTCTTCGCCGTGTAGGTGTTCAGCAGGTAACTCTTGAGGATGCCCTTCTCGATGATCATCGTGCGCCGCGTGGGCACGCCTTCGGCATCGAAGGGTGCCGTGCCCCACCGGCCCGCCAGTGTGCCGTCGTCGACAATGGTCACGTTCTCGCTCGCCACGCGCTCGCCCAACTTGCCGGTCAGGAAGCTTGAATCGCGATAGATGGAGTCTCCATCCACGGCTTCGCAAATATGATTCAGCAGCATGCGGGCCATGCGCGGCTCGAAGACGATCGCTGCCTTTTGGGTGTTCACTTTGCGCGCGCCCAAACGGCGAAGCGTGCGTTTAGCGGCGATGATGCCGACGTTCTCCGGCGTATCGAGCTTCTGAGGGCTCCGCGCGCTGGTATACCAATAGTCGCGCTCCATTGCGCCATCCTGGCTCGCTACCGGCACCGCCGACAGCGAACATTGCGAACTGGCATAGCCGCCCGCAAAGCCACGGGAATTGGCAAAATACCGCCCCGAAATGCCTGAGTCATACGACGCGCCTTCTGACTTATCGATCCGTGGATCGTAGGCCATAAAAGCGGCTTCGGCGCGGCGGGCCTGGTCAATCTTGGCCGGTGCCATCAGCGAACGAATGCTTTCGTCAAAAAGCTGCAAGTCCGTCGTGTGCTGGCCCAGATCTTCCCGCTCGGGCAACCCGGCAAAAGGATCTTCCCCAGTCACTTCCGCGTTGTCGACCGCAGCACTCACCATCCGGCGAATACCTTCGGGAGAAAGGTCCGACGTGTAAGCCGAGCCGCTGCGGAAACCGACCAACACGCGCAAACCAGCTGACCGCGACGTCGCCTCTTGCAGCTTTTCGATGTCGCCCACTCGCACGCTCACCGAAAACTCTTCGCCCTCCGCGATGGTACACTCGGCATCGGTCGCCCCCAGTTCGAGCGCTAGCTTCACCACTTCTTTCGTCAGTTCGAGAGGTTTCATGCCGTGCCTCCGACCGTCATGCGATCAATCTTCACCGTGGGGATGCCCACGCCCACCGGTACGCTTTGCCCTTCCTTGCCGCAGATACCGACGCCTTCATCGAGCTTCAAATCGTGGCCGACCATGCTAATAAATTTCAGCGCCTCCGGACCATTGCCAATCAACGTCGCCCCGCGCACGGGCCGCCCGATCTTGCCGTCCTCAATCAGATAACTCTCCGAAGCCGAAAAAACAAAGTTGCCATTCGTGATGTCCACTTGGCCACCAGAGAAATTGACGCAGTAAAGGCCTTTCGGCACCGACCGGATAATGTCGGCCGGATCGCTTTCGCCGCCCAGCATAAACGTATTCGTCATGCGTGGCATCGGGATCGACTGATACCCTTCGCGACGGCCACTGCCCGTGCCCGGCGCGCCCGTCAGGCGCGTCGTTAGCTTGTCCTGCAGGTAGCCGCGCAAGATGCCGTTTTCAATCAGCACGTTCCTCTGAGTGGGCGACCCTTCGTCGTCCAAATTCAGACTGCCGCGACGGCTTTCGATCGTGCCGTCATCCACCACCGTGCAAAGTTCGCTGGCCACTTTCTGGCCCACCCGTCCAGAAAAAGCCGAAACGCCCTTTCGGTTAAAGTCAGCTTCAAGACCATGGCCGACCGCTTCGTGCAGCAGTACGCCAGGCCAGCCGGGGCCTAGCACCACCGTCATCTCGCCCGCCGGCGCTTCCACCGAATCGAGCATGGCGATCGCTTGGCGGCCCGCCTCGCGCGCGAAGTATTCCGGGGTCTTCTCTTGCAGAAAGAAGTCGAACGAAACGCGCCCGCCGCCACCCGAGTAGCCGGACTGTGGCAAATCCGCACCCTGCCTCGCCAGCAACGAGACGTTCAATCGCGCCATCGGCTGCGTGTCATGGTTGACCACACCGTCGGACGTCGCCACGAGAATTTGTTTCACCTGATCGTGGTAGGTGGCCGTGCACTGAAAGATGCGCGAATCATAAGCGCGAGCGGCCGCGTCAGCCCGTTTCACCAAATCCACCTTGGTTCGCAAACCGAGCTCCGTCGGCGGCGTCAGCACCGGATAGAGGTTGCGCTTATCTCCTTCCATCAGGCCGTGTTTCAGCACTTGCGATGGTCCGTTGGCAATGCAAGCCGCCGTACGGGCCGCGTGCTTGATGCGTGCCGGCGCCAAATCGTCGGAGTACGCATAGCCCGTGCGCTCGCCCGAAATTACGCGAATCCCCACCCCCATGGTGACACCCTGCGAAGCGCTTTTGACGATGCCTTCATCTAGCGTGATGGAGCTCGTCGCGACGTATTCAAAGTAAAGGTCAGCGTAGTCGCCACCGTGGGACAGTGCCTCCCCCAGATAGCTTTCCAGATCGTTTTCGGTTACTGAGAACTTGCGGGCAAAGTAAGAATCGGCAATCGCCATGCCTCAAGAGTAACACGTACGTCCTTGGCGTCAATGGCACACGTACATTTTCTCTTGACATTAACGCACGTTCCCTCTATTCTCAACTCATGAGCGTCACAGCCACCCAGTTGCGAGAAGACATTTACCAGATCCTGGATCGTGTTCTAGAGAACGGCGAACCGGTGGAGATCCTCCGGAACGGGCGGAAGCTACGGATCGTGGCAGTGGATCCTCCGTCCAGAATGCAGCGTTTGGTGAAACGAGACTGCATTGTGGGCAATCCAGACGATCTGATTTCGATCGATTGGAGCAACGAATGGAACCCGGGGGTCTAGTCTATCTGGACACCAACGCGGTCCTCTTTCTTTACGCGGGTCTGACGGAACGAATCAGCGCGGCGGCCAAACTGGCGATTGACGCCGGGTCGCTGCGCATTTCGCCTATGGTGCTTCTGGAAATCCAGTATTTGCGCGAAGTGGGGAAATTTAAGCATCGGCCGGAAGATGTGATTGCTCAGTTGGGGAAGCAAGTCGGGTTGACGGTTTGCCAGGCGGCTTTTGCGGAAGTGGCTCTAACGGCCGCCCGGATGGAATGGACCCGTGACCCGTTCGACCGCATGATCACCGCCCACGCCAGTTGCCAGCAAGCGGCCCTGGTGAGCGCTGACCAAAACATTCGCGCCCATTACGAACGCGTCATCTGGTAACGCGTGCTATCGTGGCCGGTGAATGACGCGCGCTCGTACCCTGCTCTTACTCACCCTGCTGACGATCGGTTTGGCACTCGTCCTCTGGAAGCTCTCTCCTCCTCACCCTGAGCAAGCCCGGCTCGGCTATTCCACCAGCACCATGGCCCTGCAAATGGTAAGGGATTGGCCCACGCTCACCATCGTCCTCGCCACCCCAGCGCGCGAAGGCTACCGTATCCACACGCTGGTTGATTTCGCCTTCATCCTCGTCTATGGCTGCCTCTGGATCGCCATGGCTTTTCGCTATGGCCAACGCGCCTGGCTACGCTGGATGATTGCCGGATGCATCGCCGCCGCCATGCTGTGCGACATCGGTGAGAACGTGGCCATCCTGCGAGTGTTAGGTCTGGAACGCGGCTATACGGACGAAATGGCGCTGGCCATTCGCACCTGGGCGCTACGAAAGTGGATCCTGCTGATGCTAAGTTGGTTCGGCGTCTCCGTCGCTCTGCTCACCCATCGGCTCCTCCCCATGGCCATTGGCTACGCCTTCACGGCCGGCGTAACAGCCACCGCCTTACTAACGTCAGTCGCCATGCTCGAACTGGTCGGACCAGTGCTCGGGATCACGTTACTCTTCCAGGCAATTCATTGGGGGCAACGGCTTCGAAGGGTAAGCCAGCCGCCCGCCCCTGCATAACCTCTCTCCTGCCCTCAAACTATGATGTACTCAGTAATATCTGAACATGCGCCTTCTCACTTGGTTCTTCACCGCCGCCACGCTCATCTTTGCCGGCACCAACGCCGATGCTGTCGCCGTCCTCGCCTCCAAGTGCCAGCAATGTCACAACCAGCAAATGCAGATGGCCGGTGTCCGCCTCACTTCCACCGCTGACCTCACCACCAACCGCGACCGCGTGCTCGCCGCTATCGCCTACACCGGCAAAGTCAAAATGCCGCCCACCGGTAAGCTGGCCGCCGCCGAGGCGGCACTGCTCTCCACTTGGCTCGCCGCCGGGGCCGTGTTCCCCTCAGGCGGCCAGCCCGCCGCGAAGGCCTCCACGTGGTGGGCCTTTCAACCGCCCGTCCGCCCGGCTGGCGCGAGTATCGACCATTTCATCAACGCCAAGCTCTCCGAAAAGGGTCTCAAGCGCGCCGCCCCGGCCGACAAGCTCACTCTCATTCGCCGCGCCACCTATGACCTGCATGGATTGCCGCCCAGCAAGGCCGAAATCGAAGCCTTCGCCGCCGATACGCGTCCCGAGGCTTACCAGCAGCTGATCGAAAAGCTGCTCGCCTCGCCCCGTTACGGCGAAAAGTGGGGCAAGCATTGGCTCGACCTGGCCCGTTACGGTGACACCTCCGGCTTTGAACAGGATCCTTATTTGCTCTACTCCTGGCGTTACCGCGACTACGTCATCAAGAGCTTCAACGACGACAAGCCCTATGATCGCTTCATCAAAGAGACCATCGCCGGCGACGAGATCTATCCGGAGGAGCCCGAGGCCCAGCAAGGCACCGGCTTCTACACCGTCAGCGCCAATCGCGACATGCTCTTCAAGCAGGAGAGAGAGAATCGCGTCGAAACCCTTACCGACTTTACCGACACCACCAGCGGCGTTTTTCTGGGCCTGACGGTCGGCTGCGCACGCTGCCACGACCATAAGTTC
>JANLPT010000386.1:0-5115 GCA_031367405.1 Bryobacteraceae bacterium
CGCCGCCGTCAAGCAGGAGTTGCCGAAGGACGAGTTGCCGTACCGCACCGCGTCGGCGGCCGTCAAACGGAAGGCTTGGTTCACCTGATTGTTGAACATCAACCCGCGCCCGTTCTGGTAAAAGTTATCGTAATCCTGCATTTCGCGGCTATAAGGATTGGCCGTCCGCAGCGGCTTATCCAGCGACATCAGCAGGTTCCATTTCGTCTCAAAGCGCGTCGCACCATCCGCGTTCACGGTATCCGGAAGGCCGCTGGCCGCGGTGTTGGCGGGTGCGGTGATCTTAAAAGGCGCGAAATCAGCTGACAGGTACCCGGGGCCGATCGCGCCATCGGAGTTGAGGCAGAGGAAGGTCGGAAACACCTGCCCCGTCTTGCGTTCCGTTTCTTTCTCCACCGCCACGATGGTGCCGATGTTGGGTGCCACGTCACCGAGTACGCCCGCCGGCGAGCGGCCAATCTGCACCCACGTCTGGCAGAGCTGATGTTGCAGCGCCCAAGGCTGGATGGAGCGGACAATCGCCAGATCCGGCAAATTATTCGCCAGCTTTGGCATCAGGCCCACCGGAAACCGAATGCCGCCAATGGTGTCCGGCTTCATCAGGCTGGACGGCGTATCCGCCCCTTCCTTCAAGTCGAAGGTGTCGACGTGGGAGGGCGCACCCGCCAGCAGAATGAAGATGACATTCTTCGCTTTGCCATTCGTCGCCGCGCCACCGCGCTTGATCACATCCTGACCCAGCGCCGGCCGCCCGGCCAGGAACATCCCACTCACGCCGGCTCCCGCCTGGAAGAAGGCCCGGCGCGACAAATATGGCCGTTCAAAAAAAGGCTGCACCGCATGGGGATTCCGCAGAAACGACTTCAGGAATTTCTTCTCGTTGCGCATGATTTCACTCTCCCGCCTAATAATTAAACACGAAGTCGACTTTGTTATACAGCGACCACACTAAGTCTTCCAGCCGCTGTTGCCGGATCTGCGTCGAAACCGCCCCACCCAGCAGACCATTAGCCGTTACTGACTCATCCGCCGTAGGCGGGCGGTTCAACACCGTCAGAAACAATTCCCGCACCAAACCCGCGTTATCGCTGGCCGTGTATTTCTCGAGTAACTGCCGCGTCAAAGTGGGGACGCCGCCGTTCAATGCCGCGCGCGTGCGGTCCATCACGAAACTATCGTTCAAGAGATTCAGTACCTGCGGGATCGCCCCTTCGGCCTTGCGTTCGGCGTCCACGCGATTGCCGCGCAGAAAGCTGTCGAGGAACTGCGCCATCGCCCCCCCCGGCAACGTCCGCGTCTGCGGTAACTGCATCGCCCAATTCACCTGGCTCGTCGTGCTGCCGCCCACCACCGGCAGCGTGGAAATATTGTAAGTGTAACGGAGGGGCGAGTTACTCACCTGCGCCAGACCATCCACTACTTCTTCCGCCCATAACCGGCGTGCGAAATGGCGGGCAAAGTAAGTTTCGTATTGCGGTTGCCACTTACCGGCGTAAGACGAGGAAAGCTGATAGGCCTCCGAGTTACAAATCTTGCGCATCAAGTCACGGAAGCTGAAACCGCTTTTCTGGAAATCCGCCGCCAACGCGTTCAGCAGTTCCGGATTCGCCGGCTGAATGGTCCACGGGGCGGGCGGCGGATGGCTGGGATCCATGCGGCCCGGGTCAAACAGATTGGCCGGCTCCACAATGGCGCGCACGAAAAACTGCTTCCACAAATAGTTCACCGTGGCCCGCGCAAACTGCGGATCGGCCACCACAATCCGGGCCAGCGCGTCGCGATAATTCTCCCCCGGCTTGGGCTTGCCCCCCTCGCCAAACGGATACTCCGGAGCGATGGTGCGCATCGCGCCTATTGGCTGCCGCACCGTGCGATTTCCCGTCGTCGTGTTGAGCGAATAGTCGGCATTGCGCTGCGCATCCTCAAACGAGGTCGAATAGATATTGCGATTCGTCGGGTCGGGATACGTGCGGCGCGTCACGGTCTTGGCGAAGAAAGCCGACAAACCCCAGGCTTGGGCTCGCGTCGCGGACTGGCCCCACACGCTCAACCCTTCCATATGGCCGCGCCCGTTGTGGCACAGCAGACAATTCTGGTGGCCCATGCCAAGCAAGCGTTCAGCCACAATTTCGCCCTGCAAATCGTAACTATCCTGCACTGGTCCGCCGGTCATCATCCCACCCAGGTTCCAGTTCAATTCGCCCTGTTCCCAGTTACTGCTGCCCGAGCCGGTAATCATTTCCGTTACCATCTTGTCGTAAGGCTTGCCCGCCGCGAGCGAAGTCTTTATGTATTGGTGAAAGGCATTCCGCCCCTCGGCAAACCGGCGGACTTGTCCGTTATCATCCACATTCTTAAACTGATCCCCCAGGAACATCGCCCACTTATCCACCCACTCCGCCGAATTGAGTAACTCATCCACTAACTTGGCGCGTTTGTCAGCCGCCGGGTTATCGGCGAAGGCGATCACTCGTTCATATTTGGCCGGACGGCCCGTCAGGTCATAGGTCACCCGCCGGATGAACTCGTAATCGTTCGTGCTCTCGGCGGGCGTAATGCCGGCCTGCTGCATGGCCTTAAACAAGTACTGATCGATGAATCCCAATTGGTCCAACCGGTCAAAAACCGTCGCGCTTCCCGGCTGCGCGGCCGCCGTGGCGGCGGGGCGCGCGAAATGCGAAACCGCCTCCACTGTGGCCTTCGAAAAGCGATACTGCCGCCGCGCCATGCGGTTCACACTCTCTTCGTAGAATTGGTCCCGGTCGGCACCAAAGAGCGTGCATTGCGAGTGGTCGGTGTTGAAAACCAGCTCCGGCGTAGGCTCCTGCGCCCCCAGAAATACCCAACTTCCGCCGCACAACCCGGCGCACCCGATTACCGCCAGCCAACGCTTCGTTTTCTGCATTCGTTACCCCCCCACGCCTGATCTTACCGTTACGCCCACTTGAACCCAAACCGTCTTGTAAAGTTTCGTTGAAGCGCCGGTGACAGTGAGCCAATGAAAGTAGGAAGCCACCCGCGCACGAATGCTTATCGGCCGCGTGAGGCATTCCCGGCGTAGGACTCCAGTTACATTTCGGCCTAAAGTAAGTTTGGCAGCGGCCGGACGCGCGCGAGGCTAGTACTGCTCCGGCTCGTGGCCCACCAAGTTCGCTTGCCACGCAGCACGCCAGGCGCGCACGACAGTGAGCGGCTAACGCCGTCCATCGATCATCGGAACGCTGCAAACACACCCAGGCCGCAATGGCGGCCAGATCCGATCATCAAGGGCCCGGGCACCGGATGCTTACCAGGTGGCCCGGAACGAAAGTACCCGGTCATGCGGACGTTAGGCTGATGCGCCGTCAGGCAATTGTTGAAATTGGGCAGCGCACCCTGCATCATGACCAAAGAATTTCCTTGGATGCGCCAGATGCGTGACGCCGTCCGATCGAGCAAGCGATCCTGAATTGGCCGCACACCGATCAGCCCGCGCCCGAAAGGGCTCGGGGCCATTGCCTGTATCATCGGATGAACGCATCGCGACTAAGATGAATCACCTACAAGTCTGGCCTTACCGCTTTCACTTCCTTGCCCGCGCGCCCGCCGTCTTTCCCCAACACCAATCCGGCAACATCTTGCGTGGTGCCTTCGGGACTATATTTCGCCGCATCGCCTGCGAGCCTCAATGCCCCGGTTCCCTGCAATGCGAAATCGCCCAAGATTGCCCCTACGCCCAGGTCTTCGAACCCCGCTGGCCAGCCGGACCCAGCGGACTCGCCGACCCGCCCCGCGCCTTCGTCTTCCGCCCCACCGGCCTCGAAGGACGTAACCTGCAGCCCGGCGAACCCTTCTGGTTCGACTTACATTTATTCTCCCCCCGCCCTGACTTACTCGCTTACTTCGTCCTCGCCTTCCGGCAGTTGGGCGTCGAAGGCATCGGGCCCGGTCGCGCCCGCGTCGAGTTAGTGCGCGTCAATGCCCTCCATGAAACCGGCGAACCGGGGACGGCTGTCTTTGAGAACGGGAGCTTGGCTGGCTCCGCCGGCGAAGGCATTGCACTTACTCTGCCAAACCCGGAACCAGGGCCGAAACCCGCAACCGGCATTCTCCGCATCCAGTTCCTCAGCCCCACCGAGTTCAAAGAAGCGGGCAGCGTCGCGGTGCGCCCCGAGTTCGGCCCCCTCTTCCGCCGCCTTGCCAATCGCATCGGAAATCTTTGCGCCCTCTATCAAGGTGGCCGTCCTGCCCCAGATCTACCGGCATTGATTCACGCCTCCGACCAAATGCGTATCGTGGGCGGTAGTGTCTCCTGGGCCGAGGTAGAGCGCCGCAGTTCAAAGACGGGCCAAAGCCATTCGCTCGGCGGCTTCACCGGCTCAGTTGACTATCAAGGCGACTATGGCCCATTCCTCCCCTGGCTCCGCGCCGCCCGCTGGACCGGCGTCGGCCGCCAAACCGTCTGGGGCAAAGGTCGCATCGAAGCCGTCGAGGTCAACGCGGCAGGAGCCTGATTCGCTCGACTTGCGCAGGTAATTCCGGCCAAATGGGGAACACCCTCACCAAACGGTCCCAAACGGATTTGGTAATCCGCCGGGTAGTGGACGGCGCTCACTGGATCGATGGCCACCCGGTACTTCTTTTGCAGTGCCGAGCCCTGGCCCGCAATCTGCGACACCCGTTCCCCTACCTCCCTGGGAATTACCGTCAGAATATCCAAATCCGGCCACCAAGGTTCAGCCGGCCGGCTAAGCGCCATCGCGCACGTCCTCAGGTTGCAGTCTGGTCAAGACGTTCCAATGCTCGGCCAAGGGCGTCCGGTGAGTCCGCATCCATTCGCGGGTTGCGGCGGGCATAGCGTCCCAACAGAGCGTGGCTTCCTGCAGGAGGCGCGCCCGCTCGAGTTCTCCCACCGCCCTCCAAGTTTCCTGGGGGCCGGCCACTTGCAGCACGAAACCCAAACGATTCTGCAGATCCTGCAACTTCGCTTGGCGAACCAGCCAACGGAAGTCCATTTGGCTCGCGTATTGCCGCACTAGCCAAGGGAGCGCGTCAACCACCCGGGCGTCCGCGTCCGGCTGGCAGAGCACGGAGAGTAGCAAGGCGTCCGGGCAAGGCTTCCGCCGGCTCGGCGTC
>JANLPT010000390.1:0-20273 GCA_031367405.1 Bryobacteraceae bacterium
GCTTGCTCGGGTGACATGTAGCCGGCTGAGCCCCGGATGAGTCCGGCTTCGGTGGCTCGCAAGGTGAGCGTGGGCGAATCGGCCGGCGTGGGCCCGGCAGACTTTTCGGCGGTCTTGGCGAGGCCGAAGTCGAGGACCTTCACGACGCCATCGGGCGTGACAATGATATTGCCCGGCTTCAGGTCGCGGTGGATGATGCCCTTGTCATGCGCCGCTTCAAGGGCCTCGGCGATCTGCCGGGCGATGTTCAGCGCCTCCGTCAAAGGCAACGGACCCTTGGGATTTTGGCCTTCCACCAACTCCATCACAATGGCGTTCTGCTCAAGCCCAAAGATCGTGGCGATGTTGGGATGGTGCAGCGCCGCCAATGCCTGCGCCTCGCGCTGGAAGCGAGCGAGGTAGTCGGCGTCGTTGGCGAGCGCGGCGGGCAGCACCTTGATGGCCACGTCGCGATTCAGCTTCGGGTCCCGCGCTCGATAGACCTCGCCCATCCCGCCGGCACCCAGGGGGCCGAGGATTTCGTAGGGTCCGAGATGGTCGCCGATGGTGAGGGGCACGATCAGTCCAGGTTACCCGATCCCGCGATAGCATGGTGCTGATGAAGTTGCCCCAAGGGGAGAATGCGGTTGTCGACCTCCGTAAGCTCTTGGACTACTGTTTGAGTGCCGAGCATCCCCGTGGGCGACACAAAGCGCGAGTCTTTGCCGCCGTTGGTGTGCGTGATGTCGATGCCGGAGAAATGCAGGAAAGGCTGTTGGTGGCCGCCCGAGAAGGCGAAGCCGCGGAGGGCGAGGCGAGTCCCTATGGCCGACGCTACACGATCGACTTTGCATGGGAGCGGCAAGAGCGGACCATCCGCATCCGATCCACTTGGATCGCCGGTTCGGAACGGGACGCACCCCGTCTGACGAGCTGTTATGTACTATGAAAAAGAGGCACGGCGATGGCGGAAATTGAGTTACACGCGGTAGTAGCATTATTGGCGGATCTTCCCGATGCCGGGTTAGTGCGAGGCCAGGTCGGCACGGTGGTGGAAACCTGGGCGCCCGGCGTGTACGAAGTGGAGTTCTGCGACGGCGAAGGCCGCACCTATGCCATGGTCGCGTTGCGGGCAGAACAACTGCTACGGCTGCATCATCAGTCGGTCTCGGAAGCCGCCTAAGAGTTACTTCGCGAGCCCCGCCGCCCAGTTCTGGATGACGACCATGGGCCGGTCCGGCTGTTGGCCGCCCTCGGGTTCCCACACCAGGAAGCGCCGGCCGTCGCGGGCGGGCTGGAATCTGGGAAATGCACCTGGAGCAGGAAGCCGGAACAGCGGTTGTACCCCCTGAACCCGCACTCCGGAAGCTTGCAGGTCGACACTGGCGGCCATCACGGTGTAGTCCGGACCTACCCAGTACAACTCCTTGCCGTCGGCTCGCCATTGGGGTCCGCGGCCACCTGCCGAGGAAACCAGGAACTTCCCGCGACGGTCCGGGAAGCCTTGCACGTATACCTCCTGCCGCCCGGATTCGTTGGAGCCGTAGGCCACCCAGCGCCCGTCGGGCGAGAAGTCGGCACCAGACTGTGCGTACTTGGTTTGCAGATAGGGTTCTGGCTTTCGCTCCCCGGTGAGCGGCAAGGCGAAAATGTCATTGTTCCCGAGGAGAAGGTACCTGCCGTCGGGCGAGACGCTCTGCGGGAGCTCACCAGCGTTGTCCTTCAACACTAACTCCTCTTCGCTGGATCCATCGGCTGCTTTCCGTTGGATCCCGCTCGCGTTGCGATAATAGATCTGTTTCCCATCGCGCGACCAACGGGGCGACTGGGCGGTGCTGAACTTGATCAGGGTGGTTACTCCACGCGCCAGTTCCAGTACCCAAACATCTGTCGTCCGCCTTGCGCCGGCAGAGTAGGCAACCCGGTTGTCGTCCGGCGACAGGGCGAAGGTCACTCCACTCTCTACCGGCTGGCCAAATGCTTCCAGCAGCTTTCCCTCACGGTCCCGCCAACCCAACCGTGCTCTTGCCGACGGGTTCCCTCGCCCGTAGAACAGCGTCCCGTTGCCGGAAACCGAAAAGTTAGCGAATCCATTAACAGTAGCAAGGGCAACCTGCTCGGCCAGGACGGCTGGATCCCCGGTTAGCCGTGGCGGATTCAATTCCAGCCGCCTCGCCATCAGGATTCCGTCCCCTTGAATGTAGAGGAGGCACCCGGCGGTACGGTCATAAACCGCCCCATGTTCCGTCTGCAAAAGCCGGGTGGCGGGTCTGCCATCGAGCGAAGCGACGTAGACCGCCGCTTTTTCGGCCTCCGCATGGCGGGCCAAGTAGAGAAACTCCTTCCCGCCGGGCAGAAATTGTGGATAGTAATGGGCTGTTTCCCCGGCTGCCTTGTTCAATTGCGTGACGGGCGAAGGAGTTCCACCCGACGCGGAAATTCGTTGCAATCCCGCCGCCTGGTCGCCGAAGAGAATCACTCCCTCTTCATTCCATGTTCCGCCCCGGGCGTTTCGGACGTTGCACAGCGTAAGGGGAGACCCGCCGGCCACATCGATCCGTTTCAGCTTGGCCCGAGCAACGAACGCTACCGACTTGCCGTCCGGCGACCAGAACGGCCGGCCGGCATCCTCGGTTCCCGGCAGGGCACGGGCCTCCAGCGAATCCAGGGAACGCAGGTAGAGAGAGGTTTCGCCTTTGGCATTGATCGCGACGAAGGCGAGCGTTCGGCCGTCGGGTGCGATGGCGGAACCGCCCGCGACGCTCAGTGGGCTGAAATGGCTGCCCTCGGGCGGATTCACTTCGAGTTTCACGGATTGGGCTGGCGGGTTGGGTATGCGGAGCCAGGGTCCCCAGCCGGCGATCATGGTGAGCAGCAAGAGTGCGGCGATGGCCCAGGGCCAGCGGCTGGGTTGGGTGGGCGCCGGGATGGCTTCGTTCGGATTAGCGAGATAGTTGTCGATGGCGATGCGGGCTTCGCCGATGTGTTGCAGACGGTTCTTCAGATTGCGGTCCAGGCAGCGCTTGACGAGATCGCGGATGGGCCCGGCGGGGACTTTGGTGAGGTCGATGTCCGTGGTGAGGACGTGGGCCAACGTGTGCGAGACGGTCTCACCGTGGAAGAGTCGCTTGCCGCTGAGTAACTCGTGCAGGACGACGCCGAAGCTCCAGATGTCGGCGCGGCGGTCGACGGGTTTGCCGGCGGCTTGCTCGGGCGACATGTAGCCGGCGGTGCCCAGGATGAGTCCGGCTTCGGTAGCGCGCATGGTGAGCGTGGGCGAGTCGGACGTGGTCGGGCCAGCGGACTTTTCAGCCGTCTTGGCCAAGCCGAAGTCGAGCACCTTGACGACGCCATCCGGCGTGACAATGATGTTGCCCGGCTTCAGGTCGCGGTGGATGATGCCCTTATCATGCGCGGCTTCGAGCGCCTCGGCAATCTGTCGCGCGATGTTCAACGCTTCGTTCAAAGGCAACGGACCCTTGGGATTCTGCCCCTCCACCAACTCCATCACGGATGGCGTTCTGCTCAAGCCCAAAGATCGTGGCGATATTCGGATGATGCAACGCCGCGAGAGCCTGCGCCTCCCGCTGGAAACGAGCCAGATAATCAGCGTCGTTGGCGAGCGCGGCGGGCAGCACCTTGATGGCCACGTCGCGGTTGAGCTTGGTGTCGCGCGCCCGGTAGACCTCGCCCATCCCACCCGCACCGAGCGGCGAGAGGATTTCGTAGGGTCCGAGATGGTCGCCGGGGGTGAGGGGCACGATATCTGAGTTTACATGCGGCAACGCGGGTTGGGCTACAATCCCGGAATGAGCTCTCCGGCGGCCCCCATCCAAGCCCCCTCCGTTCGAGAACAGGGACACGCGCGGATCGATGCCCGTAGCCTGGCGATGCATCGTTGCGCCCGCTGAGTTGCTCGTCTCCCGCGAGGCAGACGTCTTTCCCCCAGTGTTAGTTCAAAGAGTCTGCGGCTAAACCTTAGGACGGTTGCGTCCGATCTCACTAGGGAGATGCGAAATGCTCTTCTTCGCCGGTTCTTCGCTAGTTTCGTGACGCTCGCCCTGACGGGCTTGGCGGCCGCGACGCTGCTGCGGATTGCGCCTGGGTTCGATGTCGATGAGCGTGAACTCGATGGACGGACGAGCGCCGAAACTCAGCGGCAGATCCGGGCCGAGCGGGCTGGTGAGCAGAATATCCTGGCGTTTTATGGCCGTTATCTGGGCCGCGCGCTGCATGGGGATCTGGGGCGGTCGCGCATGTATGAGGTGCCGGTGACTGGTCTGATTGCCGAGCGTTTGCCGGTGACTTTGCGTCTGATCGCGTTGGGTTTGCCGGGAGCTTGGGTGCTGGCGTTGCTGTTGGCGATGGCGAACGTGGCTTGGCCTGCGGTGGACGGCGGGTTGAATCTGCTGGCGGCGGCGCTGATCGCGGTACCGGCGGGACTGGTGGCGTTGCTGATTTTGATTGGCCACGGTCCGGTGGCGTTGGGGCTCTCGGTGGCCTTGTTCCCTCGACTTTTCTCCTATGCGCGGGGGCTCTTCAAGCAGAATGCGGGAACCAGCTACGCCCTGGCCGCGCAGGCGCGGGGTTTGGCGAGCACGCGGTTTATGGGGCGTTATGTCGTGTGGCCGGCGGGCCCGGCTTTATTGGCGATTCTGGGATTGAGCGTGAATGCGGCGTTCGGCGGCGCGATTCTGCTGGAGACGATCTGCGACCTGCCCGGCGTGGGGCAATTGGCCTTGCAGGCGGCACTGGCGCGGGACTTGCCGCTGCTGGTGGGGATGACGTTTTTTGTGGGAGCGCTGACGGTGTCCGCCAATGCCATCACTGACCTGGCTTCGCAGTTCATTCTGCGAACGCGAGGCGGGCTATGAAGCGGCTCGCCGCCGGTCTGTTGATGGCCCTGGCCGTGGCGGCGGTGGCGGGCGAGTTTCTGGTGCCGGCCCGTTATGACCAGCAGTTTCGCTCGGAGACGGATGCCTTGCCGGGCGGGCAGCACCTGTTGGGCACCGATGAATTGGGCCGTGACCGCGCCGCGCGGCTGCTGGCGGGGGCGCGCGTGTCGTTGTTGCTGGCACCGGCGGCCAGCGTCCTGGCCATCGCCCTGGCGGCGATGCTGGGCCTTTCGGCCGGCTGGTTTGGGGGCTGGTGGGATCGCGGCGTGTCGACATTGATTGACCTGATGATCTCGGTGCCGATCTTCCTGGTGCTGATTACTGCGCGCGCCGTACTGCCGCTGAATGTGTCGCCCATTTCGAGTGTGATGATCACGTTTCTACTACTGGGATTGCTGGGTTGGGCGGGTGCGGCGCGGGTGATTCGCGGAGCGTGCCAGACGCACCTGAACTCCGACTATGTGTTGCGCGCGCTCGCCTCCGGCTGTAGCCGGACGCGGGTGCTTTGCGTCCACTTATTGCCGAACTTGTGGCCGGTGCTGCGGACCCAATTCATCCTGGCCGTGCCGGGTTTTATCCTCGACGAAGCCAACTTAAGCTTGTTGGGATTGGGAGTGGCCGAGCCGCTACCCTCGCTGGGCAGCTTACTCAAAGAACTTACTCATCTGCCGTCTTCAGCCAACTGGCTGGGCCTGGCGGCGCCGGCGGTTCTGCTGGCAGCGACCGTCTGCGCCTGCGAATTTTTGTTGCCTCCGAAGGAAGGATCTTAGTGCTGCTTCAATATGTATATGGATGGGGCCCACGTCTTGCCGGAACTGCCGTCGGGATGGTGGGGATGCTGCTGCTTTTTGCGCTGTCACTCGGCGCGGCCGATTTATCCGTCCTCAGATTCTGCCTGCACTCCGAGCCCAAGAGCTTTCATCCGCTCAAGGCGGACGATGACGCTTCGGAGACGGTGCGGTTTTTGACAGCGGGGTCGTTGCTGAAAATCAACCGCCAGACACAGCTTCCTGAGGCCGCACTGGCCACGAAGTGGAAAGTTTCGGGCGGCGGACAGAGTGTCCAGTTCAAGCTGCGCGAGGGCGTGCGGTTTTCCGATGGCACGGCTTTCACGCCGGAGGATGTCGTTTATACGTTCCAGCAGGTGGCCGGGATCCGGTCCGGCTTTACTGATTCATTGCGGCAAGGTGAGCAAGCCCCGACGGCCACGGTGACCGGAAAAAGCGAAGTGACCGTGCGTTTTGCCGGCGTCACCGCAGGATGGGAACGCCTGCTGGACGGGCTGGCGATTCTGTCGGCGAAGTCGCCGTTGCAGGAAAAGGCCGTGCTGGGTGCCTTTATGGTGGCCGAGCACAAGGCGGGCCAATACGTACTTTTGGGGCGCAATCCTAATTATTGGGCGCGTGACGCGCAGGGGCGTCCCTTGCCCCGGGTGGATCGGATCCGGCTGGAGATTACCGCGAATCGCGATCTGGAGGTGTTGCGCTTTAAACGGGGCGAGATCCATATGATCAACAAAGTCGATCCCGATGTTTACCAGGCCCTGGCCAGCCAGATGCCCGAGGCGGTGCGGAATGCGGGCGTATCGTTTGAGAGCGAGCAACTGTGGTTCAACCAAGTGGCGAAGGCGCCGATTCCGGCGTATAAGCTGGCTTGGTTCCGCTCGACGGCTTTCCGGCGCGCGGTGTCGGAATCCATCCGGAGGGAGGATCTCGCCAAGATCGCGATGAAGGGCTTGGCGGTGCCGGGGGTGGGCCCGGTGTCGCCGGGCAACGCGGTCTGGTTCAATACCAAGCTTAAAGCGCAGGCGTATGCGCCTACCGTCGCCTTAGCCAAGCTGCAAAAAGAGGGCTTTCGCAAGCAGGCCGATGGGCTCTACGACGCCGGTGGGCATCGGGTTGAGTTCTCCATTGTCACCAACGCGGGCAACAAGGCGCGCGAGCGTTTGGCGAGCATGATTCAAGCCGATTTGGGCGAAATCGGCATCCGCGTCAATGTGGTAACGCTCGACTTTCCGTCGCTGCTGGAACGGCTGACGCGCGGTTACAACTATGAGGCGTGCCTGCTGGGCCTCACCAATGTGGACCAGGATCCGAACGGGCAAATGAACGTGTGGCTATCGAGCGCGGCGCAGCACCAATGGAACCCGCAGCAAGCGCAGCCGGAGACAGCGTGGGAGGCCGAGATCGACAAACTGATGAAGGCGCAAGCGCGCACCGTGGTGCTCGCCAAGCGTAAGGAGCTTTTCGATCGCGTGCAAGCGATCGTGGTTGAGCAGGTGCCATTCCTCTATCTGGTGCATAAAAACGTGCTGACGGCGATTCATCCTTCGGTGCGGAATGCGCTGGTGACGGTGCTCTTTCCCCACGTGTTTTCGAACGCCGAGCAGATCGAGTTACAAGGAACGGGCGTCTACCGGAGCGCGCGTTGAGCGATCTTCTCAGAACCAGGCTGACAGTGCATTATCCGGGCAAGCCGTTGGCGCTGGACGCCGTCGAGTTTGCGATGGACGAGGGCGAGACGCTCGGGTTGATTGGACCGTCGGGTTCGGGCAAAAGCACGCTAGGGTTGGCTTTGTTGGGTTTGATTGGTTTGAAGGGCGGTCAGGCGGAGGGCGAGGTCTGGTGGCGGGGGCGGAACCTGCTCGCTCTACCGGAGCGCGAATGGCGGCAGGTGCGAGGGCGGGAGATGGCGTTGGTGCCGCAGAGCCCGGTGGCTTCGCTGAATCCGGCGCTGACATTGGGGGGACATTTCGCTGACGCGTGGCGGGCCCACGCGAGTGGACCTTGGCGGGCCCGTGCGCTCGAGGCGCTGGAAGCGGTGACTTTGCCGGCCGATGACGCCTTTCTGAAGCGCTATCCCGGGCAACTGAGCGTGGGGCAGGCGCAACGTCTGCTGGTGGGGTTGGCGTTGTTGCACCGGCCGGCGCTGCTGATCGCCGATGAGCCGACCAGCGCGCTGGACTCGGTGACGGTGGCTGAAATCCTCGACTTGCTGCGGCGCGTGAACCGGGACCATGGCACCGCCATCCTGTTTATTTCGCACGATTTGATGACGGTGGCTTCGTTCTGCCAGCGGGTGGCGATTTTGGAATCTGGGCAGCTGGTAGAACAAGGCCCAACGGAACTGCTTTTCGGAGCGCCGCAACATTCGGCCACCCAACGCTTGTTGCGGGCGATCGAGCACTACCGGTTGCCGGCTAACGCTCCCATGAGCGAAAGCCGATAGCTTTGACTAAGGCAGTTACAGAGATGCACCTCCACTCTCAGCCCAACCGGAGCCTCGTTGAAGGCTAGGATCTACATCGGCCTCATGTGCGCCCTGGGCGTGTCCGCCGGTGCGAACGGCGTCGTCGAGTGGGAATGCCGCGTCCCGATGAAGTTTCTGGTCCTGCTGCTGTTTGCACTGTTGGGTTCAGGTTTGAAGATCAAGCTGCCAGGGATCATGGGCAGCCTTTCGGTGAGCTATGTCTTTGTGCTGATCGGCGTTTTGGAGATGAGTTTGGGTGAGACGCTGGCCATGGGCGCGGTAGGGGCAGTGGCGGGGAGCTTGTGGAACGCGCGCTTCGAAGTGCGGGTGATCCAAGTATTGTTTAACGTCGCAGCTTTGATGGTGGCCGCGACGGCTTCCTGGGGGGCCTTCCATGGAGCGGGGACCATGGGACTTGACCATCCGGCGGGCCAATTGGCCTTGGCGGCCCTCACATATTATGTGCTGAACACCTTCTCCGTCGCCATCGTGATTGCACTGACGGAGAGCAAATCCATCGCGTCTGTTTGGCACGGCAATTACGCGTGGGCTTTCCCGTATTACATTCTGGGGGCGGCGGTGGCCGGCGTCACCGCGTATGCCGGACGCCTGTTTGGCTGGCAGACCTCGGTGTTGGCCTTACCGGTGATTTACGCGGTCTATCACTCGTTCCGCCTCTACCTTGACCGGCTGGAGCACGACAAGCTTCACGCTGAGGAGATGTCTTCGCTCCACTTGCGGACCATCGAGGCGCTCGCCCTGGCGATTGAGGCGAAGGACGATTGCACCAGTGAGCATTTGAGCCGGGTGCAGGTTTACGCCATGGAGATCGGGCGCGATTTGGGGCTGAGCGAATCGGAGATGAAGGCGCTGCAGGCGGCGGCGATCCTGCATGACATCGGCAAGCTGGCGGTGCCCGACTACATCATCTCGAAGCCCGGCAGGCTGACGGCTGACGAGTTCGAGAAGATGAAAATCCATCCCGTGGTCGGCGCGGAAATTCTGGAGCGCGTGCAGTTTCCTTATCCCGTGGCACCAATCGTCCTTTCACACCACGAGAAATGGGATGGTTCGGGCTACCCGGCCGGGCAGCGGGGCGAGCAGATTCCGATCGGCGCGCGGATCCTTTCCGCCGTCGATTGCCTGGATGCGCTGGCTTCGGACCGGCAGTACCGGCGAGCCTTGCCCCTGTCCCAGGCGCTCCAGATAGTGATCGGCGAGACGGGTAAAGCTTTCGATCCGGCGGTCGTGGAGATCCTGGTGCGGCGCGCGGCGGAGTTGGAAGTGAAGGCGAAAGCGGTGGCGGCGAAGGCCGTGCGGCTGAATTTCGATAGGAAAATTGAGCGCGGCGACGCGCCGGGGGCTGGCTTCGAACAAAGTGAGCCCCAGCGTCCAGCGCCGGGCGACGAGCAAACATCCTTTGTGTCGCGCATTGCACGGGCCAGGCAGGAAGTGTCGGCGGTGTATGAGTTGACCTATGAACTGGGGGATTCGCTCAGTTTAGAAGAGACGCTCTCCGTGCTGGGCATGCGGCTCAAGTCAGTGATTCCGCACGATTGCATAGCGATTTATGTGTGCCGGGAAGAGACGCTGCGTCCCGTGTTCGTGAGTGGCGAGAATGCGGCGCTGTTCTCTTCGCTGGAGATTCCGCTGGGCCAGGGGCTATCGGGCTGGGTGCTGGAGAATCATCGGCCGGTGATCAATGGCAATCCGTCGGTGGAGCCAGGGTATCTGAATGATCCGACGAAGTTCAGCACGCTCCGTTCGGCGCTGGCGATTCCGCTCACCGATGGGGACCACTTACCCGCCGTGCTGACCCTATATCACGGCGAGCGGGACGCTTTTCACAAGGACCATTTGCGAATTTTGCAGGGGATTCAGGGCAAGTTGTCACTGGCGCTATCGAACGCGCTCAAGTACCGGGAAGCGCAGGCGGGCGTGAGCGTGGACACCCTCACCGGCGCTTTGAATGCGCGCGCGCTGTTCCTTTATTTGGACGCCGAACTTGGCCGCGCCAAGCGCAGCGAAGAGCCGCTCACGCTTTTCGTCTGCGACCTGAACGGCTTCAAGGCCTTCAACGATCAATATGGGCATAACCATGGCGACCGGCTGCTGCGCCGTGTGGCCACCCAGTTGAAGGAAATTGTGCGGGGTTACGATGGCGTGGGCCGTTTGGGCGGCGATGAGTTTGTGGTGGTGATGCCGGGTCTGGTGCCGGATATGGTGCCGGGCAAGATCGCCGAGATCGAGCGGGCAGTGACGTTATCGGCGGAGGCCGAAGGGATCGCGGGCCTGATGAGTTGCTGCGCGGGCTATGCGTCCTACCCCCAGGATGGGCGGGACGCGGAAGACCTGCTGGCGATGGCGGACCACCGATTGTACCGGGCAAAGTCCGGCCGCAGGCAGGTGACGCAAGGGCTGCAGGCGCTCGACAGTGCCCTTGATGGTTCTGCCGTTTTATCGAAGCCGTCGGATTTCCGCTAGCCGAAGCGTTAGCGGTGGGCTAGTTAGACGCTGCCACCGGGTGATTTGTTGCCTTCCATCCTGTTACCAGCACCCGCTCACTCTCCATCAGGCATACGCGCAAACCAATTGTTTTCAACGCCGCCACCAGCCGGCAGTTAGGTGGTTAGAGATTCGGGAGAGCTTTTTGTAAGTCGCTGGCTAGGGCGGCCATGAGTTTTTGGTTTTGCTTTTCGGGGAGTTCGGAGATGACGTAGACGAGATGCTTGTTGCTCTCGAAGGCGGCAATCCGGAAGTTGCCGGTCTGGGCGAGGGCAGGTGCCAGGTTGGGGAATGACTCGCCCGGCTGCCGATTAGCGACGACGACGGAGATGAAACGGTCGCCCTGGTTCATGACGAGATGGACAAACTCCCGGGCCTGGTAGTAACACTTGTGGGCGTCGAGCACCTGATAATTGAGCGGCACGTGGGCTTGGACGGCAGGAAGCAGCGCGGCGTATTCCGGCCCGAGTTCCTTCGTCATCTTCTCAAGGGGACTCGGCGCGGATGGCTGCTTGCGGAGGATGGTGCAGTGTAAGTGATCGCCCAGGCCGATGCGCATGACGGAACTTACACTTTGCGACAAGGTGGCAATGTAAGAGTCATCTTTACGGCGGAGCATGAAGAAGCCGACGGCGAGCACGGCCAGGGTGGCGGCCAGGCCCCAGACGGGTGCCCGCCACGTGACGCGATTTTCCGGCGTGGACCGAAGCGAGGCCCGCACGCGCGTTTCGAGGTGAGGCGGAACGGCCTCACTTTGGACGGCAATTTTCAATCTTGATTTCATTTCGTGACTCAATTCGGTTTCTCCTTGCCTCGACCAAGCCCATAAGCCTGCGCGACTTCGTCCAGTGACTCCCGCAACAGCTTACGGGCTCGACTCAAGCGCGACATCACCGTGCCGATGGGCACGTTGAGAATACCGGCGGCCTCTTTATAAGAAAATTCTTCTACGTCGACGAGCAGCACAACCTGGCGAAAGTCCGGCGGCATCTTGTCCATCGCGGCGAGGATCTCTTCGTCGGTGAGATGATCCGGGATGGGCACCGGGTAGGTGAGATTCGCTTCGAGGAATTCCTCGCTGTCTTTGAGAAGCGGAAAACGGAACCATTTGCGGCGCTGATGGTTGATGCAGTGAAAGAGAATCTTGAAGAGCCAGGCGCGGCAATTGGTGCCAGGCTCGAAGCGGTGAAAAGACTTCCAAGCTTGCAGGTACACTTCTTGCACCACATCTTCCGCCTGCGAGCGTTCGCCCAAAACCCGCACGGCGGTGCGGAACAGATCGTTCATGTGAGGCATGGCCTCCGCTTCGAAGCGACCGGTGTTGGATATTTCATTCGTCATGCTGCGTTCGGATGGGCCGCGATTGGCTAGGGAAAGACCGGGGTCTGTCCCACTACTTATCCAATTGTCGATTGTTTCGGACGCGTGCATTCGATAATACGATGCCCCGCACCCACTGTTTTATTCCCGGGCCTTTTATTCCTGGGCCGGTAAAAATGCCTGGCCAGCCTGATTTACGAAACAGAGCCAATTTCTGGTTTTTACTTTTAGATGCCTCGGGATGCGGGCTTGCTGCTTGATTCGCCTAGACCCACATTAGCAGGCGGCTGGAAGCAGATTGGCGTAGGCCATTGATTTCATGGGCTCAATAGTTGGTGACCGGCTGATCGGACTGTGGTTCAATTTGATTTGAGACTCATCGACCCCCAGCCCGCTGCGATTTTCTGCACTTTGATGCTGACCCTCAGTTGCGGGACGGGTCCTGCCGGGTTGACGGGTGGGGTGAGCAGTGAGGCGAAGAAAAGCCCGGGCAAGCCTCGGCCCGTGCAAGTGGTGGCGGCGGCGGAAGATCGCATTACGCGGATGATTGAGGCGAATGGGACGCTGGCCGCGCATGACTCGGTGGCGTTGGCCATGAAGGTGGCGGGTCGCATTTCGGAGATCACGGTGGATCTGGGCGATCGGGTGAAGCAAGGCCAAGTGGTGGCCAGGATTGAGCCAACGGACTTGCGCATCGCGGTGGAGCAAGCCACGGCGGCCTTGAACCAATCCCGGACGCGCCTGGGTTTGCCGGTGGACTCGACCGACGAACGAGTGGTGCCGGAACGCACGCCCTCCGTGCGCCAAGCCAATGCCGCACTCAACGAAGCCAAACTGCGGCGCGACCGCGCGCAACAGCTTTTTGACCAAAAACTGATCGCCAAAAGCGAGTACGACTCGGCGGCGGCGGCGTTCCAGATGGCGGAGGGCGGCTATTTGGACGCGCTCGAAGAGATTCGCAACCGGCAATCCTTATTGCGACAACGCCGCTCAGAGTTAGAGATGGCGACGCAGCAGTTGGCCTACGCCGTGTTGACCGCGCCGATGGCGGGCGCGATTTCCGAGCGCACCGCATCGGTAGGCCAGTATGTGGCGGCCGGCACGCCGGTCTTGACGATTTTGAATGTGAGCGCCTTGCGGCTGCGCATTCCGGTGCCGGAGCGTGCCGCCACCGGAGTGCGGAGCGGGCAGCAGGTGCGCTTGCGGATGGACCAGCAAACGCGGGTGTACTATGGCCGCGTGACGAGACTGAGCCCGGCGATTGACGAAACAAACCGGACGCTGATGGTGGAAGCGGAGATCCCCAATGAACACGGCGAACTGCGCCCTGGCACCTTTGTGCGGGCCGAGTTATTGGCCGAAAGCCAGGAGTTGGCCATCTTCGTTCCAGCCTCGGCGTTGGTGAGCTTTGCGGGCTTGGAGAAGGTGATTACCGTGGAAAAGGGCAAGAGTGTGGAGAAGGTGGTGCGGACGGGTTATCGCGATGCGGGGCGCGTCGAAATCACCGAGGGCCTGAAGGCGGGCGAGTTGGTGGTGGCCAAGCCGGGTAACTTAGTGGGCGGGCGGCCCGTCAGCATCGTGAGCCAGTAAGATGCAGAAACTCGCGGAAATCAGTATCAAACGGCCGGTATTCGCGGCCATGTTGATTCTGGCGCTGGTGGTGGTGGGCGCGTCGAGTTACTTCCGGCTGGGGGTGGACCGGTTCCCTTCGGTGGACTTACCGACCGTGGCCGTGCGCACCACGTTGCCCGGGGCGGCACCGGAAGAGATGGAAACGCTGGTCTCCGACATTGTCGAAGAGGCCGTCAACACGGTGGAAGGCATTCGCGAGTTGCGCTCCATCTCGTCGCAGAATCGCTCCAACATCATCGTCACGTTTGACCTAAGCCGCAACATCGACACGGCGGCGCAGGACGTGCGAGATCGGGTGGCGGCGGTGCTGCGGCTGCTGCCCCCCGACATTGACCCGCCGACGGTCTCCAAGTTCGACAACGAATCGACGCCGGTGCTGACGATCGCCTTGGCAGGGGACCGTTCAGTGCGCGAGCTGACCGAACTGGCCGATAAGCTCGTCAAGCCCCAGATTGAGCGCGCAACTGGCGTGGGCGAAGTGATGATTGTGGGCGGGTTGGAACGGGCCATCAATATCTGGGTGGACGCCGATCGCCTGGATGCTTACAAGATTCCGATTACCCGCGTGGCCGAAGCTCTGGTACGGCAAAACAGCGATGTGCCCGGCGGGAACGTGACGGCCGGCCAACGGGAAGAGTCGCTGCGGACGGTGGGCCGGATTGCCGATCCGAAGGCCTTTAACGATTTGGTGATTGCGACGGTGAACCATGCGCCGATTCGGGTTTCGGACATCGGTTACGCCGAAGACGGGACGAAGGAACAGCGGACCGTGGCGCGGCTGAATGGCCTGCCGACGGTGGTGCTGAGCATTCGACGGCAATCGGGCGCGAATACCGTCGCGGTGATTGAAGACGTGAAAGCCAACATGGCGCGCGTGGCGGCGCAACTGCCGGCCGACGTGAAGTTCGAATACATTCGCGACCAATCGCGCTACATCAATGCCGCCTTGCATGAGATCAACCTGCACTTGGTGCTGGGCGCGATCTTCGCTTGCCTGGTGGTGTTCGCCTTCATGCGCAGTTGGCGGAGCACGGTGATTGCCGGCATCGCAATTCCGGTGTCGGTGATCTCAAGCTTCGGCATGATGGAGGCGCTGCACTTCACGCTGAATAGCGTGACCATGCTGGCCCTGGTGCTGATGGTGGGCATCGTGATCGACGACGCGATCGTGGTGCTCGAAAACATCTTCCGCTTCATTGAAGAAAAGAAGATGAACGCCTTTGAAGCGGCTTGCGAGGCGACGCGCGACATCGGCCTGGCGGTGCTGGCGACGACGCTGAGCCTGGTGGTGATTTTTGTGCCGGTATCGTTTATGTCGAGCGTTTCCGGACGATTTCTTTATCAATTCGGCATTACGGCGGCCGTAGCGATTCTGGTGAGCTTGCTGGTGTCGTTCACGTTAACGCCGATGATGAGTGCGCGGCTGCTGCGAGGCGAAGAGGGTACTGGTGGCGGCCATCAGGCGGCTTCGCGGGGCGGCTTTTACGGCGTGATCGACCGCGCCTATACCCGGATGCTCGCGTTTTCTATGCGCCATCGCCTGGCCGTATCGGCACTGGCGTTGCTGGTGGTGCTGACGTCGATTCCGCTCTATCAGCGCGTGAAGCAGGAGTATGTGCCGAGCGATGTGGACGAGGCTGAATTCGAGATGGAGGCGGTGGCACCGGAAGGCGTCAGCATGCTGGGCATGGACGAGGTGCTGCGGCGGCTGGAGCAGGATGTGCTGGCGACGCCGGGGGTGCGGCGTGTCCTCTCTGACATTGGGGGCAGTCCGCAGGGCGGTTTGAATCGAGGCGAACTATTTGTGGCGATCGCGCCGCATGATGAGCGCACTTTTTCGTTTCTTCGTTTGATGCGCGAGACGCTGAAAGGCCAGCCGGCGAAGGCCTTCGCCGGTAACTATACGCAGCGGGACGTGATGACGCTGGTGCGGCGGAAGATGGCTCGTTACCCGGACCTGCGCACGCGCGTCCGCAATTCGCCCTCCTTCAATATTGGCGGCGGCAATAACGATATCGACTTTGTGATTCGCGGGCCTGAGTTGAAGCCGCTGGCGGCGTTCGCGGAGGAGTTGCGTCTCAAATCAAAGGAAGCCGGCGGGATCCTGGACGGCGACACGACGCTCAAGCTTTCGAGCCCCGAACTGCGAGTGGAAATTGACCGCAAGCGGGCGGCGGATCTAGGGGTTTCGACGCAAGAGGTGGCACGCGCCTTGCGCATCATGGTGGGCGGCGATGAGCGCGTGAGCCGCTTCCGCGATGCGGCGGTGAATGAGGATTACGACGTCCAACTGCGCTTGATGCAGAAGTTCCGCAGCAATCGCGACGTGATTTCGCGGCTCTACGTGCCCCGGGACAATGGCAGCCCGGTTCGTCTGGACAGCTTGGTGGAGATTGTGCACGCGACGAGCCCTACGCGCATTGACCGTTTGGACCGTCAACGCCAAGCCAGCCTGCGCGCCAGCATCGGCCCCGGTTTCGCCTTGGCCGATCGCATTGAGGCCTTGCGGCAAATCGCCAAAGACATGAATCTGCCCGCCGGCTACACGACGTCGATTTCCGGCAAAGGCCGCGAACTCGAGCGCACCGGCCGCGAGTTCCTTCTGGCTTTCGCCTTGTCAGTGGCGTTCATGTACATGATTCTGGCGTCGCAGTTTGAGAGCTTGATTCACCCGTTGACGATTTTGCTGTCGCTGCCGCTGTCGATTCCGTTCGCGCTGTTTTCGCTGTGGGCGACGGGCAACACGCTGAACCTGTATTCGGCGCTGGGCATGCTGGTGCTTTTTGGGGTGGTGAAGAAGAACTCCATTTTGCAGATTGACCACATGAACAATTTGCGGGCGGAAGGAATGGAGCGGCTGGCGGCGATTATGCAGGGCAATCGCGATCGTCTGCGACCGATTCTGATGACGACGCTGGCGCTGGTGGCGGGGATGATTCCGCTGGCGGTGGGCGTGGGTCCGGGGGCGGAGGAGCGTCGAGCGGTGGCGGTGGTGGTGATTGGCGGACAGACGCTTTCGCTGCTGCTGACTTTGCTGGTGACGCCGGTGGCTTACTCGATTTTCGACGATATCGGGCAGAGCCATTTGTTTAGCCGGCTTTTCCGCCGTCAGCGGCAGGTGGCGCAACCGGTGACGGGCGACTGAGTTTGGTGGACGGCAGAAGCCTGCTATCGATTGACCAAACCCGCCGTGGCGCGAGCCTCAAGATATTGCTGGACTGTGAGAGTCCGGGTGCCGTCGCCGATCACTAATGGTGTTGCGGCCGCATTGATATTCTTGACCAGATAATAGTTCCACACATTCACGGTGGCCTGACATGACGGCGTCGGAGGGTTAGTTCCGCAAGCCAGGGACTGTAGCTGGGCGTCCAACGGTGGATTCGCGTTAGGGCCGGTGTCGGAACGGAGGGTATGGGTGCGAACCAGAAAAATCCCACCGGGGACGATCACGCTGGGGTCTTTTTGAATGTCGAAGATTGCGGTGGCGGTGAGCCTTCCATTTCGTTCGATGGCCTCGGTGACCAGGAAGTCATCTGCGGCGGCAGCCGTGGTGCCATCCGCCCGGGTGACAATGCGGTTGATGGTGCCAGTGCCGTCGCAATTCACGGTGTATGTTCCCACGCTGGTGACGGGGGCGACGGTACGGAGCCCCGTGGGAGATCCAACGATTGGTTGATTGTTGACGCCGGTTCGGGTTAGATTACCCTTTCCATCGAGAGACTCGGCCTGGATTCCGGCGGCTACGTTCGCACCATAGTTGATGAGGACTCCGTAGGAGCCCTGCAGGCTTTCGAGGGTATAACATGCTCCGGTGGGACGCAGGGTGTGGGTGCGGGTGAGAAAGATGCCACCGGGGACGATGACGCTGGGGTCTTTTTGGATGTCGAAGATGGCGGTGGCCACTAGGCGGCCATCGCGCTCGATGGATTTGGTGACGAGAAAGTCGTCGGCCGCGGTGGCCGTGCTGCCATCGGCCCGCGTAACAATGCGGTTGATGGTGCCAGTGCCGTCGCAATTGACGGTATACGTTCCCACGCTCGTCACCGCAGCGACGGTTCTTAGTCCCGTAGGCGATCCTACAACCGGCTGATTGTTGATGCCGGTTCGCGTGAGATTGCCTTTTCCATCAAGAGTCTCGGCTTGTATGCCCGCCGCTACGTTCGCACCATAGCCGATGACGACTCCGTAGGAGCCTTGCAGGCTTTCGAGGGTATAGCATCTCGTATTCTGGGCATGCGCCTCGGCGGCACCCAAGAAGCCGGCAGTTATTAGCACCGCAGCCGCAAACAGATTCTCTTTATTGAACATCGATTTCTTCTCCTTAGGTATCGGACTGACTGGGTCCACTAGCATTTTGGGTGGGCCGTCCATTTCTCCGAGTTCCTGAGACGATCACGAGGAGGCACGCGCGGATCACGGTGGAAACCTATGAAAACAAAATGGCAACGGTTCAGAGGTAACAAGTGTTACGCTACCGAAGGAGCCTCGCGATTGTAATGTCGACTGAATTGCCTAAAGGCACAATCCGGTTTGCGTCATTCGAGGTGGATCCTCAGAGTGGCGAACTTCGGAAACACGGCTTGCGCATCAAGTTACAGGACCAGCCGTTCAAGGTTTTGGTCACCTTACTGGAGAAGCCCGGGGAAGTGGTCGGCCGAGACCTGTTGCGGGAGAGAATTTGGGGAAGCGAGACGTTTGTCGATTTTAACCATGGTTTGAGTGCGGCCGTGAACCGGCTGCGGGATGCACTGGGCGACTCGGCGGAGAGCCCTCGTTATGTCGAGACTGTGGCGCGGCGGGGATACCGATTTATGGCACCGGTGGAAGTGACACCGACGCCCGTATCGCCAATAGTGGTTGGCGCCAAGCCGGCCATGAGGGCTGCGGTCGGCGTGTTGTTCGCGGTGGTGGCTGCGGCGATGATCGTAGTTTGGATGGTGGGCGGGCCAACCAACCGCACTCCCGCTCGACTGGTGCAAGTGACTTCTCTTACGGGCAGCGAAACCATGCCCACGTTTTCTCCGGACGGAGCGCAGGTGGCTTTCGTATGGAATGGCGAGAAGGAATCCAACTCGGACATCTACGTCAAGATGCTGGGGAGTGCGACGGCCCTGCGGTTGACCAGCGATCCAGGCGCGGATTTGCTGCCGTCCTGGTCGCCCGATGGGCGGCAGATTGCGTTTGTCCGTATCCGTGGGGCGACCGGAATTTATCTAGTTTCCCCGCTCGGCGGGCCGGAACGGAAGCTGATAGAACTGCCTGGGATGGATCGCCGGCCGGCCGGGCCGGAAACGAAAATCGTGGGCGATCTGTTGTATCCCACCGTGAATCGTCCTTCGTGGTCAGCGGACGGGAAATTCCTGGTGGTGTCCAGGTTCGGTGAGCCCCCTGAACCTGGTGACGGAACCGTGTTGCTGG
This sequence comes from Bryobacteraceae bacterium, assembly GCA_031367405.1. Classification (GTDB taxonomy): domain Bacteria; phylum Acidobacteriota; class Terriglobia; order Bryobacterales; family Bryobacteraceae; genus JALHNI01. Next base: position 18,999 of record JANLPT010000390.1, read on the forward strand.
TTCCCGTGGAAGGCGGCGAGCCGCTTCCGATCTTGGTTCCTCAACGCGGGAAATGGTACAAGCATCCGACATTTTCTCCCGACGGCCGCAGCTTGGCCTTCGCGTCCTGCGGGGGAGGCGATGGGTCAGGGAATGGGGTAGGGGCCCGGTGTCAGCTCCAGATTGTGTCGCTCGGTGCCGGATTGCTGCCGCGGGGCGAAGCTCGAACCATCCTCGCCGATGCCGGACAAATCCGTGGCTTAGCCTGGATGCCGGACGGCGGTTCCCTGATGGTTAGCGGATTCAGTCTACCGCATTACTACGCTTGGCGTGTTTCGGCTAGTAAGGCGGCCGAACCGGAGCGGATCGAAATGGCGGGAGTCGACGCCATCTGGCCGGCCATCAGCGGCGTGGGCGGGCGGCTCTCTGTGGCCCGCTCAATCTTGCAGGCCGACGTTTGGAAATTGGAAAGAGGAGGCAAACCGGTTCCCTTTTTGTCCTCGACGGTGAGAGAAAACTTCCCCCAATTTTCGCCCGACGGAAAGCGAATCGCGTTCCAATCTGCCCGTGGAGGCGCGAATGACATCTGGGTGGCTCAGGCAAACGGGACGGGGTTGGTGCAGATCACGCGGGACCTCAGCGAGACCAACGAAGCGCCCCGATGGTCGCCTAGCGGCAAATGGGTCGCGTTCGGCTCGATTGGAAAGCAGAAGCGTTCGGATGTTTGGATGGTGGAGGCCGACGGAGGTCCTGCACGGCAGTTGACCAACGGGCCAGGCAACAACTCGAACCCAAGTTGGTCTCGGGACGGTAAATGGATTTACTTTGCATCGAGCCGTTCCGGACGGTCGGAAGTCTGGCGGATGCCGGTCGCCGGCGGCGACGCCGAACAAGTGACCAAGGGGGGAGGGTATGCGGGGGTTGAGTCCGTCGAGGGGAGAACGCTTTTCTACACGAAGAGCGATTCCGGCACCGAGGGCATATACGCCTTGCCGGTTGGTGGGGGCGATGAGAGGCGCTTGGTGCCTGATACCGTCTTGCGGCGAGGTTTCGCCGTAGTTCGCGACGGTATTTACTACCTCACTCCGCGGGATGAAGGCCTCTGCGAAATACGGTTTCACGAATTCGCTTCTGGCCACCACCGCGCCATCGGCGAGATCGAAAGACCAGTTGCTTTCGGACTGACAGTCTCCCCCGACGAGAAGACATTCTTATTTTCCAAGCCAGTCACCGGGTCGGACTTGTGGTTGATCGAAAACTTTCGCTGAGTTCCCGATGGCCGGTGTTACCAGAGCA
>JANLPT010000391.1:0-5722 GCA_031367405.1 Bryobacteraceae bacterium
TCTCCGCCGCCATCCGGATCGTTAAGTGACGAGTATTGTTAGCTAGGCCACGATGTGCACCAGTAGGACGGCCGCTGGCAGTTCCAGTGTTCCAGTGCCGGGCAGTGCGCTGGGATAAACCGGTGAACGGCTTGACCGAGCTGAGGCACCGCAGCGTAAGGGTTATTGATCTCGATCTTCGGTAGGCAGCTAAGCTAGTCTGCTATATCGAAACTTCCTTTACTATTCTGGCTCGGACGAGCGGCGTATTCGGCAGGCCAGTGTATCAGTCTTTCGGCCTCCCGTTTCATCGCAGCAATGCCGCCTCCCCGATTTTCCTCGTATGTGTTTGTAAAGTCAATGAATTACCAGTGTCCTTGGAGTAGATAGGTGTATGAGCGTGAATGACGCCGATCCCAGTTGAATAGAGTCCAGGATCTGGGTAAGGGTTCGTGAGTGAGACATTCCATGCGAAAGTCCACGTTTGGCGAGAATGATATCATTTTGTAGAGAACGGGGCCATCGCCGTAACGGGGAAAAGTTCGTGCCACCCCCGTGACTATCTCTGACTTATCCCTAACCTAACAAAAGAAGCCGGTTATCGCTGCATTCTTGCGGCGAGCCTCAGCCTCACCGCATTCTTCGTGCACAAATGTTGCAGGGCGCGAAATTGGACCACCACGGCGAGCGAGATTTCCCGGCGCGAGGTGTCTATCGAGGCGACATGATCAGCGACGATTGGGTGTTTCGTGCTCACGCCGCGCGATCGGTTTCGGCCCGCTTGATCCACTTGGCAATTTCTGTGGCGGTGGCGCCAATGGTGAAAAGTGACCGCATCATCAGGTCGAGCGATACGGAGCGGTCGGCTGCCTCCATTTTTGCGACGCGCGACTGGCTGGATCCCAGCCGATGGGCGAGTGCGGCCTGCGTCAAGCCGATTCTCTCGCGAAGCTCACGAACGCCCGTGGCCAGCGCGAGCTTTAGTTCAAGAAATCGGGCCTCTTCCAGGCTGAGTTCCAGAAACTGGGCGGTGTCTCCCACTACCCAGCCTGCTCTTTCTAAACGTTTCTTCTTGGCACTGTCCATAATTACTCCTTTGCCGCCGCCGCTCTTAGGTAGGCAGCCAAGCGTTTCCCGCAGAGCTCCAGGATTTGAGCCGGAGTGGTCTGCGTCTTCTTGCTGAACACGTCGAGGATGACGATGGCATCTTTAGCGACGTGGTACATGATCCGCCAAATCTAGTCACGATCCGAAATCCGCAACTCATGGCATTGCTTACCGATCACCGCCATGGGCCGGGAATGCGGCAATGCCAGCGTCTGTCCTTGCTGAAGACGCCTGAGGAAGAGGCCCGCCGTCAAACGGGCAGGCGCGCTGAATGGCGGCGTTTTCACTTCGCCTTTCAGCCAAATCGGCGGCCTGTCCTGCCGGTTTGCCATGGTTCTCCTATGTCTAATATGACATAAGGTGCCCCTCGCGCGCACCTCCACAGCCATCCCAGGAGTCTGTCGGAGGTGGATTACTACGATCTCGGGACATTTCGGAACATCGGTGTGGCACGCTACCATGGCGAATGAATGAAACCCGTCAAAATTGGCGTCATCGGCTTGGGCAATGTGGGTTCCGGAACCCTGGCCATCCTCGCCGGTAGCGCCAACAGCCTTACCGAAAAGCTCGGCTTCCCGCTCGAAGTCGTCGCCATCTGTTCGCCCAGCGTCCACACGCGCGAACTCCCCGCGTTGCCGGGCCTTTGACTACCGACTGGCGCGAAGTCGTCAACCACCCCGACATCGACATCGTCGCCGAACTCATCGGTGGCACCGGCGTCGCCCGCGAAATCATCGAAGCCGCCATCGCCGCCGGCAACAAGGGTCGGGGTGCTCGTACCCTCCTCCCATGTGTGCGAGATCGCCGTCCCTGACGGTCAGGGTTCCGTTGAACTAGGGTCTTACAGGCCAAACAACCTGTGACAAGCTGTGAAGTTAGAAACCAAGCGGTTGCGGTACTAGTACAATGACTGGTAGGACTATTCCTAGTCCCATCCGGGGAATAGAACTTACCCGCAAAGTAGATTGGCGCAGTTGAATGACAAATGCTTGACCCTTCGCTCCTAGGCACGCATACTCAGGGCAGCCGGTTTATTCATGTCTCACAATCTAACCAAATTTTTATCGACCATACACCCCGCTCGCGCGGCAAAGACTAAGTCGCGGTTTTTCCAACTCGCGGCGCTCACCGCCCTGGCCGCTATGCCGGGACTAGCCGCGAGTTTCTCGTTTACAGGAAATTTTGGCATGGACGATGACCTGGCGACGTTCACCTTCCATCTCAACGCGCCAAGCACCGTTACCTTAGTGACGTTAGGCTACGCCGGAGGCGCCAACTCGGCGGGTCAGACGATTGTACCCGGCGGCTTTGATCCTTTCATCAGTATTTTCCAGGGCTTGGGCCCCACCAGCACGCTTTTTAACTTAAACAATGACGGCGGTTGCGGGAATGTCGGCCAGGATGGGGTGACGAATGCTTGCTTTGATTCATTCTTACAGTTGGTGCTGCTGCCGAGCGGCGACTACACGGTCGTGCTAACCCAGTCGGACAATTCGCCGTTCGGTCCTACTTTGGGCGATGGGTTCTCGCAAGCTGGAAATGGGAACTTTACGGGACCCACTTTCCGGGGTTCCCCCGGCTCGTTTATCGATGCCACCGGGGCGCAGCGGACTTCCGCTTGGGCGCTCGACATTCGCGGTGTCGACTCAGTGGGGAATTCGGCGGGGGTGCCTGAACCGGCCTCGATGGTGCTTTTTGGCAGCGGGTGCCTGGCACTATTCGTCACTCGTCGCCAACGCCGCAACTAGCGCTTGGTGGGGGCTAATTTTTCTAATTCGCGGAACCAGTTCGATACCACTTCAATGCGCCCGGGCACTTCGCGCAGGTCCGGCAGAATCGCGTAGAGCTTGCCGCTAGCGGAGATGTCGAAGGTGCGAGTCCAAACGTCAGGCGTGAAGGCGAAGGTTTGGCCGTAGCGCCGGACTGGCTCTGCCGTAGCTTTGCCGTACCGGATGGGCACTTCCCAAAAGCCGCCGGGGCCGCTAAACCAGAGGCGATCACCCTTGGCGGACCACACAGGACCGCGCCCCTCGAAGTTGGCAGCCGCCTGGGCCGGTGCTGCCACCGGATAGGCTTGCACGTAAATCTTTCGGCCAGTACCCGGATCACCCGAATAAGCGATCCACTTGCCGTCCGGCGAGAAGACGGCGTCGCTATCCCAACCAGGGTTCTGCACCAGCGGCTTCACTTGGCGCGTGGCCATGTCGAGGACGAAGATGTCGCTATTGGTTTTTGGATGGGTGCCCTCATGGAAGAGGATGGCATTGGCCGTAGCGGACCATGACGTCGGAAACTGCCCGAAATCCGGCTGTTCCGCCAGTCGCTCCGGATTGCCGGGCGGGTCCAGTGGAATGCGGTAAAGGTTAGCGAAATCGGCATCGCCCTCCGCGAGGCCCATCACGAGAGACCGGCCGTCCGGGCTCCAGGCCAGCCGTGGCAGCTCCGCCTGCGTCTCCAGGCACATCGTCCAGGCGTGGGTCTGCAAGTCCAGTAGCCAGATGCTCCATTGGGAGGCACCGTCGCGCCTCACCACAGCCAGACGCCGTTCGTCGGGCGAGACTCTCAGCTGATCGTACTGAGCGGGCGGGATGTCGAGCTTGGTTTGGTCGCCATGGCGATCCACCGTGACGATGGCGCGCGCTTCCGCTGGACGCTGGGGCCGGTACACGAGGGTGCCGGAATCGGAGATATCCGCCACGCCGCCAGGCCAACCAGCCCCGGCCACGCCAGACAATACCTTGATCGGCGTTCCCCAAGCGGACATACTTTGGGGATCCCAACCAGCGGAGAATAGCGCGTTATCCCAGAAATACACGAGGTGTCCGGTGGGCAATTCCCGGCCGCCCATCGCCCTTTCGAGCACGATGCGATCCACCGCTTTGCGGAATTGAGTGGGCGGCGACCACAGCCGCAGCGAACGCCGCCGGGGAGTGAGGTTGACGGAATACAAGAGCGCGTCGCGCGAATCCAGTGACTGTTGCACCATCGGAAAGGCGAACCCTCCTGGTAAACGCTGGGCCGAAATCACGAGTTCGGGGGCACTGCCGCCGGTGACCGGGATGCGAAAGATAGCCGGGCGTTCGACGGACTGATCGGAATAATAGAGGTGGCCGGATTTGGCCCAGATGCCGGTGCGGACCTGGGTGGGCGTCGCAAATCGAGTCAACTGCTTGGTGCCATCCTTGCTGACCAGCAGAATCTTGTCCGGCGTCCAAATCGCCAATTGCTCGCCATCCGGGGAGAAGGCCAGGGCGGTGGCACTTTCGCTTCCTTCCACCCGCAGCGATTCGTCGCGATTCAAGTAGCGCCGGAAGACAGTTTGCGCGCCCGCCAGATTCGAAACATAGGCGATTTGATCGCCCTGCATAGAAATGCGGAGCAGCGCCGGCTGATGTCCGCGGGGCAGAAGAATGGACGAACGTAGCGTGGGCGCGTCGCTGGCTAACGAGTTTCCTACTCGCGACAGGCTCGCTCTTTGGAGCCCCACCAGCAGAATCACGCCGATCACGGCGGCGGCATAGAGCCACATTTTATTCATGGGGCGATTTATGGACCGATGCTTGGGAGGATGTACCGGAAGAGTGCCCGGCTCTGGAGGCTGCACCGAAGGCTGGACTGGGGGTCCTCCGCCCACTGGCACCGCGCTTTCCGCATCCGGAGCATAAATCACATGGCAAGGGGTGATGAAGCGGTAGCCCGACCCGTGTACCGTTTCCACGTAGTTGGGATTTCGTGCTGAATCGTTCAATACTCGGCGGATCCGGTTGATGGCGGAGTTCAAGCCAAAATCGAACTCCACGTAAGTGCCCTCAGGCCAAATCTGCTCCCGCATCTGCTCGCGGGTAATGACGGTGCCGGGCTGCTCGATCAGCATCAATAAAAGTTGCGCCGACTGGTTGGGAAGCCTAACCAAATGCCCGGATTTGGTTAATTCCCGTTTGGCGGGAACGAACACGAACGGTCCAAACCGGATTTCAAGCGCTTGTTTTGACATTTTTCCCTGTCAACTTCTCAGTTATAACACTACTTAAGTTCCATGAAATGAATTTGTTGCGTGGTTATAAGCCATTGCTATTCGTTTCATGTAGATGTGGGGTTTCTTTCCCCTGCTTCCTGTTAGATTTCTTTCGACGGAACACCTTAGGAGAAATCAAAATGCGCCAAATGAATCACCAACCAGCCATCCGCCTCGCGGCCGGCATCCTCTCACTAGCCGCTGGGCTATTCGCCCAGACCGCTGTCATCACCGGCGACGCCACATTGCAAGCGAACTCACCGCAGATTAACTTCGGCGCTTTGCCGCAGATTGAACTAGGCCTCAATAGCCGCGGTGTGGTCGCCTACGATCTGTCGCAACTGCCCGCCAACACCACGGCTGCCATGTTGGCTCGCACCACGCTGAAGGTGTGGGTGAACAAACTCAGCGCAGGCGCCGTCACCATTTTCGTCGCGCCCAGCAGCACGAATTGGGACGAAGCCACGGTGAACTGGTCGAACCAGCCAGCGGCGACGGCCATCCCCCCCACCTCATCCCGCGCTCTGCGGGCGGCGAGTTGGGTAACGTTCGACGTGGGCCCGATGCTGGCCGACGCGCTCCAAACCCAAAAGACGGCGATCAGCTTCCTGTTGAGCAGCG
>JANLPT010000016.1:0-16435 GCA_031367405.1 Bryobacteraceae bacterium
CGAAACTCCGGATCCGGCGGATGAACCGTCGCAAATCCGGCATAATGAAGGTTCCCACCATGGCTTTGTCAGACGAGTTCTATCGCATCGGTAAGTTACCGCCCTACGTGTTCGCTATCACCAACGAGATGAAAGCGAAGCTGCGCGCCGCCCAGCAGGACGTCGTCGACTTTGGCATGGGCAATCCCGACGGCCCCACCCCCCGGCTCATTGTTTCGAAGCTTGCCGAGGCCGCCCGGAATCCGCGCAATCATCGTTACTCCATGTCGCGCGGCATCCCTAATCTGCGTCTCGAGATCGCTCGCCGCTATCAGCGCAACTACGGCGTTGAACTTGACCCCGAAAGCGAAGCCATCGTGACCATTGGCTCCAAAGACGCGCTGGCCCACTTGCTATTCGCCGTCATCGGGCCCGAAGATACCGTGATTGCGCCTGACCCCGCCTACCCGATCCACCAGTGGGGCGTCGTCATGGCCGAAGGACAAGTCTGCCGCTTGCCCATGCCCACGCCCGCCGAGTTTCTGAACCGCCTCACGGATCATTGCCAGAAAGCCACGAAGGCACCTAAGATGATCCTGGTGAACTTTCCCCATAACCCGACTACGGCCACCGTCGACCTGGACTTTTTCAAAGAAATTATCCGCTTAGCCGACCAGTACGGTTCCATGGTCCTGCACGATTTCGCCTACGCCGACATTGGCTTCGATGGCTACCAGGCCCCCTCCATCATGCAGGTTCCCGGTGCCAAAGAGCACGCCGTCGAGATCTACTCCATGACCAAGAGCTACAACATGGCCGGCTGGCGCGTCGGCTTCTGCGTGGGCAACCCCAAGATGATTCATGCCTTGGCGCGCATCAAGAGCTACCTCGATTACGGCATCTTTCAGCCCATCCAGATTGCCGCCACCGTCGGACTGCGGGAATGCGACGACGAAGTGATCAAAATCCGTGACACCTATCAGAAGCGTCGTGACGTGCTGGTGGACGGACTCAATGCCGCTGGCTGGCCCTGCGAAAAGCCTCGCGGCTCGATGTTTCTCTGGACGCAAATCCCCGAGAAATTCCGCCATTTGGGCTCGCTCGAATTCTCAAAGTTACTGCTGGAGAAGGCGCTCGTGGGCGTCGCCCCCGGCATCGGCTTCGGCCCCTTGGGCGAAGGCCACGTCAGGTTCGCCTTGATCGAGAACCAGCAGCGCACGCGGCAAGCCGTGCGGGCGATCAAGCAGTTACTGAAGAGTTAGCTGATTCTCCTCCGATCAGGATCGCCTAGGCTGCCATGCTTGGCCTGATTCAAAATCGACTAATATGAAGGCGATATGGGTTTGGAGCCGTTCCGTGAACCAAGGTGCTCGTTGTGCAAGGAGGAGCTTGTGCCCACCGACCTATCCATCGAAGCGGTCTGGCGGTCCTTTGTAGAGCACTGTGAATCCGACAGTGTTTGCCCCGCTGCCATTCCCTGGTCTCGACAACTCCCCCGACGCTATCTACCGGTCCGGGACAATGTCAGACGTTGCTCAGCGTGCGGCTACCACCTCCTCGAACGTGACCTAGGTGCCCATGCCGCCCGTTGCAGACCCATCTCCCAAATTCTGTCACCTGAGCCGGTTAGGATCCCGAAACGACTCTTGGTTAGGAAACCACCCTCGCCTTTGCTCAAACCTAGGAAAAGGGTAGTTACACCTCCTGCGGGCCCCAAGCGACTTGTCAATGCGATCGTGGAGGAAAAAACAGTCAAGCAGGTCTTGTGGACTGATAGAGCCAGGCTTGCTGCCGGGAATCAAATAGTGACATCGCTCAACTGGGAATTCCTTCCGCCGGGCGAGTGGAATACCAAGAGGATCAAAGAGTATTGTGACCTTCTCTTCGCGCACGAGCCTAAGTATCTACCCGAAAGAATCGAGCAACTAGCGACGATTCGTCCAAGGCCACAACTGATCGCCATTGGTCTAAAGGGCGTCCGGGAGGGCTACACCGCTTATCAAATCCCCAGTTACACTCCAGTGATTCTTGAGTGCCCTCTTTTAGGCAATGCAACCTATGTCTTTTTTGAGAATTGGCAACTGCTATCCACGAAAAGTAAGGGCGAATTGAGGGATCGATACCGTACAGAATTCGAGAAGTGCAATCATCGGGCGGAGCATTGGCGAAGTTGGCGGCGGGATATTGAAAAGGCCGTGAAGGGTATCCCCTAACAACGACGCCGACGATTGATCCCCGCACGTGCGGAACCCCGGCCCGTAAGGGAGGGGATCATGCCGTCGGCACTAGGAAACACCACCTTCCCCATATCGGCGTTGGTCGTCAATCAGCATCAAATCTGAAGTTCGGTTCAGATCGATCTGCTGATCCACCAACTCACCCTTCACCGTAATCAATCGAAATCCACCTGCGGACAAGTGTTTGCGCAATGCCACTGCAATCAGTTCATCCAAGGTGATTGCACGCGCCGTGGCTTCCGCCTGGGCGCGATCAAGCAAGGCTGTCGGGAGGGAAATCGTCACTCTCCACTTATCGCACAAAACGACTGATTTTCTGTGATATAGTTCGCCCCATGAACCGTAGACAACTTGCCGGCTTCACCCTGGGCGCTTTCGCCGCCGCCCGATCGGCCTTGGCCGTCGTCCATCCCGAAAAGCCGGGCATCAAGCTCTGTGTCCAGTCTTCGCCGACCCCATCCACTGAGCAACTCCTGCATCTCAAACAACTGGGTGCCGAATACGTTAGTGTGGGCTCCACGCCCGCGCTCCGCACTGCCGAAGGCTTCCAGCAAATCAAGAAAACCTACGCCGACGCCGGTATCCAGGTCTGGAACATCGGCAACGTCAGCGTCCACAACATGCCCGAAGTGACGCTGAACTTACCCGGCCGCGACGCCAAGGTCGCCGAGTATCAGCAGTACATTCGCAATCTCGGTAAGGCTGGCATTCGCTACACCACTTACGCCCACATGGGCAACGGTATCTGGACCAGCGGACGCACCGATGTCCGCGGCGCCTCCGCCCGGGAGTTCGACCAGAACAGCCCCACCGCGCAAGGCAATTGGGACGGCAAGGTTTTCAAAGGCCCCCTCTCGCACGGCCGCGAATTCACCAAGGAAGAGATCTGGGAGAACTACACTTACTTCATTAAGAAAGTCGCGCCGGTGGCGGAAGAGAATGGCGTGCGCATCGGCATCCACCCCGACGATCCGCCGGTGCCGGTTCTCGCCGGCGTCCCGCGTTGTATCTTCAGTAACTTCGAAGGTTACAAACGCGCCCTCGAAATCGCCAACAGCCCCAATGTCGGCATCTGCCTTTGCTGCGGCACGTGGCTCGAAGGCGGCAAGAAACTTACCGGTAAAGATCCCGAAGAGATGATTCGTCACTTTGGCGCGAAAAAAATCTGGAAAATTCACTTCCGCAACGTGACGGCACCGCTGCCGCATTTCGTGGAAACCTTTATGGACAATGGTTACTACGACATGTACAAGATCATGAAGGCGCTGCGCGACGTGAATTACGACGGCATCGTCATCTTAGACCACAGCCCTACCATGGTCGGCGGCAACTACGCCCAAACCGCCTACGGCGTCGGCTACATGCGCGCCCTCCTCAACCGCGCCAACGCTGAATCTAAAATATAATTAAGAGATGGCAAAAGCTGAGTTCGCTGAAATGGTCGCCTCACTCACCCCCGCGGAGCAGGCGGTAGTGCGAGAACTGGTCGAGTATCTCCGTCGTCCGGCGAACGCGAAGTCTGCGTTTGTCACGGCGGCCGGGGACTTTATCCGTCAACACCCGGAACTGCTGAAGCGCTTGGCCCAATAGCAAGCGATTGACGAACTATCCAACCTTCGACGATGCCCTTGAAATTCATCGTCTCCTGATTGAGCGTTTTGGAGGGTCCTTGGGGCTTCGTGACCGGGCAGGGCTCGAAGCGGCCCTCGCCCGCCCGCAGTCCGGCTATTACTCTGACCTCATCGCTGAAGCCTCCGCTCTCTGGGAGAGTCTATCGCAAAATCACCCGTTTTTGGATGGCAACAAACGCCTATCCATTACGCTTACCGGCGCGTTCTTGTCCGTTAACGGAGTCGAGCTGACCTTCGATGATCTGGAGGCTTACACCTTCATGCTCGACCTCTACAACTCCGGTACGTTCAAGCGGGAGGTGTTGGAGCAATGGTTGCGGGTTCACGTGCGACGCTAAACTGCCTCCACTTTCTCCGGACCCGACAAGTCCACGCCTTCCCAGCGCGCGACTACCGCCGATGCCAGGCAGTTGCCTAGCAAGTTGACCGACGTCCGCGCCATATCCAGCAATGCGTCCACGCCCAAAATGAGCGCCACCGGCTCCATCGGCAAACCGAAAGTGGAAAGCGTCCCCATCAGAATCACCAAACTCGCCCGCGGCACCGCCGCTACTCCCTTACTGGTCAGCATCAACGTCAGCATCATCGTGATTTGTTGGCCCAGCCCCAATTGCACTCCTGCCGCTTGCGCCACAAAAATCGATGCGGCCGCCAAATACAAAGTGGACCCATCCAAATTTAAGCTATATCCCAACGGCAGCACAAACGAAACAATATGCTTCGGCACGCCGAAGCGCTCCATGTTGGCCAGCGCCATCGGCAAAGCCGCTTCGCTCGATGCCGTCGAGAAAGCGAGTATGTAAGGGTCCTTCACTGCTCGAATAAATTTCGCCAGCGGTATTTTGGCCAGGATGATAACGGCCCCCAGCACCACAATCACAAAAAACGCCAAAGCGCCAAACATGGTCAGCACTAACTGCGCCAAGTTATACAAGACCGCTACGCCGTACTGCCCCACGGTGGCTGCCATCGCGCCGAACACGCCCAGCGGCGCGGCGTACATCACAAACGCGGTGTACTTGAACATCACCTCCGAAAGCGACTCGCAAAAATGGACCATCGGTGCCGCTTTATGCCCCACCGCCGCGCAAGCCATCCCGAACATCATGGCGAATACCACGACTTGCAAGACATCGTTCTTCGCCATTGAATCGATAATGCTCGAAGGGAAAGTATGTTCAATAATCCCCTGCCAGGTAACATGAGCTGTCGCCGCTTCCGGGGCTTTCGCTTTCGATAGATCCACTCCCTTGCCGGGCTGGAAGAAATTCACGAAAGCTAAACCGACGAAGAGCGCGATCGTCGTAATCACTTCAAAGTAAATCACCGCCCGCACCCCAATGCGGCCCATGGCACCGGAATGCGCCCCGCCCGCAATCCCATACACTAAGGTGGCGAACAACAAAGGTGCCACAATCGATTTCACCATCTTGATAAAGACGGTGCTGAGTATCTTCATCTCCACACCGGTGGAGGGGAACCAGTAACCCACTAACACGCCCAACACCAAGGCAATAAAAATCCACGCCGTCAGACTAATCTTTTTCATCTCTCTCCCCATTTCAACTTCGAGCGTAATACGTCGAAGAAGAGTAATTTCGGCGGCCGGATCAAGCTAATGGCATGTTCCGACCGTTGGCAGAGAATTAAGTCGTCGCGGCGTAGCGGCTCTCCTACCTGACCGTCCACGGTCAGATATGCCCCTTCGTCCTCAGCCCGGTTATACAAGCGAATCACTCCGGAATCGGGCACAATCACCGGCCGGTTCGTCAGCATGTGCGGACAAATCGGCGTAATTAAGTGCGCGTCCAGTTGCGGAAACAAAATCGGTCCGCCCGCCGACAGCGAGTAAGCCGTCGACCCGGTCGGTGTCGATACAATTAAGCCATCCGCCTTATAGCGGCAGACAAAGTGCGTATCCACCCAGCACTCCACGTCAATCATGCGCGCAATCGCCGCCTTGGTGATCACCACATCGTTCAACGCTTCGTAACTGGCCACCGGCGCGCCATCGCGGTGTACCTCGCAGTGGAGCATGTTACGCCGGCCCACGCGGAAGTCATTATTCAGCGTGCGTTCCAGCTCTGGAAATACCTCGTCCACGGTAATGGCGGTCAGGAAGCCCAAACCACCCAGATTCACGGCGAGGATGGGCAAGTCGTTGCCCAACATCGCGCGGGCCGCCGACAGCAAGGTCCCGTCGCCCCCCAACACGATGAGCAGCTGCGCACCCACCGCTACCCGATCGCGAGGCAGCCCATCCTTACGGCCCGCATATTCGGCCGTCGCCTCATCCATCCGGACTGCGATGTCGCGCTTCGATAGCCAGGCGAGTAACTGCGGCACCAGCGTAATCGCCTGGGCCGCCTCCGGCTTCGAGATAATCCCAACGGTCTGTATACTCATCGCTCGCGTTCCGCCCACAGCCAAAACTCTTGATTGCCTTCTGCCCCTTTCACGGGGCAGGGAATCACGTTTTGAGTAAACCCTAAGTGTCGCACCGCTTGCCCCACCTTTTCACAGGCCATTTCGTGCAATGCCGGATCGCGCACAATGCCCCCCGGTCCCACTTGTTCACGCCCCACTTCGAACTGCGGTTTCACCAGGATCAGCATTGGTGCTCTCAATGCCGCCAGGGCCGGCAAAATCATCGTCACCGAAATAAAGCTCACATCGCAAACAATCAAATCCACCGGTTCGCCAATCATGTCCACCGTCAGAAACCGCGCGTTGGCCTCCTCATGAATGACGACGCGCGGGTCGCTGCGAATGCTCCAAGCCAGTTGCGTCTTCCCCACATCTACGGCATGCACCCGTGTCGCGCCGCGCTGCAGCAGGCAGTCGGTAAATCCGCCGGTCGACGCCCCCACATCCATCGCCACCCACCCAGGCGGCCCAATTCCCCAATGGTCCAGCGCTGCTTCCAGCTTCAATCCACCGCGGCTCACATACTTCGTCACTCCCAGCACTTCGATCACGGAATCGTGCGGCACGCTTTGGCCCGATGTCGTCAACTTTTGGTGATTCACCAGGATTTGCCCGGCCAGAATGAGCGCTTGCGCTTTTTGACGAGAGGGCACTAACCCGCGCTCCACCAGCAGCAAATCTAACCGCGACTTACTTTTGCCGTTCGACAATCAGGTCCGCCAGCTGCCGCAGCCGTTCCGCCCGCCCGCCGAAACCCGCGAGGGCCGCATGCGCCAAAGCCCGTTCCTGCGCGGCCATCTCCTTGCTCTTTGCCAGCCCGTGCACAGCCGGAAACGTGATCTTCTCCTGGGCCAGATCCTTGCCTGCCGTCTTGCCCAGCGCCTCCGAACTTTGTTCAATATCGAGAATGTCGTCGACGATCTGGAACGCCAGACCCATGTGCTCGCCAAAGCTAGTGAGCGCTTCCAACTGCATCCGATCGGCCCCGGCGTAGATCGCGCCCATCCGCACGCTGGCCCGCAGCAGCGCGCCCGTCTTGGCGTGATGAATATCGTCCAGCAGCGCCGCAGTCGGCACCTGCCCCTCGCCTTCAATATCGAGCACCTGCCCCGCGATCATCCCGCCCAAGGTGCCCGAAGCCGTGGCCAATTCATCGATCAGCCGCAGCCGCACCGCCGCCGGCGTATGCACCAGACGAGCCAGGGTCTGAAAAGCGATGGTGCATAGGGCGTCCCCCGCCAGAATCGCCATCGCCTCGCCGAAAACGATGTGGTTGGTGGGACGGCCGCGCCTTAAATCGTCGTCGTCCATCGCCGGTAGATCATCGTGGATCAGCGAATAGGTGTGGATCATCTCGAGCGTACACGCCGCGTCCTCACTGCCTGCCACTTCGGGATCCACCGCCCGCGCCGCTGCCATGGCCAGCAATGGCCGGATGCGTTTCCCGCCCGCGAAAATACTGTAACGGATTGCCTTGTGCAGGCTCTCCGGCGCGCTGGAATCCGGCGGCAGCCACCGGTTCAGTGCCCGGTCCACCAGCACCTGTTCCGCCGCCAGGTACTCGTCAAGATTCAGAACTGGTTGAGGACTCGACAACCCACGATTCTAGCGCTAAACCTTGCCAAAATTCCAACTGGCTTGGTGCGCGGATGTTGAGCCGCCTTAGCCGGCCGTCGCAAAACTTACTTGGTAGGCTGTTCCCCTGGTTAACGGCGCCTCCCATAGCCCGGCTTCCGGGTGCTGAGCACGGATGGATTGGCTACGTGCTTAGGGAGTGACCGTGCTTCAGGAGTGACGGAGGCTGCGCGCAAGCCAACGGCGGCGGCGGGCGCGATTTGAGAGATTGCGCTTACGGCCGTAACTTCCGCTTCTTTTTCTCCGCCTCCACCGGATCGGCCGGCTGATAGTTCAACGCTCTCGATAATCCCTCCACCAGTTTTGTCAGCACCTGAACGCGAGCCCAGTACTTATCGTTGCCTTCGATGAGGGTCCAAGGTGCCGTACGCGTACTGGTGCGGAGTAACATCTCTTCGGCGGCGGCAGTATACTGCGGCCATTTCTCCCGGTTACGCCAATCCTCGCTGGTTAATTTCCAAGCCTTGTAGCCAATCTGTTGCCGATGCTCGAACCGTGCCAGTTGCTCATCGCGGGAAATATCCAACCAAAACTTGAACAGGATCGCGCCCGAGTCGCAAAGTTGGCCTTCAAAAATATTGATCTCGCGGTAGGAGCGCCGCCATTCCGCCTCCGTCGCAAAACCTTCCACCCGCTCCACCAGCACCCGTCCATACCAGGAGCGATCGAAGATCGCGATTTGTCCGCATTCCGGCAGCCGCTTCCAGAACCGGTAGAGATAGTGTTTGGTTTTCTCGTCGCCCTGCGGCGCAGAAATCGGATAGACGCTGTAAGAACGCGGATCCAGCCGCTCCGTGATGCGCTTAATCGCCCCGCCTTTGCCCGCCGCGTCCCAGCCTTCAAAGACGATGATCACCGGCCGTTCCTGTAAGTAGATCTGGTAGCCGAGCTCGCGTAACTCAATTTGGCGGCGCGTTAATTCGCGAACATAAGTCTCGCGGTTTAGCTTCAGCGTTAGATCGAGTGTCTCGAGCACTTAGTCCTCGTCTCCGGTCAAGTCATCGTCCGGCTCGATCTTGCTTTCGTCCAACAATTCTGAAACCTCCCGGAAATCCGATTCGCGCTCGGCGCGTTCGTGCGCGGCTTCAAAGGAGGGCGCCAGTTCGCCCAGCCTGGCTTCCAACGCCGCAATGATCGTTTCGAAGATTTTCTTACGCGCATGCCAACGCGAAGTGGCTTCCACAATGGTCCAGGGAGCGTATTCGCTCGCGGTCAATTCCAGCATGTCTTCAATCGCGGCGAGATAGTCGTCGTAACGCCGGTGGCGTTCCCAGTCCGCTGGCGTGACGCGCCAGCTTTCGAGCGGGTCGCGCTCAATGGATCGCAGCCGTTTCTTTTGATCCTTCTTACTAATGTGCAGAAAGAGTTTGATGATCACGACGCCGCTATCGGCCAGCATGCGTTCGAATTCGATAATGTCGCGATACCCTCGCCGCCACTCCGCCTCTTTGGTTTCACTCTCCACCCGGGCGTCGAGAACGCGGTAATACCAGGAGTGATTAAAAATTACCAGATCCCCGCGATCCGGCACTTTCAGCCAAAAGCGCCACAGCCAAGGCCGCCGGCGTTCTTCCGCGCTCGGGCTGGCGATGGGATAGAGTTTGAATCCCCGGGGGTCCATGCGCTGGGTGAGCGCCGCGATCGCCGCCCCTTTTCCTGCGCCATCCCACCCCTCCACCACCACGATCGCCGGGACACGGTTGTCCCAGCAGGCTTTTTCCAGGCCAAATACCCGCTGCTGCCAATCAGGCAGCAGCCGCTTGTATTCATCCCGGGGAAGTTTCTTTTTTAGGTTGACGTTTTTGAGCATCGGCTCTTGAGTAATACCTGTTGACTATTCACCGGCAGCGCTCCGTCCGGCCTCGGCGTACGAATGTAACTCCCATCGGATTGCATTTGGCGCGACTTCACCGAATCCATTAAATATGCCTCCAGTACCTTTTCGCGTAGGTAGCGTTTCAGCGACGCCCGTTCGATCGGGAAGAGCACTTCCACCCGGCGGTTGATATTCCGCGGCATCACGTCGGCGGAGCCGAGATACACTTCTTCCGCCCCGTCATTGTAAAAGTAAAAGATGCGGCTATGCTCGAGAAACCGGCCCACAATGCTGAAGACGCGAATCCGGTCGCTGATGCCCGGCAGACCTGGCCGCAGGCAGCAAATACCCCTGACAATCAAATCGCACTGCACGCCGGCTTGCGAGGCTTGATACAGCAGCCGGATGATGCGCGGGTCGCCGAGGGCATTCGTTTTGAAGATCAGCCGCGCCGGCCGGCCCGCCCGGGCATGCGCAATCTCCCGTTCGATCATCTCCTCGAATTTGTCGCGTAAGTTAATCGGCGCGACGAGTAACTTCCGGTAATCTGACTTGGCCGAGTAACCGGTAAGAAAGTTGAACAGGTCAGTCGCGTCGGCTCCTACCTCGTCGTCGCAAGTAAATAGGCCCACGTCGGTATAAAGGTGCGCTGTCACCGCATTGTAATTACCGGTGGAAAGATGGACGTAGCGGCGCATCACGTCGCCTTCGCGCCGCACCACTAAGGCCACCTTGGCGTGAACCTTCAAACCTGGCAGACCGTACACGACGTGGACGCCTTCGCGTTCCAGCGCGCGCGCCCATTCGATGTTACTCTCCTCGTCGAAACGGGCCTTCAACTCCACCAGCACCGCCACTTGTTTGCCTTGCTCCAGAGCTTCGAGCAGCGCCTCCACCACGGGCGAGTTGCGGCCCACCCGGTACAGGGTCATCTTGATCGCGAGGACTTGCGGATCGCGCGCCGCCGCCCGCAGGTAATCGACCACCGGGGCGAACGAGTCAAACGGGTGATGCAGCAGAATATCGCCCCGCCGGATCTGCCCGAAAATATCGCCGTCCTCATTCCATTTTTCGGGTAAGGCCGCCACGAAAATAGGGTCTTTCAGATCGGGCCGGTTCAGTTGGGCAAACGAGCGAAGCCGGCTCAGCGCCAGCGGCCCGTCCACACGAAAAATATCGGAATCTTCGATTTCAAGATTCACTTGCAGGATCTTGAGGATATGCTCCGGCATGCGGGCATCCACTTTGAGGCGCACCACCTCGCCGAAACGGCGTTTGCGGACGCCCTCTTCCACGGTCTCGAGTAAGTCACCGCCTTCCAGTTCCTGAATCGCCAGGTCAGCATCCCGAGTCACGTGAAATACGTGCGACTCCAGCACTTCCATACCGGGGAATAGATGCTGCAGATTGGCTTGCACCACTTGCTCCAGCCAGACGTAACAAAGCGGGCGGCCATTGCGCTTCGTGGCGCTCTGTACCGGCACCAGTTGCGGCAATGTATCGGGCACTTTGAGCCGCGCGAACTGTTCGTGCCCTTGCGGATCGCGAATAAGAATCGAGAGGTTGAGGCTCAGGTTGGAGATGTGCGGAAACGGACGGCTGATGTCCACCGCGAGCGGCGTCAGTACTGGATAAACGGTTTGCCGAAAGTACGCGTCGGCGTGTTGGCGCTGGGCGTTGGCTAAATCCTGATAGTCCAGCAGACGAATGCCATGGCGCTGCAAATCGTCGAACAGCCGCCGCCGGCAGGCGTGCGCCTCAACGAGCAGCACGCCGAACTCACGATGAATGGCTTCCAGTTGCTGCCGGGGCGTCATGCCATCCGGACCGGGCTCCTGAATGCCCGCCTCGATCTGCTGCTTCAATCCGGCCGCTCGCACCATGAAAAATTCGTCCAGGTTTGAGCCGAGGATGCCGAGAAATTTGACGCGCTCCAACAGCGGATTCGCCTCGTCGAGCGCCTCATCCAACACCCGGCGCTGAAACGACAGCAGGCTGAGTTCTCGATTGACGTAAAGATTGGGGTTATCGAGAAACAATCCGGCCGTTTCGTCGGCTTTGCGACGTCCCCGGACTTTAGGTTTACCCTTGGATTTAACAGGATCTGACTTGCGCAGCGGTATCATGAAGAACGTTTTTGGGCGGCCTGCTGGAGAATGGCTTCGAGTTCTGTTTCCGCTTGCGAGCGTTTCCCGGCATGCAGTAACTCAATGGCGGAAGAATCCACCAATTGATACCATATCGCTTTCCGGGTGGCGAAATCGGGCACCATCGCCGCCAGGCGATCGCGAAACTTGCTCACGATCTCCAGAAACGTGGAGTATTCGGTGCCCAGTTGCTCCGCCAGGCGCTGGCGCAAGCGCACCGCGAGCGCCGGGCAGCGGCCCGTGGTCGATAGCGCCACCACCAAGTCGCCCTGCCGGTGAATCGAAGGGTAAATGTAGCGGCAATGCGGCGGATCGTCCAGGCAGTTGACGATCACATTTTCGCGCTGACCCTCGGCCCAGATGGCGGCGTTGTATTGACGGTCTCCTGCGGAAACGGCCAGAAAACGGCCGCGCAGGTCACCCGGCTGATAGTCGCGCGCCACCCACTGGCAGTGCGAACTGGCGATCAGCGGGCCGAAGCTGGGGTCGAGTTCGGCGCTGATTACCGTCAGCCGCGCCCCCGCCTCCGCCAGACCGCGCGCCTTCTCTTCGGCCATCCCATTGCCACCGAAGACGACGCAGGGCTGGTCCTGCAGGTCGAGAAAGACAGGGTATCCGTAGCGCATGCCTCTCCATTGTCGCAGCAAGGCCGTATAATCACGTGATGACTTCAGTCCGCTGGTGGATGCTCGCTCTGCTTTTTTTCGCGACCACCATCAACTACCTGGACCGTATCGTGCTCTCCGTGTTGAGCCCGGTGATCCTCGGCGAGATGCACATCTCCAAGCAGCAATACGGCGACATCACCAGCGCCTTCCAGCTCACCTACACCTTCGGCTTCATCTTCTTTGGCTGGTTCATCGACCGTTACGGGACCCGCGTTGGCTACGCGGTGTCGGCCTTGTGGTGGAGCATTGCCGCCGCGCTGCATTCCCTATCGAAGACCGGCATCGATCTCGCGATCTGGCGCGCCATCTTAGGCCTGGGGGAAGCAGGTAATTTCCCCACGGCCATCAAGTGCGTTGCCGAGTGGTTCCCCAAAAAGGAGCGAGCGCTCGCGTGCGGCATCTTCAACTCGGGGGCCAGTGTGGCCGCCATGGTAGGCCCACCGCTCTTCGTCTGGATGAACGGGCGCTATGGCTGGCGGACGTGCTTCTTCGTCACCGGAGCCAGCGGCCTGGTCTGGTTGATCGTCTGGTGGTTGGTCTACCGTCTTCCCGGCCAACACCCGAAGGTGAATGCGGCGGAGTTGGCCTTCATCAATATGGATTCCGGCGAGGCCTTGGAACCGCGCGTCACCTGGACGCAAGCTCTCCGCTATAAGCAAACCTGGGGTTTCGCCGGAGCCAAGTTCTTTGCCGATCCGGTGTGGTGGTTTTACTTGTATTGGTTGCCGCTCTATTTTAGCGAGGTGCGCGGCTTCAAGTTGGCGGAGATCGCCTGGGCGCTGCCCGTCATCTATCTGATGGCCGACATGGGTAGCGTGTTCGGTGGCTGGCTATCCGGCTATTGGATTGGCCGGGGCTGGGAAATCGGCCGGGCTCGCAAGCTGAGCATGTTGATCTTTGCGCTATGCATGCCCGTGGGCGCCACGTGTGTGTTAGCGAAGAGCCCCATTCTGGCCGTGGCACTGATCAGTTTGGCGACAGCGGCGCACCAGGCCTGGTCAGCCAATTTGTTCACCGCGGTGTCCGATGTATTTCCCAAGTCGGCCGTGGCCAGCGTCACCGGGATCGGCGGTTGCCTGGGGGGCTTCGGCGGCTTCTTGTTTACCGGACAAATGGCAGGCTATGTGACACAGAACTATGGCTTCACCCCGATCTTCCTGATCATGGGCGCCTTCCACATAACCGGGCTCGCCATTCTCCATTGGGGAATGGGAGACCTAAAACCCCTCCCACCCCGTGACCCAACGAACCCCGGCCGTAAGGAAGGGGATGTTCCCCCTAGTTGGAAACGTCGCTAGTAGCCGACTGCTCGCGGATGGGGATCCACTTCGTGTACCACCATTTTTGCGCCTCGGAGTCCTTATACGCCTTCAGCGCGGCCTCGTCCTTAAACTCCATCGCCAACACGTGCGTGAACTTGTTGTCGGTGCCCTGCACCAAAATCGGCTTGAGCCACACACGCGTAATGCCGGCCTGCGGGAACTTCTTGGCCATCTCGCCGATGGAGGCGATGGCGCCGTCGACGTCGGCCTTCGAGGCCGTGGCCTTAAACTTCACGTTGATCACGTGAAGCACCGACTTAGGCATCTCCACCGCCGAAAGGCTCAGCGCCATCGCGGTGCTAACTAACATAAGACTACGAAATAATTTCTTCATGAGTTTCCTTTTTAATTTTCTTAAGACCCGACCATTCCTCGCAAATCAAAATGGAATTGGCCGGGTTGTTGACCATGTATTTGCAAGCCGCCGAACCAATCAGCTTCTCGCGGGCTACCGGGAGCATGCCGCTAAACACGGACACATCCTGGGAAGTGTTGTAAGCGACGCCTTGCAGTTGATATGCGTAATACACGGCGTCGTCTTGAATATCGGTCACTGTGGCTTCGATAATGCGGCCTTCGCGTGAGATCGCTTGCCGGCGGCGCAGTTCACGGCGCAATTCACGCTGCCGGGGTGTCAGCCGGCTGCGCCACAGCACCCAAATGAAGATGGCCAGCGCCACGGTGACGCCCACGCTGGCCATCAAGACATCGAAGGCGAGCCACACTTTATTTAGTTTCGAAGGCCTTGGCGTGGTCTTTGAGGAACTGCTCGAGGCCCTTATCGGTGAGCGGATGGTTGAAGAGCATGTCGAGCACCTTGGACGGCATGGTGCCGACTTGAGCACCGGCTTCGGCGGCCTGCACGACGTGCAGCGGTGAGCGCAAGGAGGCGGCAAGAACCTGCGTCTTGAAGCCATAATTCTTGTAAATCTTGCAGATGCTGGTGATCAGGTCCATGCCGACGTCGCCGATATCGTCGAGGCGGCCGACGAAGGGGCTCACCAGGTAGGCACCGGCCTTAGCGGCCAGCAAGGCTTGGGCGGCGGAGAAGCACAGCGTCACGTTGACGCGAATACCTTCCTTCGACAAGGCGGAACAGGCCACAATGCCTTCGCGGATCAATGGTAGTTTGACGACCACGTTTTTATGAATCTTCGCAAGCTTGCGGCCTTCCGAGATCATAGCTTTCGATTCGATCGCCACCACCTCGGCACTGATGTCGCCGTCGACGATTTCACAGATAAGTTTGATCTGCTTTTCGATCGGCACGCCTTCTTTGGCGATCAGCGAAGGGTTGGTGGTGACGCCGTCGATGATGCCATAAGCGGCAGCTTTGCGCAGTTCATCGAGGTTAGCGGTATCAAGAAAAATTCTCATGGTTATGTTACTCGCGAGTTACAGAGTTAGTCAGCACTCCGAGGCCATCGATCTTGACAGAGACCGAGTCGCCTGGATGCATGGGTCCGACGCCTTCCGGAGTTCCGGTGGCAATCAGATCTCCCGGCTCAAGCGTCATGAACCGGGTCACGAATTCAATTATATCACCGAGGCTGAAAATCAGTTGCGCCACCGAACCGTGTTGGCGGCGCGCGCCGTTCACCAGCGTTTCGACGGCGAGCTGGTTCCAATCGAGATCCGCCGCCGGAACGACGTAAGGTCCCACCGGACAGAAGGTATCGAAGCCCTTGCCCCGCGTCCATTGCTTGTCGCTTTTCTGCAGATCGCGCGCGGTGACGTCGTTGACAATGGTATAGCCGCGCACGTAATCGAAGGCTTGGGCCGCCTTGACGTGGCGCGCCCGCCGGTCAATCACCACGCCGATCTCGCCCTCGAAATGGACGGAAGTGCTGATGGCGGGATAGACGATCTGGTCGCCGTGGGCAATCAGCGAGGAAGGCGGCTTCAGGAAAATCAGTGGCTCGGTGGGGATGTCGTTGCCGAGTTCTTTGGCGTGCGCGGCGTAATTGCGGCCGACGCAGACGATCTTCGAGGGGGACACGGGCGGCAGCAGCCGGATGTCTTTCGGAATGTCGAGCGTGGGCAGGTCGACGTATTCGACACCGCCGGCCGAGTCCGGCGTGGCGGCGGGCAGATCCAGGTTGCGGGAGAAGCGAATTCGATACATGGCTTTTCCTTAGTGTCGCTCAATCATTGGGCGGGCCAGAAGGTTGAATGCCATTTAGTTTTTCCGATAGTGAGCATCTGAGCGGGAGCCACTTACTTCGTGCGTGTCTGAAATGGCCACCTCAGCCGCGCACGAAGCCGGGGACGCGTTTGGCGCGTCCTGAAAACCATGCGGCACCCTGCTAACAGCAAACCAGCCGGGAACGGAGTGACCGGACGCGCTGAGGGGTCGCGTCATGAGGGGCAGAAACCATCCCGGCATCTCAGCCGCGCACGAAGTAAGCGGCTCGCGCTCGCCAAATTTTTCTCTTATGAGAATCAACAGGTTACGGGGTGGTTTCTTACGAGTGCCCGGGTCCTCTCAGCCGACGACAACCCGGTCACTCCGTTCCCGGCTGGTGGCGGCGCTGAAAATAATGGGTTTGCGAGTATGCCTCATGGAGAGTAAG
>JANLPT010000082.1:0-11158 GCA_031367405.1 Bryobacteraceae bacterium
AGCCGCCGGAAGACGGCGCTCGATATGGCGTCGCGGCTGACATCGCTGGTCGAGATGACGTAGATCGGAATGCCCTCATCTTCCGCCACGGCACGGACATCGTCCGGGGCCACCATCGAGCCGTTGTCGGGACCATTCGAGCTACCGCATCGTTGCGATCCCGCGTCAGAGTGGCGGCGCGCGTCAGGTTACGGGAGAAAGTATAAACAACTGCCGGTCACGTTGGCTGGTGGACATTTATGATCATATCCTGTACAGTCTCTGCCTTTCGAAACAAATCTGACGTACCCCCGCGAAGAAGCCAGATGATTGAAATACAATTACTTAGATGCGCCCTCCGGATTGGACTCGTAAATGCATTTAGACAGTGCCACGCAGCACTCCAGCTATGGCTCACTTCTTCGCGACCGTGGCTTCCAGGCGTTCCTGTGGACTCAGTTTCTCGGCGCGTTCAACGACAATGTCTTCAAAATGATCGTCTCCGTGGCTGCGGTCACCTACACCGCCGGCCAAGCCGAAGCGGGCAGCCAGTATCTCGCGCTCACCGGTGCGGTATTCGTCCTGCCCTTCCTCCTCTTCGCCGGATGGGCCGGACAAATCGCCGACCGGTTCTCGAAAAGCCAAGTCTTGATGGTCACGAAATCCTTTGAGATTTTGACGATGATCTTCGCTCTGTTCGCCCTCCAAGCCACCAGCATGCCTATGCTGCTCGGCGTGCTGTTCCTGCTCGCCACCCAGGCCAATTTTTTCAGCCCCGCCAAATACGGCATCCTCCCGGAGATCCTGCCCGAGCGCGACCTCTCCCGCGCCAATGCCCTCCTCGAACTCACCACTTTCGTCGCCATCGTCATCGGCGGCGGCTTCGGCACGCTGCTTTTCGAACACTGGAAACACCAGCCATGGAAGATGAGCACGTTCCTCATCACCCTGGCCGTCGCCGGTTCGCTTTGCAGCCTGGGCATCCGGAAGGTGAAGCCCTCACCCTCTACCGAGCCGTTTCACTGGAACCCCTTCGCGGAGATCGTGCGCGGCTCCGGCATTCTCGCCCACGATCGGCCCATGGCGCTCACCGTCGCCGGCATTTCCCTTTTCTGGTTCATCGGCGGACTCGTCCAATTAACCCTCGTCGTTTTCGTAAACCACACCCTGCATGGCACCGAGAGCCAGATCGGGCTGCTGGTGGCGGCGCTCGCCATCGGCATCGGCGCAGGATCCCTCGCCTCCGGCCTCATCTCCGGCGACACCATTGAACTCGGGATGGTCGCGCCATCCGGCCTCGGCATGGGCTTGGCCGCTTGCGCGCTCGGCACTGTAACTACCCAGAATGCCGCTTTCGTCTGGCTCACCCTGACCGGCTTCTTTGGCGGGATGTTCATCGTGCCGCTGAACACGTTTCTGCAGGAAGAAGCCGGTGCCGCAGAAAAGGGCCGCATTCTGGCCACGAATAACTTTGCCAACATGGTGGGAGTAATTCTGGCTTCGGGCTTCCTCTACTTACTGCATGACCTTTTGCATTGGAGCGGCGAGCGTGTCTTTCTTACCGCTGGCGTCTTATCGGTCGCTGCTTCATTGCATATTTTGTATCATCACTTACTGCCGCAAACGGTCCGTTTCTTCTGCTGGTGCCTGCTGCATCTTGTCTTCCGCCTGAAGGTGAAAGGTGCCCATCATTTGCCGGCCAAAGGCGGCGGCGTGGTGGTGGGTAACCATGTCTCTTATGCCGACGCGTTCTTGATTGGCTCCGCCACGCCGCGCGTGATCCGCTGGATCATGTGGAAAGTAATTTACGATATTACATTTCTGCAGCCTCTGCTGAAGCTGATGCGCACCGTGCCGATTGATTTAACGAAGCCGCGCGACGCGGTGGCCACGTTAGCCTTCTGCCGCGCCGAAGTGGAGGCCGGTGAGCTGGCGGGCATCTTCCCCGAAGGCCAAATCACCCGCACCGGCCAGGTACTGCCGTTTAAGCGCGGCTTTGAGCGGATTGCCGAGTCGAAGTCCGGCGTGCAGTCGCCGATTATTCCGGCGTGGATCGAAGGCCTGTGGGGTCATCCGCTCAGCATGAAAGGCGGCAAGCTGGGCGGCTGCTGGGAGCGTTGGCGCCGGCCCACCGTACAGGTAACCATTGGCGAACCGGTGCGAGGCCCCCTCGCGCCAGAAGCCCTCCGCGCGAAGGTGATGGAACTGGCCAGCCAAGCCGCCATTGACCGGCGGCAAGCCCACGATACGCTAGGCCGTCGTTTTGTCGCCGCCGCGCGCGCCCAGTGGACCGCGCTGGGCGTCGCCGATTCGTCCGGCAAAGAACTCACTTTTGGCAAAGCACTGGTGGGCGCCCAGTTGATCCGCCGCTGGCTCGACCAGCATGCCCCGGCGCAGCCCATGATCGGCCTTTTGCTGCCAAACTCCGTCGGCACCGCGCTAGCGAACATTGCGGTCACCCTGAGTGGCCGCACGGCCGTCAACCTGAACTTCACCGCCGGCCCCGCATCCATGTTCTCCGCAATTGAGCAATGCGGCATCAAGACCATCTTGAGTTCCAAGCTATTTCTTACTCGCCAAAAGATCGCACCGCTGCCGGGCGTCGTATATCTCGAGGACTTACTGCCGAACTTCTCCCGCGTCGAGAAAGCCATTGCCTTTTTACAAGCTCGCTTCCTGCCGCCCGGTCTGTTGGCTAAGGGCCATACGGACGAAGTCGCGGGAATCATCTTCTCCAGCGGTAGCACCGGCGAGCCGAAAGGCGTCGAACTTACCCACTGGAACTTACTATCGAATATGGAGTCCGTGGCGCAGGTCTACCCGGTGGGGCCCACGGATGTGATGTTAGGCATCCTGCCCTTCTTCCACTCGTTTGGCTTTACCTATAACTTATGGTTTCCGCTGTTACAGCGGTTCCCGGTCATCTTCCACCCCAACCCCAGCGACGCGAAGACCATCGGCGAGTTAGCCGGCAAGTACGGTGCCACATTCCTATTGTCCACGCCGGCCTTCGCCGCCACTTACACCCGTAAGTGTACGAAGGAGCAATTCGCCGGGCTTCGCTACGTGCTGGTGGGGGCGGAGAAACTGCGCCCGGCCGTGGCGCAGCAATTCGAGGAGAAATTCGGTATCCGCATGCACGAGGGCTACGGCTGCACCGAAATGTCGCCGGTCATCAGTGTCAATGGGCCGGATTTTATCGCGGCCGACGCTTCGCAAGGAACGCAGTTGGGGTTCAAGGCCGGGAGTGTGGGCCGGCCGCTGCCGGGCGTCAGCCTGCGATTTGTCGATCCCGCCACCATGGAGCCGGTCGCCTACGGACAGGAGGGGATGTTACTCGTCAAGGGTCCGAGCCGGATGCGCGGCTATCTCAATCAGCCTGACCGCACCGGGAAAGCGTTGGTCGACGGTTACTACAATACTGGCGACATGGCCCGCCTGGATGACGAAGGCTTTCTCTTTATTACCGGGCGGCTCTCGCGATTCTCTAAAATCGGTGGCGAAATGGTGCCGCATTTGAAAGTGGAAGAATGCCTGCAAGAGATCATGCAAGATGCCGCCTGCCTGGTAATCGGCATCCCCGACGCCCAACGCGGCGAACGGCTGATCGTGCTGCACACGCACCCTGAACTAACACCCGCCACCATGGTGGAGCACCTGAACCAAGCCGGCCTTCCCGCGCTTTGGATTCCGAAACCAAACCAATTTTTTGCGGTCGACGCGATTCCAACCTTAGGGACGGGCAAAACCGATCTGCGGAAGTCTACCGAATTGGCCGTCGAGTTAGATCCTAGAGTGAAGCAGCTTGCCGTCACCGAATAGTGAATAATCGAAGGATGCGATGTTTCATGGTGATGATGGTCCTAAGCTGGTGCTGCCTGGGAGCGCAGGATCAGCTGGCCGACGTCCAGCGGACTTACTCTAAGCTCTGTGCGGGGTGCCATGGAGAGGATGCGCAAGGGACGCAGCAGGGCCCCGGGCTGGCGGGGAATTTACGGGTACGGCGGCGGTCGGTGCAGAGCCTGCGGAACATCATCTCGAAGGGCATCCCGGCGGCAGGGATGCCGGCGTTCGACCTCCCTGCCCCTACCGTGGAGGCGCTGGCCGCGCTGGTGGTCTCTCTGAATGCCTCGGCTGCCGATACCTCGGTACCGGGCGACAGCGCCGCCGGCCAGGCTTTCTTTTTCGGCCCGGGCAAGTGCGCCAGTTGCCATATGGTCTCGGGCTCCGGTGCGGCCATCGGCCCTGACTTATCGAACGCCGCTCGCAACCGGACGGTCGCTCAACTGCGCCAGGCTTTGCTCGACCCTAGCGCGCACATCGTCGATGGCTACGGTCTGGTGACGCTGCGGTTCCATGACGGCCACACACTCCGGGGCTTCGCCCGCGGCCGCACGCGATTCGATCTCGCCGTCCAGGACTTACAAGGCCAGCTACATCCCACCAGCCTGGACTTAGTCAAAACGATCACGGAAGAGAAAGCCTCGCTGATGCCGCCCGTCAAAGCGTCGCCTGCGGAGTTACAGAACTTACTCGCCTTTCTCAGCCGGCCCACCGGAAACCCGGCTCCCACGATCCACGCTGGCGGAGTTACTTTCGCTGACTTACTCAATCCGAAGCCCGGCGACTGGCTTACTTACAACGGTAACTTGAGTGGCAATCGCTATAGCCGATTGACTCAAGTGAACGCAGCCAACGTGAGTAAGTTGCAACTCAAGTGGACTTTCTCCATCCCGCTCTGGAGCCAGTTTTTTCCCGACACGCCCTATTACCGCGAGAACATGCGCTATTTCGGCCTGGAAACCGTACCCATCGTCGCCCAAGGCATCATGTACGTCACCGGCCCTAATCAAGTCTACGCGCTGGATCCGCGCACGGGGCAGCCGATCTGGCATTACACGCGTCCCCGGACGCCGGGCCTGGTTTCTGACCCTTCACTCGGCTCGAATCGCGGCGTGGCCATTCTGGGCGGCAACGTCTTTATGGTCACCGACAACGCTCACTTACTCGCCCTCAACCGGACCACCGGCAGCCTGGTGTGGGAAGCCACTATGCCAGACGCGGCGCAAAAGTACGGCGGCACCATTGCCCCGCTGATCGTGCGAGACATGGTGATCGCGGGCGTGGCCGGCGGCGACTGGGGTATCCGTGGCTTTCTCGACGCCTACCAAGCCACCACGGGCAAGCGGGTCTGGCGGCACTGGACCGTGCCCGCCGCCGGCGAGCCCGGCGTTGACAGCTGGCAGGGAACCTCTTACAAACTGGGCGGCGGCGCTACTTGGCTTACCGGCTCCTACGACGCCGGTACAGACACGCTCTTTTGGGCTACCGGCAATCCTTGGCCCGACTCAGACGATCGCGAACGCGGCGGCGATAATCTTTTTACTAACTGCGTCCTGGCGCTCGACCCAGCCACGGGAAAGCGGAAGTGGCACTATCAATTTACGCCCCACGACGTCCACGACTGGGATGCCACCGAGCCCAACGTCCTCGTCGATACCATTTACAACGGGAAGCCGCGCAAGTTACTCCTGCACGCCGACCGCAATGGTTTCTTCTACGTCTTCGATCGCATCGACGGCCAGTTACTGCTGGCAAAGTCTTTCATGCGCCGGTTGACCTGGGCCAGCGGCATCGGTGCCGATGGCCGCCCCATTCTATTGCCGGCCGGTGACGTGAGTTGCCCCGAGCATGCCACTAATTGGAACGGTACGGCATACAGCCCGGTAACTCGTCTTTACTATGTGATGGCCTCGGAAAGATGCACGGCCAAACTAAGGACGCTGGACGACCCTGGCCAAAAGTATCTCCGCGCCATCGACATCGAAACCGGCAAGGTGGCGTGGGAGGTGCCGCAGGTGGGGCCGATTGACGGCAAAAGGGTAGCCGGCATTCTGAGCACGGCCGGCGGGTTGTTATTCTACGGCGACCCAAGCGGATACTTTATTGCCGCTGACGAACGGAACGGTAAAACGATGTGGCGAATTCCATTGAACGCGACGATCAAAACTTCGCCGATGACTTACACGGCAGGTGGCGAGCAGTTCATCACGCTCGCGGTGGGCGCGAATATTATGACGTTCGGATTACCAAAATAGTCTTACTGATTGTCTTTCCACTCGTCGTACCAGGCCATCTGGATGGCCTCCAGCTTGGCTTCGTTGGACTTGAGCGGGTCGTCAGCGAAGTCTTCCAGTTCGACGATCCACTTATGTAAGTCAGTAAATCGTACGGTGAGTGGATCGACGCCGGGGTGGGCTTCGTAGAGCGAGAGGCCGAGGTCGTCGATGTGTTCCCAGGAGAGGCCGGTCATATCTTAGTTCCTTTCAGCGCGCCTTGCACGGCGGTATTCATCATGTTCTCGGCCAACGGATGGGTGGCCTGATTCAGCTCTTCAATTTTCTCGAGAATCAATTCGTGACTGCTGCCATGATAGGCGAGGAGTAAGTGATTGATGGCGAGGTTCACGCCGGCCCGCTCATCGGGAGAGAGGGTCTCCCAAGCGGCGTTCGCTTTGGCTTTCTCGATCGCCGCCAGGATCTGGTCGGCTTCGACGCGGGCCTCACGCACTTGGCGTTCGCGGAAGTCGTCTTCCGCATGCTCAATCGAAGCCAGAATCATGGCTTCTACCTGGTCGTCCGTCAGTCCGTAACTGGGCGTCACTTCCATCGAATGCTCCTGGCCCGAGCGCAGTTCCTTGGCCGACACATTCAGAATGCCATTGGCATCGATCAGGAAACGGACCTCAATCTTGGGCAAGCCGGCGGGCATGGGCGGGATGTCTTTGAGATCGAAGCGCGCCAGCGAACGGCAATCCTGCACTAACTCGCGCTCACCTTGTAAGGCATGAATCAGGACGTTGCGTTGGCCGTCGATGGCCGTGGTAAAAGTCTCGGTGGCGCTAGCCGGAATGGTGCTGTTGCGATGGATGAGCTTCGACACCACACCGCCCATGGTCTCGAGCCCTAAAGAGAGCGGAGTAACATCGAGCAGCAGTGTATCTTGTACGTCGCCCGCCAGAATGCCGGCTTGGACCGCAGCCCCCAAGGCCACCACTTCGTCCGGGTTCAGCCCGGTATGCGGCCGGGCGCGGAAGAGATTCTCAACCGCCGAACGTACTAGCGGCATGCGCGTTGAGCCGCCCACTAAGACCACTTCGTCGATCTGGCCGACGGTGACTTTGGCATCGGCAAGACAGCGCCGGCAGGGGCCCAAGGTGCGATCGACGATGGGCGTGATGAGACGGTCGAAGACGTCACGCGTTAGTTCACGGCGATACGACTTACCCTGCCAGGCGAACTCTAAAAACACGGCCGACGCGGTACTGAGGGCGTGCTTGGCACCGATGACCGCTTGCCGCAGGCTTTGATAGGCCGCGCCATCTTGCGAAAGGTCGACACCCCATTCGGAGTGAAGGTCTTCGAGCGCGACTTGCATGAGTAACTGGTCAACATCGTCGCCGCCGAGGTGCGTGTCGCCGTTGGTCGCGAGTACCTCGAAGATCCCTTCGTGTAACTTGAGGATCGAAATATCAAAGGTGCCGCCGCCCAGGTCATAGACGGCGATGATGCCCTGTTTGCGCTTGTCCAACCCATAAGCGAGGGCGGCGGCGGTCGGCTCGTTCACGAGGCGCAGGACTTCGAGACCGGCAATGCGGCCGGCGTCCTTCGTAGCTTGGCGTTGCGCGTCGTTGAAGTAAGCTGGCACCGTGATGACGGCTTGTTTGACTGGCTCGCCTAAGTGCGCTTCGGCGTTTTGCTTGAGCGTCCGGAGCACCGCCGCCGCTACTTCGGGCGGCGTGACACCGATAGCCAAGTGGATCACCTGCGTGGAGGCAGCTGCATCGATGGAGTAAGTGAGATGCTCACCCTGGACGTCAGCGAGCGCGCGGCCCATCAAGCGCTTGGCCGAATAGACGGTGCGCGTGGGATCGCTTTTCAGTTTCTCAACGGCGGCGTAGCCCACGATAGGCCCGCCTTCGAGCGGATAATTCACGACGCTGGGCACTAGCGGCTGCCCCTCGGCATCAGGAACGACCCGGGGCGTGCCGGTGGCATCGAGATAGGCACCCAGCGAGTTAGTGGTGCCTAAGTCGATGCCGATGATGCGAGAGGCCGGGGCCCCGAAATCAATTTGAAAAGTACCCATAGGAGTTAGTGGCGAATGCCTTCGCCGGAGGCGGTAGAAATTAAGTTTGCGATGTAGCGGCGGCGGTTGAGCAGGCCGCGCAATTCTTCCAGCACCGCCGCTCCGGCATCGTGCGCCGCAAAGAGTCTTAGCACCTGCCCGTCAATCTCATCGCGCAGTTGAACGAAGCGCTCGCGCGCCGCATTTACTTCGTCCTGCTGACCGGCGTCTTCCAGCGCCATGTTCAGATCGAACACTTCTTCGAGTAAGTCGGCGGGCACATCCTTGTTGCCTTGTTCGCCGATGTTAAGGCCGGAGAGCTTCAGAACGTACTCGGCCCGCTGCAGCGGATCGCGCAAGGTGCGGTAAGCGTCGTTGAGCACCGAGCTGAGGTCTAAAGCGGCTTGCTGTTCCGCTGCTGAGGCTCGCGCAAAACGGTCAGGATGCAGACGACGGCTTGCGGCGTGGAAGCGCTTTTCGAGATCGGCGAGGTCGAGTGACAGTTTAAGCGGCGGCAGGTCGAGCGCGCCGTAGAAGCTGGTTTTCCCGGCACTCATGAATCATCCCCTCCCTTACGGCCGGGGTTCTGTACGGGAAGCCGATGGAATCTTGGGGACAAAACTAAGCCGTGAAGGAGGTGCCGCAGCCGCAGCTTTTCTTGGCGTTGGGGTTCTCGAAGACGAAGCCGGAATGGATGAGCGAGTCTTTCCAGTCGAGCGTCATACCGTCCAGGAAGATCATACTCTTCGGATCGACAAATACTTGGACGTCGTCAAACGATAGGACGTTGTCGTTGGTGCGAGGCTTGGGGTCGAACTTGAACTGGTAACTCAAGCCTGAGCAACCGCCGCCGAGCACGCCGAGGCGCAAACCACCCGCGACGCCTTCACGGGAGAAGGCTTCGCGAATCTTACCCACGGCTTTGGGAGTGACACTGACCATAGAAAACCCTTAAACCGCCGCGCCGACCTGGGCCAGCGAAGCCGACTTCATCTTATAGTCGTCAATGGCGGCCTTGATGGCATCCTCGGCCAACACCGAACAGTGAATCTTCACCGGCGGCAAGGCCAGTTCGGTAACGATGTCGGTGTTCTTGATGGCCAGCGCTTCGTCGACGCTTTTGCCCTTGAGCCACTCGGTCGCTAAGGACGACGAGGCGATCGCCGAACCGCAGCCGAACGTTTTGAACTTGGCGTCTTCAATGACGCCGGTTGCGGGATTCACTTTGATCTGTAACTTCATCACGTCGCCGCACTCGGGCGCGCCCACCATGCCGGTACCCACATGGGGATCTTTTTTGTCCATGGCGCCCACGTTGCGCGGGTGATTGTAGTGGTCAAGAACTTTGTCGGAGTAAGCCATTTTGTTTTTCCTCTTCTAAGAATGAATCCCCTCCCTTACGGTCAGGGTTCGTTGCGTTGTTAGCATCCCCTTCCTTCGGGTCGGGCCTTACGGTCGGGGTTCATTAAGTTAGTGCGGGCGTTAGTGGGCGACCCACTCGACCTTACTGAGGTCGACGCCCTCTTTGAACATTTCCCAGAGTGGCGAAAGCTCGCGGAGCTTGTCTACCACTTCGATCATTTTATTCGCCACATAGTCAATCTCTTCTTCGGTGGTGAAGCGGCCAATGCCGAAGCGAATCGACGTATGCGCCAAGTCGTCGCCGAGGCCTAGCGCCTTCAAAACGTAACTCGGTTCCAGCGTCGCCGATGTACAGGCCGAACCGGAACTGACCGCAATGTCGTTGATGCCCATCAGCAGGCTTTCGCCCTCGACATAAGCGAAGCTCATGTTCAGATTGTGCGGCAAGCGATGCTCCATGCCGCCATTGACGTAGGATTCTTCGATCGTCGCCAGTTTGGCATGCAAGCGATCGCGCAGGGCGCGATGCCGCGCCATTTCCGCAGGCATTTCGCGTTGCGCAATGGCGCAAGCTTCGCCTAAGCCAACAATGCCGGGGACGTTTAATGTGCCCGAACGCATGCCGCGTTCGTGGCCGCCGCCGTCCATCTGCGCCGTAAGTTGCACCCGCGGACCCTTGCGGCGCACATACAACGCACCCACGCCCTTGGGACCATAAAGTTTATGCGCCGTAATCGACATCAGGTCGATGTTATCGGCGATGACATTCACCGGAATCTTGCCCACAGCTTGCACGCCGTCGGTGTGGAAGAGGACGCCCTTTTCCTTACAGATTTTGCCGATTTCGGCTACCGGCTGAATCAGCCCGATCTCGTTGTTGGCATACATGATGCTGACGAGAATCGTCTTATCGGTGATCGCCTCGCGTAACATGTCTAAGTCAACGGAGCCATCGCCTTTCACCGGTAAGTAAGTGACGCGGAAACCGTCCTTCTCTAAGTGCTTACAAGTATCCAGCACGGCCTTGTGCTCAGTGGCGGCGGTGATGATGTGGTTGCCCTTTTCGGCATACATCTGGGCGACGCCTTTGATGGCGAGGTTATTCGATTCCGTGGCACCCGAAGTGAAAATAATCTCTTTCGAGTTGGCACCGATCAAGTCGGCGATCTGTTTACGCGCCTTCTCCACACCTTCTTCCGCACCCCAGCCAAAGGCATGGTTGCGGCTGGCCGCATTGCCGAAAATCTCCGTAAAGTAGGGCAGCATGGCTTGGACGACGCGGGGGTCAGCTGCGGTGGTGGCGTGATTATCGAGATAAATGGGAAACTTCATTAGGTCCTTAAATAATTAACGGGAAATCGCCGGGAGCAGACTACTCAGCTCCACCAGCGGATGGTCGTTAGGATCGGGTACTTCTTCGTCGACCAGATCCGCAATTGAGATGCTATCCAGCAGCCGCAGGATGCTTTCGTGTACGCGCCGCAGGGGCTCTTTTACGATGCAGGTGCCACTTTGGTCACAATGGCCCGAGGTGAAGCAGGAAGTAAGGATGATGGGGCCATCAATGGCGCGCACCACTTCGAGGATGGTAATTCTCTGCGCGGGCCGGGCCAAACGGTAGCCGCCATTGGTTCCCTGCTCCGAAGTGAGGAACCCGGTCTTGCCTAATTTCTGTAGGACTTTG
The DNA here is from genome assembly GCA_031367405.1 of Bryobacteraceae bacterium. Lineage (GTDB taxonomy): Bacteria > Acidobacteriota > Terriglobia > Bryobacterales > Bryobacteraceae > JALHNI01. The sequence continues at coordinate 11,153 of JANLPT010000082.1, forward strand.
GCCAGC
>JANLPT010000083.1:0-1650 GCA_031367405.1 Bryobacteraceae bacterium
AGCCGCCGGAAGACGGCGCTCGATATGGCGTCGCGGCTGACATCGCTGGTCGAGATGACGTAGATCGGAATGCCCTCATCTTCCGCCACGGCACGGACATCGTCCGGGGCCACCATCGAGCCGTTGTCGGGACCATTCGAGAAAACGATCACCACTTTGCGGCCCGGAACCTTGGCCGCGTCGCGCAAGGACAGTAAGAGCGCGTTGTAGAGCGCCGAGTCATCGCCCGCAACGGCTTTGCGCAAACCGGCTACCGCATCGTTGCGATCCCGCGTCAGAGTGGCGGCGCGCGTCAGGTTACGGGAGAAAGTATAAACGGCCACCGAGTCCGCCCGGTCCAGACCGCGCACGAAGTCCGCGATCGCGTCCGACGCATACACGAAGCCTTTGTACATGTAGTTACTTGTATCGAACAGGACGAAGACATTGGTGCCGACGAAAGCATCCACGGGGCCAGCTTTGGCTTCCGGGTCAGCTTGCGTCACCAAAGGACGCGTTTGCCCGTTTTCGAGGATCTGGAGCGGCGTCTTGTTGCCTTCGGCGAACGTGGAGATGGATTGCTGAATGCCATCTTCCAACACGCGGAACTCCGTGTGCTTCAGGCCATTGATGTATTTTCCCTTGGAGTCGGTGACGGTGAAGCTGAGCACCACCATGTCCACTTTGACGCGAAAAGTAGGCGTCTGCTGGCCGAAAGCCAGATAGCCGCCCGCGCCGGGCAAGACCACCGCCGTGGTTGAAATGAAGCGTCTGCGATTCACTATTTTTTAACCTCGTTGAATAAACCTAGTGCTTACGATCTTACTGCAATGCGGCCTTTTGTTGAACCGCCATTTGCTTGCGCCAATCCGCGCGAATGTCGTCGCCAACCAGACGCAGGGAACGCAGCAACGCCGGCCAATCTTCAAGGTGGGTGGCGAAGATCCGCTCGACCGTCTTTTGGGTCCACTGCGGAATCACCACGTTCAACTGCGAAGGTGCCAGTTGCATCTCGTCGGCCAGGCCCGCGTAGTAAAGATTACTCGACTCCCAGCTCTCGGCGAGAATGCGGCTCGAGTAACCCATCAAAGTCGGGAAAGTGCGCAGATTGAGTAACTCGGGCGTGTAGGAAGCGGCCAAGGTCGGCTTCGGAGTGCCGAAGGCGCGAGAGATAGCCGGATAGCTGATCGAATCCGGTGACTCGGCCGCCATGCGGCGGATCTCCGTGCCAATCGGGCCCAATTGAGCATCGGTATCCTGACGGACCACTTGCCGCGCAATGGCAAACAGTTCGGAGGGCGTCACCAGGTCGAGCGCGCCGCGAATCTGGGCACCGAAAAGCAGCTGCCCCACTTCGCGAGCGCGCGCGGGGGCCGCTTGGTGCTCCAGGGCCGACAATACCTGTTCCCGCCGCTTCTCGTCGATCGCCGCTTCGGCCAGGAAGCCTTCACCGGCCCGCAGATGCAAGGCCACCCAGTGCATCTGGCCGGACGTAACGTTCCAAAAGCGTGGGATCTTCGCGCTCAGAATCATCTGGGGCACCAGGTCTCCCCAGATCAGCGCCTGTTCGCGGGTGGGGATGAGGAAGTTCTGTTCGCTTTCGGCTAAGGCATAAGGCAAGCCGGCCAGCGACCCCACCAGGCGCCCTCCGGCGCTCGACGGCCAGCCGGT
>JANLPT010000115.1:0-14997 GCA_031367405.1 Bryobacteraceae bacterium
CGCAACCCCTTCCCCGCCAAATTCGAAATGCCCTCCGCTCCGAAAACGAATAAATAAAAATTGGCAAAACGAACCCGGCGATCTCGTTCAAAATAATCATTTCGAGCCCTCAAGTGATGAGGCCAAAAATAGACTTCCGCCGCTCTTCCTTCGGGATCAGTGGAGCGAATTCATTGATCTTTCTCAACCGAATCGGTCACTCATGCCGTCGTTGGCGCGCGGATATTCCCCGGATGCGGCCGAACGGGGGCGTCGCCGGGCTCGCTTCTAGAACGAATTACCGGCCGAATCGTTGTGACATTCAGCAATGCCCTTGGGGTGTGCATGCCTGCGGCGGCCCGCAGTGACCGCTAGCGGCCCCAACTGCGTTCGAGCAGGATTTCGCCGCCCCGGCTCACCCTTACTCGCCGCTCCCAGTACTTGCCCGCCGGATTGAAGCGCAGTTCCAGGTCTTCCTGTACCGGCCCGTTGGCGGCCTGGATTGTGATCTTGTAGCGGCCGCCCGCTTCCCGCGATGGCTGCAGGACGGTATCGAGCAGCCGGGTGGAGCGCGGACCCAGGTCACCGATATCCACCAACCCACCTTCCGCAATGCGGTACTTCACCTGGCGCAGACCATAACTGCCATTCACGCGAGCTTGGATCGCCACGCTTGATTCCGTCGCCGCCCCTCCGAGATCCAGGTAGGCGAAACCGTCGCCGCCCGTCACCTCCGACACCCGCTGTACGGCCAGATCTTTGATTTGCGTGCTCTGATCGACCAATTTCCGCTGGAGCTCCGTATTCAGCGTCTGGGCTCGCGCCGACTCGGCCCTGGCCTTCGCCGCGTCCGCGCGAATTCGCGTCAGCTCAGCCTCTTGCTCAGAAATTCTCTGTATCGACGCGGTCAGCTGGCCCTGAATACCGAACGCCTCGCGGTTGGCTCGCAACCCCTGGATACTCGCCACCAGCGCGCCCGCCAGCCCCAGCGAGGCAAAGATCACCGAGATCGCGCTGCGGCGCTGCTTCACCCATTGACGATCCGGGTGCAGGCTCACGAAGATTCCGAGAATCATCAGTCCGGCTAAGGCGACCACCGACAGAAACAAAAGTGCGTTCACCGACATTCGGCCCAGCGTGAATGCGAAAAAGGCGATAAACAATAGCCCCAGCACCACCCCCAGCACGACATGGAACGGAGCGTGCTTCGAATTCATCTCCGCAGAGTATCATATGTCCCTCGCGAAAAGCCCGTTTTTCCGCCCCCTCAAACATGCAGGGCAGGGAACGGGTGGAAAGAAGTGTTGGTGACCCGGGCGGGGCTCGAACCCACGACCCTCTGATTAAAAGTCAGATGCTCTACCAACTGAGCTACCGGGTCAAATTTCCGCAGGGAATCGGTGCAAAGGCAGGACTTCCTTTAGGCTACCATACGACCCTTTCCCGCGCGCTCGGGCTTGGTGAGAAACTGGGAACTGCTCATGTCGCACACTTCTGACAAAACACTCCGCATCGGTCTGGTCGGCACCGGCGCGATCGCCCACAAGCACGCGCAAGCCTATGCCAACATTGGCTATCGCGTCACCGCCTGCTACAACCAAAGCTTTGAGAAGGGCGAGGTGTTCGCCGCTCAATACGGGGCTCGTTATGTCGAGTCGCTCGAGGGCATCTGCAGCCACCCCGAGGTCGACGTGATTGACCTTTGCACCTTCCCCGACGTTCGCCTTGAGCCCCTGCGCCTCGCCGCCGGCGCGGGCAAGCATATCCAGGTGCAAAAGCCCATCGCCACCAACCTCAAGACGGCGCGCGAGATGATTGAATACGCCCACGCCAAGCGCGTGCATCTCGCCGTTGTCAGCCAACATCGCTTCGACGATTCGGTGATCTTTCTCAAACGCGCCATCGCCGGCGGCCGCCTGGGCCACGTTCTGCAAGCCGACGCTTACGTCAAATGGTGGCGCAGCGAAGAGTACTATTCGCGGCCCATCAAGGGCAGTTGGGACGTCGAAGGCGGCGGCGCGCTGATCAACCAGGGTATCCACCAAGTCGATATCTTGCTGCATTTACTGGGCCCCGTTAGCGAGGTCTTCGGGATGTGGCAGTTGGGCGCGCGCCACAAGATCGCGAGTGAGGACGTGGTGCAAACGATGCTGCGATATGCGAGCGGTGCCACCGGAGTGATCCAGGCATCCACCGCATTCTGGCCCGGCTACACCGAACGCATCGAGATCCACGGCACAAAGGGCACCGCCGTCATCAGCGGCGACAAACTCACCACTTGGGACGTGCAAGAGGACGACCCCCGCGATCCCGCGCCCCTCGCCACCTCGGTCTCCTCGGGCGCGTCCGATCCGATGGCCATTTCGCTCGCGCCTTTTGAACGCCAGTTCCTCGACCTGGGCCGCGCCATCTCCACCGGCACCCCGCCCAGCATCACTGGCGAGGACGGCTACCGCGCCCTGGAACTCGTCGTCGGCACCTATCGAAGTTGCCGCGAGGGCAAGGTGATTTCGCTCAATGGGGCTGCCCAGTTCAATGGGGCTGCCCAATAGATGCGCGTTCGCGTTCCCGCTTCCAGCGCTAATCTGGGCCCGGGCTTCGATGCGCTGGGCCTTGCGCTCTCGGTCTATTTGGAATGCGCCTGGGCCCCCGCCAGCGGGCTCCGCATTGAAGCCAGTGGCCGCGATGCGCAGCTGATCTCGCTGGGCGCTGACAATCTCATCTGGGCCACCGCCCTGCGCGTTGCGGCTGACCTTGGGGAGCCTCTGCCCCCAATCCACCTTCGCATCGGTAACGACATTCCGCTCGGCAAGGGGCTCGGCTCCAGTGCGGCCGCCCTCACCGCCGGCGTCATCATCGCTGAGCAGTTGCTGGGCCTCAACTGGAAGCCGCCGCGTATTCTGGATGAAGCCGCCCGCATCGAGGGCCATCCCGACAACGTTGCCGCTTGCGTACTGGGCTCCATCGTCGCCAGCGCGATTGATTCAGGCGGCGTGGCGCATGCCGTGCGCCTCGAACTCGCGCCGCAATTCGATTGTGCCGTGGTCGTGCCGGACTTCGCCCTGGCCACTTCCAAGGCCCGCGCCGTCCTGCCCGCCACTTACTCGAAGGCCGATGCCATCTTCAACGTGCAACGCTCGGCGCTGCTGATCGCCGCCTTAGTCACGGGCACCGCCTCAGCCTTTCCCACCGCTCTCGAGGACCGTTTTCATCAGCCCTATCGCGCGCCTCTGGTGCCGGGCCTCGAGGAGATTTTGCGCCTGCGCGCGCCCGGCTTGCTCGGTTGCTGCCTCAGCGGTGCCGGCCCCAGCGTACTCGTATTTTATGAGAAGGGTGCGGACGCCGTGGCCGATCTCGCCCGCCAAATCTTCCACCTTCACGGCCGTCAATCTGAGATCCTGCGGGCCAGCATCGCGCCCCGTGGCTACGAGATCTTTAAGGACTAACATGACTTACTCCGACCCGGTTCCCGCGCCTACTTCCACCCAGCGTTTCGCTGACGGCGGCCAGTACCGTATCGAGATTCCTTCCACCGAAGGGCCCGCCTGTCTGGGCGCGGTGCTGAAGGAGGCTTGGGCCCGCCAAGTGCCTGTCCACCGCGTTAGCCAAGGTAGCGGCATTATGCTCCTGACCGACGACGAAATTACGCAGATGGTGGCGCAGTGCGTGGCCGCCGGCGGCGTGGAGTTGAACCTATTCGTCGGTCCGCGCGCCACCTTCGATATCGGGGCGCAAGCTTACTCTCCCGCCGGCAAGACGCTCGGCCTGAGTCTGCGCGGCGCTGATCAGTTGCGGTTCGCCATTGAAGACGTCGAACGCGCCGTTCAGCTGGGCGTCCGCAGCATTCTCGTTTCCGATCTCGGCTTACTCAAGATCATGGGCGATATGAAACGCTCTGGCGGCTTACCCGCCGATCTGATTATCAAGACTTCCGTCATGATCGCCCCCGCCAATCCGGCCAGCGCGCGCCTGCAAGAGGACTTAGGTGCCACGACTCTGAATATTCCTTCCGATTTGACGATTCCCCAAATCGCCAGTATCCGCGCCGCCGTCCAAGCGCCGATCGATTTCTATGTGGAAGCGCCCGATAACATTGGCGGCTTTCTGCGTTATTACGAGATTCCTGAGTTAATCCGCGTCGCCGCGCCCATTTATTTGAAATACGGTCTGCGTAACTCGCCCGATATCTACCCCTGCGGCACTCACCTCGAAAGCACGGCCGTCGCGCTGTCGCGCGAGCGCGTCCGCCGCGCCCAGATCGGCATGGAAATGATCCGCCGCGCCGCGCCTGCGGCGATCATGTCTCCCGTACCGGTGCGTCAGGGGAACGTATGATTGCCCTATTCTTACTGGCGCTGGCGGCGGACCCCCACGTCATCATGGAAACCAGCGCCGGCGAGATTGAACTCGTGATCATGGCGGAGAAAGCCTCCATTACAGCGACTAACTTCTTGCGCTACGTCAAAGAAAATCGTTATACCTTAGGACGCTTCCACCGCACGGTCCGCCTGGACAATCAGCCCGTCAGTAAGATCAAGATTGAAGTTATCCAAGGTGGCCCCATCAAGGGCATCGCCGAGTTCAAGCCCATCCCGTTAGAGCGCACGAGTGTGACGGGGATCAGACATCAGGACGGAGTGATCTCTATGGCTCGCGATGGCCCGGATACTGCCACGGCCGACTTCTTCATTTGCATTGGCGACCAGCCCTCGCTCGACTTCGGCGGCCAACGCAACCCCGATGGCCAAGGCTTCGCCGCCTTCGGCCGAGTCGTCCGTGGCGGCGATGTCGTCAAGCGCATTCACGAGTCACCCGTGGCGCAACAACGACTCAATCCCCCGATTACCATCCTCCGCATGTACCAGAAATAGAATCACAGTTCTGATTCTGCGATCGATTGGTTGTGGTGAGAATATTTGGACGCTGGCCATTTCGGGCGCGTTGTATTGACAAAGCATGTACCATAGAGGTGTGGCGGATGGTCAACCCGACGTTTTGTTTGAGTGGGATGAAGGAAATATCCAGCACCTTGCTCAACATGCAATCGCTCCTGCAGAAGCCGAGGAGGTCCTGACAAACGAGCATGTGATTCACGATCATCATGTGGTGGATGGGGAAGACCGGTGGAGGGCTTTAGGCAATACAAATGCCTTGCGGATTCTGGTTATCGTGTTCAGCATACGCTTAGAGAAGGTTCGCCCCATCACAGGTTGGGGAGCCAGTAAGAAAGTTATCAAGGAGTACTTCAATCGAAGCTAGTTCATATGCCAATCAAGAAACTGATTGTTCCTTCATTCACTGACGAAACGGAAGAGGCCGCTTGGTGGTACAAGAATCGACGGAGTGTGGAAGCAGAACTGTTACAATCCATGCGTGCCAAGACCACCATTACTTTGGCCGAGGTGCTCGAACGCGCCAAGCGCAAGGTGACGCTGCAGCCGGTGACGTTGCGTTTACCCGGCGGGGACATCGATACGGCCCGTCAACTGGCGGGTAAAAAGGGGATCGGCTACCAGACTTACATCAAGATCCTGCTTCACGAAGCGCTCAGCAAAGAAGTGGCCCGCCAGGCAAGTGAGAGCTATAAATAGCTGTGGCGGATGCGCTCATCGTCATCGCGCACCTCACGATCCGGGCATTCGAAGAGTTTGAGCGCCAGGCAGTGCGCCTCATCGAAAAGCATGGTGGCGCACTGCCCTACGCCTTGAAACCGGTGGCCGCGCTGCCGCCAACCGGTACACCTGACGAGGTCCACATTCTCCGTTTCCCCAGCCAAAAAGCCTTTGACGATTACCGGGCCGCGGTCATCGCGAAAGCCCTAGCCTAAAAGGCAGGGTCCTGCCCGTCCTAATGGCGGGACGACAGAATCCGTCCACCGGTGTTAGCCTATGATTAGGCGTCGTGCGCTCACCATGATTGACACTATCCTTTCGAAAATTTTCGGCACCCAGCATGAGCGCGAAATCAAGAAGATTATGCCGCTTGTCGCGGCGATCAATGCGCTTGAACCGGCCATGGAGTCGCTCAGCGACAACGAATTAGCGGCGAAAACGCTTGAGTTTAAAGAGAGAGTCGCCGAAGGGGCCTCTCTCGACGATATTCTCCCCGAGGCTTTCGCGGTCTGCCGCGAAGGCGGCCGCCGGGCCATCGGGATGCGTCATTATGACGTCCAGCTGATCGGCGGCATCGTGCTTCATCGCGGCAACATTGCCGAAATGAAGACGGGCGAAGGCAAAACTTTAGTGGCCACGCTGGCTTGCTACCTGAATGCTCTCGCCGGAAAGGGCGTCAACGTCGTTACCGTCAACGACTATTTGGCTCGCCGTGACTCGGAGTGGATGGGTAAGCTGTACAAGTTTCTCGGGCTCACCGTGGGCTGCATTGTGCATGGCCTGTCGGACCGTGAACGCCACGATGGCTATCACGCCGACATCACCTACGGCACCAACAACGAGTTCGGTTTCGACTACCTGCGCGACAACATGAAGTTCCAACTGGAGGACTGCGTGCAGCGCGAGTACAACTACGCCATCGTCGACGAAGTGGACTCGATCCTGATCGACGAAGCCCGCACGCCCTTGATTATTTCCGGGCCGAGCGAAGGGTCAACCGACAAGTATTATCGCGTCAACGGTATCGTCCCCAAACTCACCCGCGGCGAAGTGATCGAAGGCAAAGAGCCGGGTGAAAAGTACTTCACCGGCGACTTCACGGTGGATGAAAAAGGCAAGAGCGTGGCGCTGACTGAAGAGGGTGTGCGCAAGGTGGAGCGGTTGCTGAACATCGTCAACCTCTACGATGCCGAGAACATTGAGATCAACCACCATATTCAGCAAAGCCTGAAGGCCTACGTCCTGTTCCATCGCGACAAGGACTATCTGGTGCAGGAAGGCGAGGTGGTCATCATTGACGAATTCACCGGCCGCCTGATGCCGGGACGCCGGTGGAGCGATGGCTTGCACCAAGCCGTCGAAGCGAAGGAAGGGGTGAAGATCGAGAACGAGAATCAAACCCTTGCCACGGTGACGTTCCAGAACTTCTTCCGCATGTACAAGAAACTGTCCGGTATGACGGGTACGGCCGACACGGAAGCGGCCGAGTTCGGCAAAACCTACAAGCTGGATGTCGTCAATATCCCGCCCAATCGCAAAACCATTCGCGTCGACAGCCAGGACATGGTTTACCGCACCGAAGAAGAGAAGTTCCGTAACGCGGCGAAAGAGATCAAGGAGCGTCACGCCACCGGGCAGCCCGTGCTGGTGGGCACTATTTCGGTGGAGAAGAGCGAGCGGCTGTCCGGCATTTTGAAGAAGATGGGCGTGCGGCACGAGGTGCTGAACGCCAAGAATCACGAACGCGAAGCCTTCATTGTGGCCCAGGCGGGGCGCTATGAGGCGGTGACGGTCTCGACGAATATGGCCGGCCGGGGCACTGACATTCTGCTGGGCGGCAATGCTGAGTTTTTGGCGCAGGAAGAGGCGGGGAAGAAGGGGCTTTGCGAATCGCTGCCTCCCGGCATCGCCTCGCTGATTGCCGATAAACACTTTTACTATTTCCAGCGGTCGGGCAACAATTCGCGCGTGCCCATCGACCTCTGGAATGAGATTTACCAGAAGCACAAGCTGGTCTGCGATGCGGAACACGAGCGGGTGGTGGCCGCCGGTGGCTTGCACATTGTGGGCACCGAGCGGCATGAGAGCCGCCGGATTGACAACCAGTTGCGCGGCCGCGCCGGTCGTCAGGGCGACCCTGGGTCAGCGCGTTTCTTCCTCTCGCTGCAGGACGACCTGCTGCGCATCTTCGGCGGCGAACGCATTCAAAACCTGATGCTGCGCTTAGGCATGGAAGAAGACGTGCCGATCGAGAGTGGCCTGATCACTAAACGCATCGCGGCGGCGCAGAAGGCCGTGGAGGCGCAAAATTTTGCGGCTCGCAAACATCTACTCGAATACGACGACGTAATGAACAAGCAGCGGCAGGCCGTTTATGGTTTGCGGCGCGGTTTGCTGGAAGGCAAGAACCAGCGCGAAAAGATCGCCGAGATCATTGACGGCATGATCGGCACTTTTGTCGATCTGCGGATGCCGGAAGGCTCGCTTCCCGAAACCTGGGATTTACTCAGCCTTGACACCGACTTACTTACCCAATTCGGAGTCCGGGTGAAGCCCGCCGATCTTAAGGGCCAATCGCGGAGCGAAGTGGAAGAGACGGTGCGCGACATCGTCATGAAGCGCTACGTCGAAAAAGAGACGATGGTCGGCGAAGAGTTCATGCGCCAAACCGAAGCCATGGTGACGCTGCATGTGATCGACAACCAGTGGAAAGACCACTTATTGTCGATGGATCACCTCAAGGAAGGCATTGGCCTGCGCGGCTACGGCCAAAAAGATCCGTTGATCGAATACAAGAAGGAGAGCTATACGCTCTTCCAGGACATGATGGATCGTATCGAAGACGAGTCCATTCGTATCCTGTTCTTCCTGCAGGCGGAGGGGGGCCAACTCCCTTACCAGAGTCCGGACCGCTACGCGGAGGACGAGATTCAGGAGGAGCCGGAGCCGGTCATCGACCGCAAGGCGGCTCAGTCCGCCATGGTGGATTTTACGCGGACGGTGCAGCGGAACAAAGAGCGTGAAATGGCGTCTATGCAATTTGTAGGTGGTGGCGACATCGCGACTCTAGCTCCCGTTGTCAAGGCGGACAAAGTGGGCCGGAACGATCCGTGCCCCTGCGGATCGGGTAAGAAATACAAGAAATGCCATGGCAGCTAATTGGGTTATTGTTGACGCTGGCGCTGGGTGCGCCAGCCGCTATCTGGCCCCCTGAAATCGATGCGTATAAGCGCAAAACGGTAAGTCCGGCGGACACTGCCGCTCAAGCTGACGTCTGGCGGGAGTACGGCTTTGTCGAAGGCGAAAAGGCCACTTACGCGCAAGGTGGCCGGCCACTGACGGCAACGGCTTGGCGTTTTAACGAGTCCACTGGCCCGATGGCGGCCTTCTATTGGCAAGCGCCCGCGGGAGGCACACCGGTTCCGCTGATGAAAAATGCCTTGGCGGCCAAAGGCGTTACGTTCGCGGCGGTGGGGAATTATCTGGTGCGATTTGAAGGCAGTTACCGGCCATCCGCCAGCGAAATCGGTTTCTGGGTGGAGCGATTTCCCGAGTATCGCAACCGTTCCTTACCCGCCTTGCCGATGTTCCTGCCGGAAGGTGCCACCTCGAAGCACTACATCGTCGGGCCGCATTCGTTAGCCGCTTTTCTGGGTGAATTACCCCTCGCCGCAGCGGCGTTCCAGTACGGCACCGAGATTCTCGTCGCGCGCTATCCGACAGACAAGGGTGGACTGCGAGTGGTGATTGCGGGTTTCCCGAACCATGCGATTGCCCGGCAACAACTGCGCCCATTTCAACAATTCGCTGGCTTGAATGCGAGGCGATCCGGCGCGCTGGTCGTGGTGGCGTTGCCCCCGGTTCCGGAAGACGCCGCCCTCGTGCTCGACAAGATTAAGTACGACACCGTCGTCGAATTCAGCGATACCGTGCCGACCCGCATGCCCAATATCGGCGGGTTGGTGCTCGATAGCTTTCGCATGGTGGGGTTGCTGGGCTTGGTGGGCGCGAGTAGTGGCGGCGCTGTCGCGTTGGTCTTGATGGCGCGCCGGCGGAGCCGCGATAGTGGAACGTCCACCGACGTCATGACGCGCCTGAATATCTAAACCAGATTCAGCCCGCCATCGACGGCCAACACTTGGCCGGTCGTAAAGGTCGAGGAGTTCATAAAATGGACGACAGCCTCGGCGATCTCCTCGCCGGTTCCCGGGCGATGGACGGGGCTCTTGTCGATTAAAGCGCGAACGCCCGGTTCGTTCTCCTCGCCAAAGGGAATCACTCCTGGCGCTACGGAATTGACGCTGATGTGCGGTGCCCAGGCGACGGCGAGGGCGCGGGTTAAGTGCGCGACACCGGCCTTGGAGGCGCAGTAATGGGCATGGTCCGGCCATGGGCGAAGGGCGCCACCAGAACTGATGTTCACGATACGTCCGCCGCCATTGGGCAACATGATCCGCGCGGCTTGCTGGCAGCAAAAGAAGACAGCTTTCAGGTTCACGGAATGGATGAAATCCCAGTCGGCTTCGGTAATGGCGAGCGGGTTGCGCCTTGCGAAACGAGCGGCGTTGTTGACGAGCCCATCAAGGCGGCCGAAGTGGCCGTAAACCTCGGCAAAGAGGCGCTCGATCTCTTTCACGCGCTCGAGGTTCGCGGCAAAGATGGGGGCGTTACCGCATTGCAGGGCGGTCGCTTCGGCCTCGGCACGCGAGGCGCTGTAATGGATGGCGACGCGCGCGCCTTCGCGGGCGAGGCGCAGAGCGATGGCGCGGCCGATCCGCTTGGCTGCTCCCGTGACGAGAATAACGCGGCCTTCCAGTTGAGTCATCAACTCTCACGCTATCATGCACTTCATGCGACGACGACATTTTCTGTTAGCTGCCCCCCTGGCTGCCCAGCAACTGCCTCTGAAGGACTTTGAACCCACCAGCATGCTGGCGGCCGCGGTGACGAAAGTTGAACGGGCGCGCTATCCGGCCATTGACTTCCATGCGCACCTTTGCTGGTCCGCTAAGAGCCAGAACGGCGTGAGTTTGGTGGCGGAACGCACTTACTTGGCACCGCCCGCCGAGTTACTCGCCGTTATGGAGAGGCGCAACATTCGCACGCTCTGCAATCTTACCGGCGGCTATGGCGCGGGCGTTCGTGACGCCATCGGTAAGTACGACAAGGTGCAACCCGGACGCTTCATGACCTTTATGGAGCCGATGTGGACGGCGATTGCGGCTTCTGATTATCCCCGACGCCAGGCCGATGAAGTGGTGGCGGCTGCCAAAGCCGGTGCACGCGGTTTAAAAGTCCTGAAGACCCTGGGCTTATACCTCCGGGAAGATGTCACCGCAGGCAAGCTGATTGCGGTGGATGACCGGCGCTTCGATCCTATGTGGGAGGCTTGCGCGGCGATGGGCATTCCGGTGGCGATTCATGTCTCCGATCCGCTGGCTTTCTTTACTCCGGCCGATCGAAACAACGAGCGTTACGAAGAGCTCAACAACCATCCCGACTGGAGCTTCTACGGCCCCGGGTTTCCGTCGAACGACCAGTTACTCGCGGCGCGCGACCGCGTCGTTGCCCGCCATCCTAAGACGCAATTCGTCGCCCTGCATGCGGGCAACTTCGCCGAGAATCTGGGCCACGTGGCCGAGCGGCTGGGCCGTTATCCGAACCTGCACATCGACATTGCGGCGCGCATCGGCGAACTCGGCCGCCAGCCACGCGCCGCCAAGCGGTTCTTCGACAAATATCAGGACCGCATTGTCTTCGGCACCGACGCGGTGCCGCATGGCGACGAGTTCCCGCAGCAGGTCTTTGGCGATTTGCTGTATCAGATTTACTTCCGGTTCCTCGAAACCGGGGATGAGTACTTCGACTACGCACCGGCGAAGGTGCCGCCGCAGGGCCGCTGGCGCATCTACGGTTTGGGTCTCTCGGACGCAGTCTTGAAGAAAGTTTACGCGGATAACGCGCGCCGCCTGTTGCGAGCCTGATAATATGAGGCGCGGCGGCTTGGCCCGGCTACCCGGCCCGCGCCAGCTGGATTCGAAAGGTTTACTGACTCATGAAACGCATGTTACTTGTCCTGCTCACTTACACGATCGCCGCATGGGCGGCCGATGTTACTGGCCAGTGGGCGGCTACGGCCGAAGGCCCCAATGGAGCGATGCAACGAACCTTCAGCCTGAAGGCCGAAGGCACCAAACTGAGCGGCGAAACGGTGAGTTCGTTCACGGGGAAGTCCACTATCGAAGACGGAAAGATCGAGGGGGACAATCTCAGATTTACGATCAAAGCCAAAATTCAGGACAATGAGATGACGCTCAGTTACAAGGGCAAAGTGGTTAACAAGGACGAGATAAAATTCACTTCGCAAATCGGCGACAGCGGCCAGTCAATTGAGTGGTTAGCGAAACGAGTTAACTGACTCTTTGCTCTTCGCCCCGTTGGTTACAGCAGGATTTGTTCTAAGGACGTCGCAGAGCCAAGGCGGCTCGTCCAGCGGTCGAGAATGTCGAGGTCTGCGGCGAGGATTCGTTGGCGGGCTTCGGCGGGAACAATGCCGAAGCGTTGCTCAAGGAAGGCCAGGAGAATCGCGCGCACGGTCGCCGCGCCGCGGTCGCGGCCTTCTTTGCGGCCGTCTTCGCGGCCGTCCTGAAAAATTCCTTCGAGGAACTCATTTTCATGAATGTCGATCGAAACGGGCATACTCCGAATCTCCTCATTGACGAGCGTTAAAAGGCCTCGCAACCCCGATAATATCAGAAGCTCCGCGACGGCTTCAAGCTTCTGGGGGACCGGCAAAGCGCTGATGCGCGTAAGAATGCGGGCGATGGCACCGCGCTGGTCTTGGAGCTTACAGAGGACCGCGAAGATGGCTTCCCCGATGTCTTCGCTCTCCAAGAGCCGCTCTCCGTCGATTTCGCCGACGTCAATGAGGCGATACCGGTATTCGAGCGCCGGAGGAAGACTGAGGCCATCGCCAACGCCGATTTTGCCGGGGCCGAGCCAGAACACGATCTGGACGGGCGCGCGCCCATAGTCGCGCAAGACGAGGGCGAAATAGAGCAGGTTGCGTTGCGCGAAATTGTCCTGCCTGTAGCCTTGCAACTCGGTGTGAATCAGCAGTCCTTGGTCGGTATCAAAGAGCAGGTCGGGGTGCAGATTGGCCACGGTGATCAGTTCGGTGGGCAAGGTCCGGGTGACGACGACTTCCTGGCCGAGGACTAAAGAGAGGAGCCGGTTCGGTGGACGCTGGAAGAGCTTTTTCAGGGTGGCGTCGTACTTCATCGGTCCATCTTGGGGGCGAGGAGGGCCATGATGTCGGGACGGCCGAGGTCAGTCTTCGCGATGACTTGGACAGGTAGGTCCATTCGCGCCGGCGGCACACCGCCTTGTAACTTGACGGCGAGCGACTTCACCACTTCGTAGCCCATGCGGCGGGAGTCCTGCACCAGCATCAGGTCAATGGTGCCGGCCTTCAAGGCGGCGACGTGCGACTCGCTGGTGTCGAAGGTGATCAGCTTCACTTTGCCGGACAAGCCCCGGCTCTCGATGGCCTGCATGGCCCCCAAGGAACTGGCTTCGCTCGAGGCAAAGAGTCCGGCCAGGCCGGGGTGGGCGGTGAGCATGTTCTCGGCGGCGGCGCGGGCTTTAGCACGGTCTGCCATGCCGTATTGACGGGCGGCGATGGTGATGTCCGGGTACTTTTTCATCGTCGCTTCGAAGCCTTGCTCACGGAGCATGGTGGAGGTGCCGCCGGGCTTGTGCATCACCATCCCAATTTTCCCTTGGCGGTTGGTCAGGACGGCCAAGCGTTCAGCGGCGGTGACGCCGGCGGCGAGATTGTCGGTGGCGACGAACGTAAGGTAGCCGTGCGCGTTCACTCCCGAGTCGAAGACGGAGACGGGAATACCGGCGTCGATGGCGCGCTGCACGGCTTGGCTCAGCGTGTTCTCGTCGGTGGCCGAGATGGCGAGAGCGCTGACCCTCCGCGCAACCATGGCGTCGACGACTTGAATCTGGCGGGCATGGTCCGTTTCATCCTGGGGGCCGTTCCAGTCAATGTCGTAGGCGAACTCCTGGGCGGCTTGCCGGACACCAGCGTGGACGGCCATAAAGAAAAGATGCGAGGTGGCCTTGGGGACGACGCCGATGACCCGTTGGCCGGTGCGATGGCATCCGGTGAGGAGAGCGAGCGGTAAGACTGTGCGCCGGGTCATGTGTAGATACCGGGTGCCTCGTGGCCAAGCGCTTGAACGTATTCGACATAGCTGCCGGGATAGACGCGTGGTTCACGATCAGTGCCGGATTCGCCGCCGAGTTCGAGGACGCGTGAGCCGAGTCCCCGGAGGAACATGCGGTCGTGCGAGACGAAAATCATGGTGCCTTCGAAGTTCTTGAGTGCGCCGACCAGCATCTCTTTGGTGGCGAGGTCGAGATGATTGGTGGGTTCGTCGAGGACGAGGAAATTGGGCGGGTTGTAGAGCATGCGGGCCATGGCGAGACGGGACTTTTCGCCGCCCGATAAGGCCCGGATCGGCTTGTCGGCGTCGTCGCCGGAGAACTGGAAGGCACCGACCAGCGAACGAAGAGAGCCGATGCTATCGGCGGGAAAGTCATACTGCAGTTGTTCGATGACGGTGAGGTTGGCGTCGAGCACGTCGAGGCTTTGCTGCGCAAAGTAGCCCATGTTGAGGCTGGCACCGAGGCGGACACTGCCCTGGTCTGGCGTTGTGACGCCGGCGATCATTTTGAGCAAGGTAGTCTTGCCGGCACCGTTGCGACCCATGACGGCCCAGCGTTCGCCGCGGCGGATGGTGAGCGTGAGGCCTTCGTAAATGACCCGCTTGCCATAGGCTTTGTGGACGTTTTCGATGACCGCCACCTGGTCGCCGGAGCGCGGGGGCACGCGGAAATCGAAATTGACCACTTGCCGCTTCTTGGGCATCTCCAGCTTTTCGATCTTGTCGAGCTGCTTGATGCGGCTTTGCACTTGGGCGGCTTTGGCGGCGTGGGTTTTGAAGCGTTCGATGAAGCGCTGCTCTTTGGCGAGCATGGCTTGCTGGCGGGCGAAGGCGGCCTGATGATTCGTTTCGCGGATGACGCATTCGCGTTCGTAGAAGTCATAGTTGCCGGAGTAGGCGATGATTTCGCCAGCGTCGATTTCGGCGATCTTGGTGACGACGCGGTTCATGAACTCGCGGTCGTGCGAGGTCATCAGGAGTGCGCCGGGGTAGGCCTTGAGGAACTGCTCAAGCCAGATGATGCTTTCGAGATCGAGGTGGTTGGTGGGTTCGTCCATCAGGAGGACGTCGGGGCGTCCCAGCAGCACCCGCGCGAGGGCGACGCGCATCTTCCACCCGCCGGAGAGTGCGCCGACGTCGCCATCGATTTGGTCGTCCTGGAAGCCGAG
>JANLPT010000157.1:0-11611 GCA_031367405.1 Bryobacteraceae bacterium
CACCGGCTGCCCCCTACCATTAACTGGAAGCCGATGAGGACTGCCGCCGCGCCCAGCACGATCCAGGTGGCGTAAGAGGGAACATGGCCGCCTTGCCATCGACGTAAGAAACCACCCAGCGCCGAGGCCGCGCGCCCCACACCATTGACGAAGCCATCAATGAGGAGGAGATCGACCCCCTTCCAAAGGACCAGTGTAGAGCCGGCCTGTATGGGGCGCACTAAGAGCGCATCATAAAATTCGTCGACGCGGTATTTGTCGTAGACGAGGCGATACACCGGCCCCAGCGCCCGGGCAATTGACTGCGAGACGCCCCGATTCATGAGATAGAGGAAGGCAGCTAACGCGATGCCCATCAGTCCGAAGGCGGGGATGATGAATTCGAGCCAAGCATGGTCGCCGCCATGACTTACTTCGGGCCCAATAGTATGCACTAAGTCGCGCATCATGTAGCCACCCGTAATACTGAGAAACGCGAGCACCACGAGGGGCACCCACATCACTGCCGGCGATTCATGGGGATGCGCCTTGCCGCGGTAGTCACCAAAGAAAGTCATGAACATGGCCCGCGAAACATAGAAAGCCGTAATTCCCGCTGTCACTACCCCCACCCAAAACATCCACTCCGATTTACCGTACACCGCGATGAGAATCTCGTCTTTACTCACCGCGCCGGAAAGGCCAGGCACGCCAGAGATAGCCAGCCAAGCCCAGATCATCGTCCAAAACGTATAGGGAAGTTTAGACCGCAGGCCGCCCATTTGCCGCATATCCTGCTCACCGTGGAGCGCATGGATCACGCTGCCGGCACCGAGGAAGAGCAGAGCTTTGAAAAATGCGTGGGTAGCGACATGGAAAATACCGGCGCTGTACGCCTTAGCGCCGCAAGCCATAAACATGAAGCCTAACTGCGACACGGTGGAGTAAGCGAAGACCTTCTTGATGTCGTACTGCGTCATGCCGATGGTGGCGGCGACCACGGCCGTGAGTAAGCCGATGTAGCTAACCACGTCGAGGGCCATCGGTGCCCGGTCAAAAATCACGCTCGCCCGGGCCACGATGTAAACGCCGGCTGTCACCATGGTGGCCGCATGAATCAAAGCCGAAACTGGGGTCGGGCCGGCCATGGCGTCAGGAAGCCAGACATACAGGGGCATTTGCGCCGACTTGCCGCAGGCACCGACAAACAGCAACAGGGCAATCGCGGTCAAAGTTCCAGCTTGCGTCTCCACCGGCATCTTCGCCGCCATTTCAAAAACCTTAGTGAAGTCGAGCGAGCCAAAGGTAATGACGATCAGAAACATTGCCAGCGAAAAGCCGAAGTCACCAATCCGGTTGACGATAAACGCCTTCTTACCGGCGTCACCGGCAAACTTTTCTTTTAGATAAAAGCCAATCAGTAAGTAACTGGCCAAGCCCACACCCTCCCAGCCGACAAATACGAGCAGGAAGCTTTTGGCGAGCACTAACGTGAGCATGAAGAACATGAAGAGGTTGAGATAACTAAAAAAACGCGCAAAACCTTCTTCATGGTCCATGTAGCCCACAGCGTAGACGTGAATCAAGAGGCCAACGCCGGTGACAATGAGAAGCATGACACGCGTTAGGCGGTCGAGGAGGAAATCGACACCGATGTCGAGCGATCCACTGTGAATCCAGGTGAAATAGTGTTCCGAGTGCGCTACGTCAAGGTCACCGAGGGCGGAGATACTCTTCATTACCCACAGGAACGAACCCAACACGGACAAGATGGCAATCGCACTCACCACCATCTTCGGCAAGCGGCGTCCCAGCAATCCGTTTAGGGCGGCACCGATCAGCGGCAGGATCGGAATAAGCCAAAGACTTTGAGATTCTGTCATGTTTCTAATTTTTCAGGCTGGACACGTCATCAATTTCGAGCGACATCCGGTGCCGGAACACCGTCAGGATAATAGCCAAGCCCACCGCCGCCTCAGCGGCCGCGACCACCATGACGAAGAAGGTAAAGAGCTGCCCGTCAATTTTCTTAAGTTCGTAAGAGAATGCGACGAAGCTCAAATTCACCGCATTCAGCATCAGCTCAATACACATGAAGACCGTGATGATGTTGCGGCGGATGAGAAAGCCGGCGACGCCCATGCTAAACAAGATAGCGCTGAGCACCAGATACCAACTGACCGGGACGGCGTTGGGGAGCATCATGTTAGTCGATCTCCTTCTTCGCCAGCACCATCGCCCCGATAATGGCGATCAGCACGAGCAGGGATGTAACTTCAAAAGGCAACAGATATTGGGTAAACAGCAAGCGTCCAATGGGCGCCGGACCGCCCTGCGTAAAGCCTCCGAATTTGACAGCAGCCGTGTTCGGAAGTTCGCGCAAGATAAACGTGGCCACGATGCCGAGAAATACCAGCAGCGCGGGGAGGCCCACCAGATAAGCAAAATAACGCGCCGGGCCACGATTCTCGCTACCCGCATTGAGTAACATAATCACAAATACAAACAGCACCATGATCGCGCCGGCATAGACAATCATCTGCACGGCGGCGAGAAACTCCGCTCCCAGCATCAGATACAGCACAGCGAGTGACCCCATCACCCCAACTAAGGAGAGCGCACTCGCCACGGCATGCTTTTGTAAGATGACGCTGAGCCCGCAGAGCACAGCAAAAGTCGCCAGCACGAGGAAAGCGATGACATCGAGATTGGGCATGGGGATCATCCGAACAGAGCCACTCCGAGACCGGTCAACAGTAAACAACCGAGCGCGAGGGGGAAGAGGAAAGTCCAAGCGAAGCGCATCAGTTGGTCATAGCGGAAGCGCGGCAAGGTGCCTCGCACCCAGATAAAGAGGAAGAGCAGTACGCCGACTTTGGCTACAAACCAAAACACGGGCAACAGGATTTGGCCAATTACGGGTAAGAGGGTAGCGGCCACGAGGAAGATAGCGCCGAGGCCGAGCGAGAGCACACCAAAGATGGGGAAAGTGAAGCGATCCCACCGGCGAGCCGGCTGGGCAAGCCCGTGAAATAAAAGCACCGCGCCGAAAAACCAGAATAGAGCCGTCGGCACAAAGTTTGAGTAAGGCGCAGGAAAAGGCGGGTGCCAACCACCCAGAAAAATAGTGGTCGCCACGCAGGTAATCGTGAGCATGTTGGCATACTCGGCCATAAAGAATCCCGCAAAAGCCAGACTCGAATACTCCGTATGAAAGCCCGCCACTAACTCATTCTCGGCTTCGGGTAAGTCAAACGGAACGCGGTTCGTTTCCGCGAAAGCAGCCACCAGGAAGACAAAAAACGCGACCAACAGAAGAGGCGGGTAACTGAAGGCGGTCCAATTCCAGAACCAGCCTCCGCCTTGACGTTCCGCGATCTGCCGCAGGTCGAGGGTATTCAAAACGAGTAGTGGAGTGGCCAGCGCAATCGCCATCGGTAATTCGTAACTGATCATCTGCGCCGAACTGCGCAAGCCACCCATCAACGAGTATTTGTTATTCGACGCCCAGCCGCCGAGAGCGATGCCGTAAACGCCGACCGAGCTTAGGGCCAACACAAAGAGCACGCTGATATTCAAGCTCGTCAGTTCCAGATTCGTGCGGACACCGAAGAGTTCGATGGCGGGGCCAAACGGAATGACAGCAATCGAAATCAACGCGAGGGATACGGCCAGAAACGGTGCCAGGATGTAAAAGAAAGTGTTGACGTTGGCCGGGATGACTCCCTCCTTCGTGGCTAACTTGATCACATCCGCCAGCGGCTGCAACAACCCATGCGGCCCCACCCGTTGCGGCCCCAGCCGTAACTGAATATGGGCCAGGACCTTCCGCTCTACCCATTGCAAATAAGCGAGCGCCGTCATGAACGCCCCAAACACCACCACAATTTTAATCAAACTAACGAGGAAGAAGTCCATGCACTTAAACCGGTTTGTACAGCTTTCCCGGACGTTCCGCCACCGAGTTTAGCACCGGCGAGTATTTCGTCATTGAACCTGAAGTAAACAAGGTATCTCCCGCCGACCGCACCAGGTCAGGCCGCATCTCCACATTCACCCGGCCATTAACCGGCATCGTGAGCGCGGCGCCGCCACTAGCCAAAACCGGCATCGTTATATTATAGCCACGCACGTTCTGCCGAATCTCGTTGAAGACGGCATCCGCTGACCAAATACCGAGTTCGAGGGCCATTTCTTTGCCCAGCAGGCCGAAAATCTCCAGATCCGGCTTGGTCCCCATGGTTTTGACGGCCGCGCTTAAGCGCTGCACTTCGCCGGTGACGTTCGTGACAGTGCCCTTTTTCTCGTACGCGGAAGCGGCGGGAAACACGACGTCGGCCCGCGCGGCAGTGGCGGTGAGGAAAAGGTCCTGCACGACGACGAAGGCCTTCGAACTCGCCAAGGGATGACGGGCAAGCGGATTTGCACCCACCACCCAGAGCACGTCGAGATGCGGGTCATTCAGCATTTCGGGCAGCGTCAGACCTGCTTGATTCGAAGCCACAAACCCAGGCAGTAACTCGGGGACGAGCCCCATGTCGATCGCCCCACGTGAATTGGCGTAGTCGACTAAGGCCACATACTTTACCGGGATGCCGAGCGACTCGCCGAAATCAACCAAGCGGCACACGGCTTCGCCTTTGATTGAGTCGCCGAACAGGATCAGGAGATCCGGCTCCTTGGCCAGTTGATCGCGCCAGGCTTCGAGGGCTGCCATTTCTTGGCCGAAGCCGACGCGGGCGGTAAGCGCGGCGTACTTATCTTCCCGCACCGGGCCCGGAGTCATCGCATAGATACGCGCCTGATGATGACGCCAGTTACGGCGTAACTCGTAGGCGAGCAGCGGATGCTGTTGCGCCAGATCAGTACCGATCACCAGCGCGGCCCTGGTCCGGTAGAGGTCAGCCATCGTGGCGAGCGTGCCCTGCTTGCCGGATAGGGCATCCACCAAGGTAACGACATCGCCCGTGCGGACGTGGTCAATATTATTGGTTCCCAGCCCTTGCCGCGCGAATTTCTGTAAGTAGTAATTTTCTTCGTTACTGGTGCGATTGGAGGCGGCAACCCCAAACTTACCGCCAGCGGCCTTCACTTCGCTGAACTTACTTGCCACGGCGGCGAGAGCTCTCGACCAACTTACCGGCCGGAGTTCACCATCGATTCGCAGCAGAGGCGACTGCAGGCGCTCGGCGTGGTGATTGAAGTCGAAACCGAAGCGGCCTTTGATACAGAGGAATTCGTCGTTTAAGCCGGAAGAGTCGCGGTTATTAGCGCGCATGATCTCGTCATTGCGCACCCCCAAGGTCGTCTTGCAACCGTTGGAGCAATGCGCGCAAGTAGTACCCACATGCTTCATTTCCCAAGGACGCGTCTTGTAGCGATAGGTGTTTGAGGTAAGCGCGCCGACGGGGCAGATGTCAATGCAAGCGCCGCACTCATCGCAATTCAGCTGATCGCCTAGATTGGGCGCGATCTCACTATGCACCCCCCGATTGACGACGCCTAACGCATTAACGCCATAGCCCTCGTCACAAACGCGGACACAGCGATAACAGAGAATGCAGCGGGCGGGGTCGTAATAGACGACGGGAGAAAATGGCCGCTCCGGCTCATGGTGTTTGATATCGGCAAAACGGCTTTCGCCGGCCCCGTATTTGAAGACCATGTCCTGTAACTCACACTCGCCGCCCTTATCGCAAACCGGGCAATCGAGCGGGTGATTCACCAGCAAAAACTCGAGCATCGACTTGCGCGCTTCGACGACCAATGGGCTCTCCGTCTCGATCGCCATGCCTTCGGTGACGATGGTGGTGCAACCCGGCAGTAACTTGGGCGAACCATTCACCTGCACCAGGCACATGCGGCAAGCCGCTTGCAGCGTGAAGCCTTCGTAGTAACAGAAAGCAGGCACCTCAACGCCCAATTCCTTAGTCAGGGTAATGAGCAAAGTGCCAGGCTTAGTTTGGATTTCCTGCCCATTCAGCCTGGCGTTAATAATAGTGGGCGGGGCGGGGGTGGTAGCCATAGTTATCCGATGCTCACCAATTCGGCCGTAACTTGCCGCTCTTGATGCGCCGCCAGCTTAGTTTCAAACTCCCGGCGGAACTTTTTGACAATGGAGCCGGTCGGCCAGGCGGCGGCATCGCCCAACGCGCAGAAAGTGCGGCCGAACATATTTTTAGCGAGTTCGCCGACTAAGTCAACGTCCTTCATGGTACCTTCGCCCTGGTTCAAACGGCCCAGAAGTTTCTTCAGCCACGTGGTGCCTTCGCGGCACGGAATGCACCAACCGCAGCTTTCATGTTGGTAGAAACTAATAATGCGCAGCGCGTAAGCGACAATATCGGCGGTGTCATCCAGGACGACGATGCCGCCTGATCCGGCCATGGTGCCTGCTTTGGCCAACGAGTCAAAGTCGAGGCCCACGTTACACTCTTCCGGCAGTAAGATGGGCGAGGACGAGCCACCCGGTTGCACGGCTTTCAAGGTCCGTCCGGGGCGCAGACCGCCCGCGACCTCGTTGATCAGAAACGGCAAGGTGGTCGACAGCGGCAATTCGTAAACGCCGGGCCGCTGGACATGGCCCGAGATACACATCAGCCGGGTACCGCCACTCTTCTCCGGACCATGCTTGGCGAACTCCGCCGCCCCGTCACGAATAATGTGAGTGACTGCGCAGAAGCTCTCGACGTTATGCAACAACGTCGGCGATTGATATAAGCCATGAGTCGCGGGAAAAGGTGGCTTCAAGCGGGGAGTGCCGCGCTTACCTTCCAGTGAATTCAGTAGCGCACTCTCTTCGCCGCACTCATACGCGCCCGCGCCTGAATGCACGTATAGGTCAAAATTCCACCCCGTGCCCTGAATATTCTGGCCGAGTAAATTGTGCTGATAGGCTTCGGCAATAGCGGTTTCTAAAATCGCGATCAGATAGCGATACTCGCCGCGAACATAGATGTAGCCGGTGTTCGAGTTCATGGTGAAGCCGGCGATCAGCATGCCCTCGATCAGACTGTGCGGGTCGTTCTGGATCAGTAGCCGATCCTTGCAGGTACCGGGCTCGCTTTCGTCGGCGTTGCAGACGATATATTTCGGTTTGGGCGAAGTGCGCGGAATGAAGCTCCATTTGAGGCCGGTAGGGAATCCGGCACCGCCGCGGCCGCGCAGCGACGAAGCTTTGATCTCGTTGATGATGGCGTCGGCACCCATGGCGATGGCTTTCTTGAAGCCGTCATAGCCCTGATGCGCGAAGGACGCATCAATCGTAAAAGAGTTTGGGACGCCAAAGCGGCGCGTCAGGATCTTCACCTCATGCGGACTCGGTTGATTAAACACTAGCGCCTTCCCTTCAATTCGCCGATGATCTCATCGAAGCGCGCCGGCGTTACATGGTGATGAAAATCGTAATTCACTTCGATGGCCGGGGCCCAAGCGCAAGCGCCCATACACTCCACTTCTTCAATAGAAATTAAGCCATCGGGGGACGTTTGCTTATGGCCCAGATGCAGACTCTGGCAAGCATGTTGCCACAGTTCCATCCCGCCGGCCAACATACAGCTAATGTTGGTGCAGACCTGCACATGATACTTACCCAGGGGCTGCTTGCGTAACATCGAATAGAAGCCCACCACTTCTTCGACTTGCAGATACTCCACCTCGGCGCGCCGCGCAATCTCTTCCATCAATGCGCGCGTGATGATCCCCGTTTCGTCCTGGGCGTAGATCAGCATCGGAATCACGGCCGAACGCTTACGACCGGCGGGATAGGCATCCAAGATCTTCTGCCAACGCGCCAAGGTCTCCTGAGAGAGTGGCGGCGTCACTGGTGGTAGGCTCATCGGTCGACGTCTCCCAAGACGAAATCCATACTGCCTAAACCCGCGATCGAGTCGGCGATGAGAGTCCCTTCGATCATGGCGGGCAAAGCCTGAAGATTGCCGAAGCTGGGCGTGCGCATGTGAACACGATAGGGCTTCGATCCGCCGTCGCTGACGATGTAATAAGCGAGTTCACCGCGCGGCGACTCAACGGCCACATAGGCTTCGCCTCGTGGCACGGCGAACCCCTCGGTGACAATCTTGAAGTGATAGATGAGCGCTTCCATCTGGGTCTTCATCTTTTCGCGATCCGGCAACAACACCTTAGGCGCGTCGGCTTTGAAAGGGCCTTCCGGCATACCGGCCAACGCCTGCTGGATGATGCGAGCTGATTGCCGCATCTCATCCATGCGTACCTGATAGCGCGCATAGACGTCGCCTTCCTGGCGGGTGGGAATTTCGAAGTCAAATAGCTCGTAACCAGAGTAAGGCTCACTCTTGCGGATGTCCCAAGCCAGGCCGGCGGCGCGAAGCATGGGTCCCGTAACGCCTAGATCCAGCATGTCGGTGAGCGGAATGTGCCCCACGCCTTGCGTGCGATTCTTCCAGATCGGATTCTGGTCGAGTAAGTTTTCGTATTCGTCGACTTTCGACGGAAAAGTGTCAATAAACTTCTGAATGGTCTGCAGCCCGCCGCGCGGATGATCGAGCGCCAGGCCGCCGATGCGGATGTAACTCGTCATCATCCGTTGACCCGAGAACATTTCGAAAATACGAAGAATGTCTTCGCGCTCGCGCATGCAATAGAAGAACATGCTCATGGCACCGATATCGAGCGCATGGGTGCCGAGCCACACCAGATGGCTATTGAGGCGGGTAAGTTCGGCCATCAAGACGCGCGTATAATTCACGCGGGCCGGCATTTCCAGGCCGAGTAACTTCTCCACCGTTAGCGCGTAGCACAGGTTATTCGATAAATTGGCCAGATAGTCGACGCGATCGGTAAGCGGTGTGCCCTGCGCGTAGAGCTTAACCTCGAATTCCTTCTCGATACCCGTGTGCAGATAGCCGATGTCGGGCGTAGCGGTCAAAATCGTTTCGCCATCGAGTTCAAGCACGATGCGCAGCACGCCATGCGTGGACGGATGCTGCGGACCCATGTTCAAGGTCATCTTGCGCGTGCTGCCCGTTTCCGGCGAGGCGATTAATGTCTCTTCCATGTTGGGTTAGCCTTCCTCCTGATAGCTGTACTTGTGGCCATGCACCGGAAAATCTTTGCGGAGCGGATGGCCGTCCCAGCCCTCAGGCATTAAGATGCGGCGCAAGTCCGGATGATGGAGGAAGGTGACGCCGAACAGGTCGAAGACTTCGCGCTCGTACCAATTGGCGCTCCGCCAAACACCGACCACGCTTTCCACTTCAGGCTTGTCGGAGCCCAGCGTCACCTTGAGGCGAAGGCGGAGGTTGTGGCGAATGGAGTGGAGCTGATAGACGACTTCGAAACGGGGTTCGCGGGGGTGCCAGTCGACGCAGGTGACGGCACTCAGGCGTTCGTAGCCTTGTTGGTTCTTGAGAAATTGGGCGAGGGCGATCAGGTGAGCCGGGGCGACAGCGAGTGTAACTTCGCCGCGCGAC
The DNA here is from genome assembly GCA_031367405.1 of Bryobacteraceae bacterium. Classification (GTDB taxonomy): domain Bacteria; phylum Acidobacteriota; class Terriglobia; order Bryobacterales; family Bryobacteraceae; genus JALHNI01. The sequence continues at coordinate 9,432 of JANLPT010000157.1, forward strand.
TCTGCGCCAGCGGAGATGGCCCCAGGTAACGCTACGGTTGCGGCGGCCACATCGGGCCGGGCTAGAACGGACTCGGCAATCATGGATTCAGAACTTCTTTCCAGGCGCTATCGCCGGCTGGCAACTTTCAACTCGTCAGTCAACATCAAATCGCGCGCCGTGGGGGGCCGATGGGTCTTGCTGGTTTCGGTTTGCGTCCAGTCGAGCGCGCCTTTCTTCCAGATGTAGAAGAAGCCCGCCAGAATCAAAACTACAAACGTCACCATCTCAAACCAGGCGAAAAGCTTCAGTTCGCGGAAAACGACGGCCCAAGGGTAAAGGAAGACGGCTTCGATGTCGAACAAAATAAACAGCATGCCGACGAGGTAGAACTTGACGCTAAATCGTTCACGGGCATTGCCCGTGGGGACGATGCCACATTCGTAGGGCATCTCTTTGACGCTGTTCTTCACCCTTTTGCCGATCAGCAGGCCGACGGCGACCATGCCGCCCCCCACCAGGACGGCCAATAGGATCTGGACCAGGATGGGGAAGTATTGTTGCGCTAGACTTTCGGGCATGTTTTCGAGTTTATTTTGGCCGAGGCGGCAGGCAGGAGAGCCTAACTGTTAATTCCCAATATAATGGGGTGTGGAAGGGGGTGTCAAACCGATCTTCCTTATAAGGACATGTCGAATCAAACCAAGACTATAACAGTCGCATTGAATGGGGAGCCCCGCGAGGTTCCCGAAGGGCTAACGGTTGCCACATTTCTGGCCCATGTGGGGCTGCCAGCAGATCGGGTGGCGGTAGAATTGAATCGCCAAATTGTGCACAAAAGAGATTGGGAATCGTTGCTGATTTCTCATGGGGCGGAGGTCGAGGTAGTGCATTTTGTCGGAGGCGGCTGAAGGATGGCTGGAGATCGAGATGGGGATCATGGACCCGGCAATGGACCGGGCGACGCTTCGCCCATGCCGAGTCCCTCCAGACGGAGATCCGCCGCCGGAATGACGAAGGGCAAGCATCGCATGGAAATTTACCCGCCGGCGTCGCCGTGGGAGCCTGGGCAAGTTATGCATGCCAAGGGGCACGGACAAGCCAAGATCAGCAAAAGCAAGCGGGGGTGAGGCGGCTGAGATGTTAGCCCGGCGGCCCTCACTGCGGTCGCCACCGGCCAGGCGGTCACCCGGTCACCCGGTGATAGGTCCCAGGACGGAGACCCGCATTCCGCCGGACCTCATCCACCGGACCCTCCAAATACCCCTTCCAAGCCTCCGCCGCCCCTGCCGGATTGCCTGCCGGATTGCCAAACAGATGACGCCACGCGTCCAAGCAAACCCCGCCGGCATCCTCGCCCGCGCGCTCGACCATTCCCAATCCGTCGCCTTCTCCTTTCAACTGCGCCGGCATCGGGTTGTTCTCGACGTACCGCAAAAACGACTTACACCCCGCTCCATCCAAAAAAACTGCATCCGTCGCCCATAAAACCGGCAGGGGCGCCATCAGCAGCTAAGGCTCCGCCCAGTATTTCTTATTCAAATAACGCGAATAGCAACCCTGCATATCGCGCATCACATTCGAAATCTTCAGCCACGCGCGAGTGGACGATTGCTTCGCGATCCAGTCCTCATCGAAGAAAACCCCTCCGCCCCGACGGCGTCGACAGTAACCACAAATCGCCATTCGTCGGTGCCAGCATCGGCGTTCGTCCGGGATACTCGCCGCTTCATCCAGAATCAGGAAATCGGCCGTAAATCCGCGTACCCGGTCACGATGCGCCGGCAACGGACGAATTCCCGAGCCATGTCTGAGCCATTCGGAAATACAATCGATGCCTGGCCGCTGGCGGAAGGTGAAGTTCGTCATGAAAAATGGGGTGGTCGAGGTTCAGTGGGATCGGCGGTGGTTGGTTGCCGCATTGGCTCGGGGCCCGAATTGATATTGGCTTCACATTCTGGGGGTGGCGTGGTGTCGGAAGGGGTCTCGGAGGTGATGGGTGCGGGTTCGGAATGGCTGTTTTGCGAAACAGAGCCAAATTCGGGGTTATCGTCTTGTTCTGAGGGGGTTACGAGGAGGTGATTGCGCTCGAGGGCGCGGAGAGCGCGTTGGAAGTCCTGTTCGTTTTGGGCGCGGTTGCGGAAGAAGTTTTTGTGGATCAGGTCGTGGGGGTCGCCGGGGGCTTGGAGGAGGCTGATGGC
>JANLPT010000176.1:0-28496 GCA_031367405.1 Bryobacteraceae bacterium
CGCAAGGAAGCCGCGCGCGAATTCCGGGTCACGGCTCAGAGCGTTATTGCAGGAGTTAGCGGACATGTCGCCGTAGAGGTTGGGGAAGTCAGCCAGCAGGCGATCGGAGACGCCGCCGGGCTTCACCTTGCCTTCCGGGTAGCTGGTGTCCATGGGGACGTCGGCGCTGATGTTGGCCCAGAAGAAGTCGGCGTGGGCGATGAACGTGGTCTTCTTGTGCGCCTTCAACATTTTGTCGAAGTCACGCAGGCCGGGGTTAAAGTTTCCCTTTACTTCCTGGAAGTGCATCAGGATCGGCACCTTCAATTCGGCGGCCAGGTCGTACGCTTGGCGCATTTCTTTCGCGTCAACTGCGAGGTTGTGTTTCATCTCGCCAAAGCCGCGCGCGCCGCCTTCGGTGACTGCTTTGCGTAGCATGTCGATGGCACCCGGCTTTGACGGATCGGTGGCCGCGAACCAGATCAGGTTTGGGGGTTGTTTGGCGATCTCCTCCTTGGCGCGGTCCTGATTCCGGATGTCCGTCAGCAGCACCGCCTTGGTGACGCCGGAGCCGTCCATGTGCTCCTTCGAAGAATGGGCATCGCGCCGGGGGTGCAGATGGATATCGAGCACGGGGCCTCCCCATTCGTACGTCGGTTGGCCCATAGCGGCAGTGGCACCTAGGGAGGCGGCAAGGAAATCTCGGCGGTTCATGCCAACTAGATATACACCAAAATCTGGCTCTGCCGATCGCCGATCTTGAGGACGACGGGCTGCGGGCCGGTTCCGGCTCCGCGCGGCACCCGGGCATTGATTTGCATCAGGCCAACGGTGCCTGGCGCTTGCCCCCGGAAGAGGATCCCGGCCGTCTCCCCACCGATAATAAGGGACGTGGCGGCGGCCGGCTCCGGGAAGCCGTTTTTCGGCTGACTGCCGGTCTGGCTGGCGGGGACGGTGATGCCCTGCCCCGTGGCGTAGAGGACGATCACCTCGCCGGCCTTGGCGGGATTCGTCGCCGAGTTCAGCGTTCCATCCTGGTTCCAGGCACCGGGAAACAGCACGGGCCGCGTGGGTACCATGGGCAACGTTACCGTGGTGCTGGCTTGCCCATTCACCGTGACGACCAGCCGGGCTTCGGCGACGCCGTTTAGTTCGTAGGGAACCTGCACGTTCAACTGATCGGTCTGGGCAAACAGGAGCGGCGCGGCGATGCCGTTCCAGGTAACAGAGACTCCAGCCCCAGAGGAAGGCAGGAGCCCCGTCACTGGATCTAAGGCAAAGGCGAGTCCTTGGCCGGATCCAAACCCGCTACCAAAAATCGAGACCAGTTGGCCGGGCGCGACCGGCGCGCCTTCCGGACTGAAGACGCTCGAAACGCCTTGTGGCGTGAACCGGGGACCAGCCGACGCAGCCGGTGCCGCACCCATCGTCCAGAGCTCGTTGGTGCGCTCCCCGGAGCCCTTAGTGCCGCCGAAGAAGAAGGACGTCTTCTGGCCGGAGCCAAAGGTAGCCTCATGCCGCGAACGGCCTGACGGCGGCGCGCCCTGCAACGTGGCCTCGCGCCACTCGCGGCGATTGGCATCGAATTCCCAAGTGTCATTCAACGCGCCATTGCCTTCGCCACCAAAGATCACCAATTGGCTACGCGCATCGTCGAACACCATCCCGTAATGCGTACGTGGTGCCGGCTTCACTTGGCCGGTACGTTCCGTCCAAGTGTTGGTATTGAGATCGAACGCCCACAGGTCGCCCAGCGGACAGGGGCCGAAGCCGCTGGCGCAGCCCCCGAAAAGCAGCATCTGGCTGCGCTCGGCGTCGTAGGCGGCGTGGTGCAGGCAGCGCCGCAAGGGCTTAGTGCCGGAAGGGGTGAGGTTACGCCAGGTGTTGTTCGCGAGGTCGAAGGCCCAGGTGTCGTCGAAGCGTCCGGAACTGGTGAAGCCATGGGAGATCACCATGCGGTCGCGCCCGGGCTCCAAAATGGCGGAGTGGCCATAGCGACGGCTGGGGCCGGCATCGTCGCGCGCGAGTTGCGTCCAGGAGCTGCGGGCCACGTCGAAAGCCCACACATCGCTAAAAAAGCTGCGTGACTGGCCGCCAAACATTACGAGGCGATTGCGTTTGGCATCCCACAGTAGGGTATGGCCCAGACGGGCAGGCGGAAGGGTGCCGCTGACGTTCAGCGGGCTCCAGTTCTTTTGGTCCATCGAGTAAACCCAGAGGTCGTTGAGGAAGTCGTTCGCTTGGCCGCCGAAGAGGTAAATCTGGCGGGTGGCCGGATCGTAGGCGATGGTTCCATCCACTCGGCCGGAGGGGGCGGTGTCGCCCGAGGGCAAAAGAGTGTAGGTGCTCTGCCCCAGGGCTAGTGAAGTGAATAAGATAGACGCCAAGAGAGCCTTCATGTCTGCAACATCCCTCATGAACCAATTTTCATTCCCGCCTTCGAAAAACAAACCAGGCTGTTATATACTTCGACCTTCAAGGACTCAACCATATGAACAGACGCCATTTTCTTCGTTCCCTTTCGGCGGCAGGCGGCGCTCACCTGCTGATGCCCACGCCTTCCGAAGCCGCCTTGCCGAAGGCCAAGATCACCCGCGTGCGGATCTATGAGCCGCCCAACCTGAATCAGCTGTTTAATCAAAGCACCATGATCGCCACCGTGGAGACTGACTCCGGCCTCATCGGCATCGGCGAAGGCGGCTCCAAGGATACCCTTGAGCAGTGCGCCGGCACGCTGATTGGCAAAAACCCTTTCAAAATCGAAGCGATCTGGCAGGAGATGTACATCGCCTGGTTCTATCCGCCGGGCCGCGAAAAAGTTCACGCCCTCGGCGCGCTCGACATGGCCCTGTGGGACATCAAGGGCAAGGCTCTCGGATTGCCGGTACACGAGTTACTCGGCGGTACCGTGCGCCATCATCTCGAATGTTACGCCACCGGCGGCGTGCAACGGCCTTCGGGCTCGCCACGCCAATCGCTCGGTGACCGGGCTAAAGCGACGATCGACGCGGGCTATCGCGCCTTCCGCATGGGGGCCGGCGATACGGAGCAAGGCGGCGTCTTCAATACCCACGAGCGCGTCCGCAAAGTGGCCGCCGATTGTAAAGAAGTGCGGCAAGCGGTCGGCAAAGACGGCGACTGGTGCATCGACTTCCATCAACGCTTCGACTACAGCGACGCTTTGCGCGCCTGTAAGTTGATCGAAGAATTTGAGCCTTACTTTGTGGAGGATCCGGTCCGCGACGAACATGCCCATCAGGACCTGCCCAAACTCCGTCAGATGACTTCGGTGCCACTGACTCACGGCGAAGAGTGGGGCCAACGCTACGACTTTAACCGGTTAGTCGAAAACCACGATATCGACTATATCCGGGCCACCTTGCCCAACGTCGGTGGCATTACGGAAATGATGAAGATCGCGGCCATCTGCGAGACGCATGCCGTCGGCATCATCCCGCACTTTACCGGGCCTATTTCCACCGCCGCCCTCGTCAACAGCCTTTCCACTTTCGCCGGACCCGTCATCATGGAGTACAACTACGGCGGACGCCCCATCGACCATTTACCCGAGTGCCTCGACTTCAAAGACGGCAAGGCCATCATCAACGACCGCCCCGGCCTCGGCGTGCGAGCCGACTTGACCAAATGCAAACTAATTGGCGAAGTAACTCAGCCCGGACGGCGAAACATCTTCTTTCGCCCCGATGGCTCGCTCACCCACTGGTAAAGGGCCCGCCCGTATGTGGGCGTTCAACAACCTCTACGCCGCGGCCGGCAGTAAGTCGGGCGTAAATTTACCAGCACGCATGATCTGCCGGTCATCGGCCCAGATATCGAAATTACGGCCCACCACGTCAATGTGGGTCGACGAGTACCAATCAGCCCCGGTGTGCGCGCCGTATGGGTTCCCAAAGGCAATGTGAATGCCAGGAATCTTTTCATCCTGCAGAATGTTTCCGATCACGTCCTCCAGCGCTAAGTTCGTGCCAATGGCAAATTCGCCTACCCGGTCGGAATTCTCATCGCGATGGGTGTATTCCCAGAATTCATCCCGCAGCTCACGATTCTTGCTCTCGGCCGCCGCCAGGCGATTCCCTTTCACTTCAAGGGTGAGCGGAGTTTCGCGTAAGTCGCCGTACTTGGCGCACAGATAGTCGCCCACCACGCCATCGATCACAAAAATCCCGTTCACTTCGCCCGGAGTGGTGAAGGTCTCGCCGCCGGGCAAGTTACCCCATTTCATGGTGGAGATGATGCCGCTGGTTTTGATCCACTTATAGTCGGGGTTCATGCGCGCCGAGATGTCGGTGCCATGCGGAGTCTTCGCGTAGATGTATTTCGCGCCCGCGCCAATCGCTCGAATTTTGGCCGTCAACTCATCTACTTTGGCGAAGTCGGCCCGCATGCCCTGCATCATGATGCGCTTCTCGATGTTCACCATGTGCGCATGGCGCATTTGGCGGCGATTCACCACATCGGTCATCTGCATACGGCTCTGCAACTCATTCTGCTGCGCCACCACGGCGAAGATACTCACTTCACTCAGTTCCATGTCCGCCAGCACCACGACGGGCATGTCGGGGGAAGGACGTTGACAATGGTCTTCCAGACGAAAGGCCGCGTAGTGGGCCCCCACTTCTTCAATCTCCCTTACCAGCGACGCGGCAATCTCCTGGCTCACTTCGTCGGTGATCAGCGTAACGCGTTCAGCCGGGTTGACCCGCAGACAAGTCCGAATGGCATTCCGCGCGCCGGCCGTAAGTTCAGGATCAAAAGCAAGATTCGAAAAGTTCATATCGTCGACGCGGCCTCAGAACCGGGCGTAGTAAATACGTCCGCCTCAGTTTCGGAAATAATATAATCAACGACCTTTTTTAAGTCGCCGGTTTCGCGGAAAACGCGCAGCTGCCGGTCAGCCCCGCTGCCATTCTCCAGCATCTTATAAACATAATTGATCTCGTTGCGGGACCCCAGCTCGTCCACCACGTCATCGACAAAATGCAGATACTCCAGCATCAGGTCGCGCATCGGCACCTCGGTCTGTTTGCCGAAATCAATCAACTTGCCATCCAGGCCATAACGAGCGGCACGCCACTTATTTTCCATGATCAGGAGGCGGCGGTAAAGCCGGAACCCTTGATTGTTCGAGTGCAACTGCCACAATTTCGCCAGCGTCGCCTGGCAAAGCGCGGCAATCGCCAGCGTCTCCTCCAGCCGCATCGGCAAATCCATCACCCTAAACTCGAGCGTCGGGAAATGCGGATGGGGCCGGATATCCCAATAGATCTTCTTGGCATTGTCGATGCAGTTAGTCTTGATCAATAAGTTGACAAATGACTCGTACTCGCCGTAACTCGGAAAGTAATCGGGAATATTGGTGCGCGGATACTTGTCGAACACCTTACAGCGATAGCTCTTCAGGCCCGTGTCCATCCCCAGCCAAAAGGGCGAGTTGCCGGACAGGGCGAGAATATGGGGCAGAAAGTACCGCGCCGCGTTCATCAGATGGATCGCCGTTTCGCGATCCTCCACGCCCACATGCACATGCAAGCCGAAGATCAGGTTCGACCGCGCGACGTTTTGCATATCCTCCACAATCGTGTGATAGCGGGCGTCCGGATAGATCTCCTGGTCGCGCCAATCGGCAAACGGATGGGTGGCCGCGGCGGCTAAACGAAGGCCGCTCTTGCGGGCGAGAGTAATCATTTCGCGACGCAATTCAGTAAGATCGGCGCGCGCCTCGGTGATGTCCTTACAGACGCCGGTGCCCACCTCTACCACCGATTGGTGCATTTCGGCTTTCACGCGCTCGCGCAAAATACTCTTGCCCTTCTCCAGAATCTCAAACTCAATATGCGAGCGCAGGTCACGGGTTTCGGGGTCAATGCTCTGGTATTCCTCTTCGATACCAAGGCTGAAAGTAGGTCGCGTCATGACTTATTCACCATTCAAGAACCTGGCCCAGCGGAATTCCGCCGCCGGTGCCGCATCGGATAGAGCTTTCTCAATCGTCAAATCCGCCATCGCTTTCACCATCCACTGAAAGTTGTCTTCGCCGACTGACTTGACATCGGCGTCGGGAGCCGGATTCATAAAATCGATGGCATAAGGGACGCCGTCCTGGCAAGCGAATTCCACCGTGTTCATGTCGTAGCCGAGAGCTTGGCAGATCGATAGACAATCCTTCCGCAGTCGCGCTTCCATCGCCGGATCAATCGGGGGGCCGTCCAAAACGTACCGGTTCTCCTGGGGCGCGCGCGGATCGTAAGCCATAATGTGGACGTTCTTCTGGCCAATCACATAGCAGCGATAATAATCTGTAAAGTCCACCGCGCGCTGCAGAGTCATGCAAAGGTCACCGGTCTTGTTGTAGCGATCGAATAGCTCTTGCGGATTGTCAACTTTGTAGACGTGCTTCCAACCGCCGCCATCGTATGGCTTCAAGAACGCGGGGAAGCCCACATAGTCGAAAATCTCCTCCCAATTCAGAGGAAACATCAAATTGCGCATCGATCGATCCGAGGTGCCCGGCGGGTGCGTGTGATGCGGCAGCAGCACCGTGGGCGGAATCGCGACCCCCATTTTGCTAGCCATGGCGTAGTTAAAAAACTTGTCATCGGCCGTCCACCAAAAAGGATTATTGATCACCGTGGTACCCGTTAGCACGGCATTCTTGAGAAAGGCACGGTAGAAATCGATGTCCTGCGAAATGCGGTCGACGATCACTCGATAGCCGCAGGAATGCGCCATTTTGACGCCCCCGATCTTGAGGTGCTCCGCGACCACTCCATCGATTTTGCGGCGGTTCACCTCGTCGACGAAGGCCGGCGGGAACGTGCTTTCCATCCCATACAGGATGCCGATCTTACGCAACATTGCAACAGACTCCTTCTTCGTTAGTGTACGTCGGCCCGGATGTCCATATAATGAACCGGTGCCCTATATCCTGTCGCTCGATGAAGGAACCACCAGCGCCCGCGCGGCGCTCTACAACGAATTGGGCGAGCGCGTCGCCATGGAGGCCAACAGCTTCGAGTCGCGCTTCCCGCAACCGGGCTGGGTGGAGCAGGACCCTGAGGAGATCTGGCAAGCGCAACTCAGTGCCGCCCGCCGCCTCATCGAACACGCCCACATCGCACCTACCGGGATTGCCGCCATCGGCATTGCGAACCAACGCGAGACCACCATCGTGTGGGACCGTCATACCGGCAAACCGATCGGCCCGGCCATCGTCTGGCAATGCCGCCGGACCGCTGAATTCTGCCAAGCCCTCGCGAAGAGCGCCGACGGCCCCTCCATCACCGCCAAAACCGGCCTCGTCATTGATGCCTACTTCTCGGGCAGCAAGGCGCGCTGGCTGCTGCAACACGCGCCGCCTGGGGATTATCTTTTCGGCACGGTCGACACTTGGCTCATCTGGAAACTCACCGGGGGGCCCGATAATAAAGCCGCCGTTCATGTCACTGACCCCACCAATGCGTCGCGCACCATGCTCTACAACCTCGCCACTGGCGATTGGGACGATGACCTGCTGCGCATCTTCGGCCTCACCCGCCACATGCTGCCTCGCGTGGTGCCTTCGAGTTCGGTCTGCGGAACGGCGCTGGCCGAGCACTTCGGTGCGGCCATTCCGATTGCTGGAATCGCCGGCGATCAGCAAGCCGCGTTGGTCGGGCAAGCGTGTTTCCGCCCCGGCCTTTCTAAAAACACCTATGGCACCGGATGTTTCGCGTTGATGCATAGCGGCCGCCGGCAACCGGTGTCGCGCAATCGCCTTCTGGCCACTGCCGCCGCCAGTACTGACTCCACCAAACAATACGCCATTGAAGGCAGCGTTTTCGTGGCCGGCGCTGCGGTGCAGTGGCTGCGCGACGGGCTCGGCCTCATTACGACCGCCGCCGAAAGCGAAGCCGTCGCCGCCACCGTTCCTGACGCGGCCGGCGTCTACCTCGTCCCGGCCTTCGTGGGCCTCGGCGCGCCATATTGGGACTCGGACGCTCGTGGCATCTTAACCGGCATCACCCGTGGCACGATGCGGGCGCACGTCGTTCGGGCAACGCTCGAAAGCATGGCCTACCAAACGCGTGATCTCATCTCGGCCATGGAAAGCGACACGGGCGAACAACTTCATGAGCTGCGCGTCGACGGCGGCGCGGCGGCCAATAACTTCCTGATGCAGTTTCAGGCCGACATCCTGGGTAAGCCGATTGTGCGTCCGGCCGACGTCGAGACGACGGCGCTCGGCGCGGCCTATCTGGCCGGTCTGGCTATCGGCTTTTTTGCGTCGCTCGAGGCCGTTGAAAAGTTTTGGCGAGCCGAACGCCGCTTTGAGCCGGCGATGCCGGTCGACCAGCGGGAGAGCCTCTATGCGGGCTGGCAACGGGCAGTGGGGCGAGCGAAGAGTTAGCCGTTAAGCCCGCAGCGCTTCCGCGTCCAACACCAGCGCCAGCGCGTGGATCACGGTGCCCAGCCGCACGGCCGCCGCGATTGACTCTTTAGCAACGCCCTTTTCGCGCAGCACACGCTCGGGCGAAGTGACACACATCGAACAATGATTCATGGCCGAAACCACCGTGCAGTACAACTCAAAATCCACCGGATCGCCCCCATGGGTCCGGATCCCGTTCATGCGCAATCGAGCCGGAATGGCCGAGTAAGTGTCGTCCTGAAACATATGCGTGAATCGGTAATAAACGTTGTTCATTCCCATGACGCGGCGCTCTGCGTCTCCGCTGAAGCGAACTTGGCTGCTTCTGCCAGCAGGATCGACGTCAGCCCCGCATGGCGCGCCCCCATCGCCGCCGCGATCACCGTGCCCCAGGTTTGTTGCTCGGTCAACTCAGCTTGCTTCAACAAACTGGTCAGATTCAGCTTAAGATCTTTCGCGTAATCAGGAATCGAATCAAGAAATGCTTCGTAAGTCCTCTTAACTTTCTGGCGGGACACGCCACCTGGCCAAAATTGGCAAGGCTTGCCTGCCCCGCGATGCGTTGTTACATCGTCGCTTCGCCCTTTTTCCAGTTACAAGGGCACAGCTCGTCCGTCTGCAGCGCGTCCAGCACGCGAATCACTTCGCCGACATTGCGCCCCACCGATAAGTCGTTCACGCTCACCCAACGGATGGTGCCCTCCGGATCGACAATAAAAGTCGCCCGTTGGCAAACACCGGCGTTCGGGTCAATGATGCCCAATTCCTTCGATAACTCGTGCCTAATGTCCGAGAGCATGGGGAACGGCAGATCGCGCCGGTCGGCATGATGCGTCCGCCACGATACCGAAGGATTCTTGTATGCCACCTCCAACCTGGGCCTTCAAATCTGCGACCCGGCGGGAAGGGTCAACGCGATTCTGAACAAGCCGCAGAGGAGTGCCCTGTCGAACGTCGCGTTCGGTGGCCCAAATCTTGATTATCTCTACGTCACCGCCGGCGGCAAAGTCTACCGCCGCCTGGCCAAGCGCAAGGGCGTCAACGCCTGGACGGTCGTCAAGCCGCCCAAACCGCACCGGTGAGGATCATTGGTATAGAATGAGGATCGTCATGAACCTTACTCGCCGCACTCTGCTTGCTTCCACGCTCCCGGCCGTCTTAGCCGCCCGCGCCAAGAAAATCCCGATCGGCATCGAACTCTTTTCGGTTCGCGACGAACTGAAAAAGAATCCCATCGATACCGTCACCCGCATCGGCAAAATGGGTTACGAAGTGGTCGAGTTCTTCGGGCCCTACATCGACTACCCGCTTGCGCAGGTAAAGGAGCTTCGTCAGGCGATGGACGGTGTCAACCTCCGCTGCCTCAGCACGCACAATAGCGGCAAAACCCTGTTTGAAAACCTGCCCAAAGCCATCGATTACAACCAGATCCTCGGGAGTAACATGCTGATTCAGTCGAGCGCCGGCGGCCGTATGTCATCGGTGGATGATTGGAAGGCTTTTGGCGCTAAGTTAAATGAGGTCGCCGTGAAGTTAAAACCGCACAAGATGCGCACGGGTTTTCACAATCATGACCTGGAGTTCCGCCCGCTGGAAGGGCAGTTGCCCATCGAAGTGCTCGCCGCGAATACGGGCCAGGATGTAATCTTGCAACTCGATGTCGGCACGTGTGTGCATGCCGGGCAAGATCCAGTAGCTTATATCAAGAAACATGCGGGCCGCGTTCGCAGCATTCACGCCAAGGATTGGGGCAAAGACAAAGGTTATCGCGTCCTCTTGGGCGAAGGCGAGTCGCCGTGGAAGGAGATTCTCGCCACCGCCGAAAAAGTCGGTGGGCTGGAAGTTATTCTGGTCGAGCAGGAAGGCGCTGATTTGCCACCTTTCGAAGTAGCCGAACGATGCCTTGCCACGATGCGCAAGATGCGCGCCTAACGTAATCATATGGAACGCCGCGATTTCCTTCTCGCCACGCCCTTACTCGCACAACCTCCGGGGCGTAAATACAAAACGGCTCTGATTGGCTCCGGCTGGTGGGGCATGAACATCCTGCGCGAGGCGCTCGCCTCCGGCGATTGCTCTTGCGTAGCTTTGGCCGATCCCGATCCGAACCAGATTAAGGCCGCGCGGGCCGAGTTGAGTAAGTTAACCTCCGATCATCCGCGTGAGTATCGTGACTACCGCGAGTTACTCATTAAGGAGCGGCCCGACATTGTCATTGTCGCCACGCCAGACCATTGGCACGCGCTTCCCACCATCGCCGCCGTCAAGGCCGGTGCGCATGTATATGTCGAAAAGCCGATCAGTCACACCGTCGATGAGGGCTACGCCATGGTCCGCGCCGCGCGCGAGTCTGATCGCCAAGTACAGGTCGGTCTGCACCGCCGCGTCTCTCCTCACTCACTCACAGGCATGGAGTTTTTGAAGTCGGGAAAAGTCGGCAAAATCGGCCTGGTGAGGACTTTTGCCCACGCCGCCGGTGGGGCCGGGAAGAAAGTTGCCGACTCCGAACCTCCGCCGGGGATGGACTGGGACTTATGGCTCGGCCCTGCTCCGAAGCGCGCGTTCAACCCCGCTATTCACCCGCGCGGCTTCCGTCAATTCCTCGATTTCGCCAATGGCACCCTCGGCGATTGGGGTGTCCACTGGCTCGATCAAATTCTCTGGTGGACCGAAGAGACTCACCCGCGCAAGATCTACTCCACCGCCGGACGCTATGTCCGCCAGGACTCCACCGATGCGCCCGATACGCAAATCGTCAACTTCCAGTTCGAGAGTTTTTTGTGTACCTGGGAGCAGCGCCACTATGGCGGCAACCCCACCGAACAAGCGCTGATTGGCGCTTACTTTTACGGCACCGAAGGCACCTTCCATCTCGGTTGGCGCGATGGCTGGACCTTCTATCCGCTGGATAAAAAGAAATCGATCATTCACGTCGACCCTCAGTTGCACACCGTCGACGGACACAATATCAAAGAGCTTTGGGCCGATTTTATGGATGCCATTAAGAAGAAGCGCCGGCCGGTGCGCGATATTGAGATCGGCTACCGTGCCACCGCCGCCAGCCTGCTCGGCATGGTGAGTTGGCGCGCCGGCCGAAGCGTCGAATGGGATGGCCGCCACATTGTCGGCGACCCCGCCGCCGCCAAATTGCTCCGCCGCCCGTATCGCGCGCCCTGGGTCTACCCGGACGCCTAAACGTCCTTGCTACCCTAACAACGTGCTGAAACACTTCTGCGGATCTTTCTTTGGTGTACTGGCCGTCATCATGGCCACCGTTTCTTTCGCCCAGGAACCAGTCAAGGAGGTCCCCCAGGAGTTAACCGGAGCCGCACTGGTACGTGCCCAGTACACGAAATACGAATACGAAATCCCGATGCGGGACGGGGTGAAATTATTCACTTCCGTTTACGTGCCCAAAGACGTCTCCCATAGCCACCCCATCATGATGACGCGCACCCCTTACAGCGTGGCCCCTTATGGAGTTGACCAATATCGACCCGCACTGGGTCCGTCGGAACATTTCCAAAAAGCCGGCTATATTGTGGTCTACCAGGACGTGCGCGGACGTTTCTTGTCAGAAGGTAAATGGGAAGAGATGCGCCCGCACCGGCCTGGTAAAACTGGCAAAGAAATTGACGAAAGCAGCGACACTTACGACTCCATCGATTGGCTCGTCAAGAACCTTAAGGGTAACAACGGCAAGGTGGGGATGTGGGGTATTTCTTATCCAGGCTTTTATGTTTCCGCAGGTATGATTGATGCGCACCCGGCCCTGGTGGCAGCGTCGCCCCAAGCGCCAGTCACGGACTATTACCTCGGTGACGACTCCTATCACAACGGCGCATTCATGCTAGCGGCAAACTTCGGTTTCTACCATGGCTTTGTCGAGCGCAAAGGCGATCCTGCCGCCCCGGGCCCCCGCGTTCCCTTTCAATTCGGCACTCCAGATGGCTACGATTTCTTTCTCCGCATGGGATCGCTCGCCAACGCCAACGAAAAATACTTCAAAAACGAGAGTATCTACTGGCGGGAAAACGTCGACAACACGGCTTACAACGACTTCTGGAAAGCACGCGGCATTTGGAAGCATTTTGCGGCGATTCGCCCCGCCGTCCTGACCGTCGGTGGTTGGTTCGATGCCGAAGACTTACAAGGCCCTCTCCGCACCCATGCCTTTATGGAGGCCAATACGCCGCCCGAATCTAACGTCTTAGTGATGGGCCCCTGGACGCATGGCAGTTGGTCACGGGGCGATGGCGACCGCGTCGGGAATGTCCACTTCGCTTCGAAGACCGCAGCTTACTATCGAGAGAACATCGAGTTCGCCTTCTTCGAGTATCATCTGAAGGGCAAAGGCGATGGTAAGTTCCCGAAGGCCTGGGTATTTGAAACGGGGCGCAATGTCTGGCAAAAGCACGACGCTTGGCCTCCTCGCGAAGGCGAAGCGCGTAGTCTTTGGTTGCGCGGCGGAGGCAAACTTGCCTGGCAAGCCGAACCTGCTCCGGGCTACGACGAATATTTTAGTGACCCCGCTAAGCCAGTCCCCTATCTTGGTTACACTTATCTCGGCATGTTACGTGACTACATGACGGAGGACCAACGCTTCGCCGCACAACGCCCCGACGTACTTACCTTTGAAATGGAGCCCCTCAAAGAAGATGTCACTTTGGCGGGGCCTATTGAGGTCAGCCTGCTGGTGTCGACCACCGGGACTGACTCGGATTTTGTCGTCAAGTTGATCGACGTCTACCCGAACGACTATCCCGAACTGATCGAAAAGAATCCCACGAAGATGGGCGGCTATCAGCAGTTAGTGCGCGGCGAGCCGTTCCGCGGAAAGTACCGCCAGAGTTTTGAAAAGCCCGTACCTTTCGAACCAGGCAAACCAGACCGCATCGACTTCACCATGCCGGACGCCTATCATACGTTTCGCCGTGGCCATCGCATCATGGTGCAAGTGCAGAGCAGCTGGTTTCCGCTCACCGACCGCAATCCGCAAAAACTGCTGGAGATCCCCAAAGCGCTTTCGACCGACTTTCAGAAAGCTACCCAAAGGGTTTACCGCGGCCCGGTGGGCTCGCGGCTTACCTTCCGCGTCCTACCGGCGCTGTAAGTTCGCAAAAAGAAACTCTCTCCGTACCTACGGGCGGCGTCTCATTACTGTTAGGACTATGAAACCGTGACTCGCCGTTATCCCGACCGCCCCTTCCTCGGAGTGGGCGCCATCATCGTCGACGCCCAGCAGGTGTTACTCTGCCGCCGGGGCCAACCTCCCTACGTGGGCCTTTGGTCACTGCCCGGTGGCATTGTCGAACTGGGTGAACCGGTGGTGGATGCCCTCCATCGCGAAGTGCGCGAAGAGACGGGCCTTGAAGTCGAAATCGTACGTTTGGCGGAAGTATACGAGCGCATCGTCCCCGGCGATGGCCACCGCACCGAGTATCACTTTGTTCTGCTCGACTACCTTTGCCACGTGGAGAGTGGCACACTAAAGGCAGGTGACGATGCCGCCGACGTTCGTTGGTTCGCATCCACCGAACTCGCGTCCCTCGAAATGACCCCTGGTTCGCTCGCCGTAATCGAGCGGGCCCTCAACACCCATGAACCTTTGGAGCCTCGACCTTCTTGAATACGAATCCCTTCGCGCATTGCTGCGCCGCGAAGTGCATTCCCCCATGGGCCGCGAGCGCCTTGACTCCCTAGCCCCCCACACGGATCGAGCCGCACTCGAAGCCAGCCTCGCCGATGCCGAGGAAGCCGTCCGGTATTTGCGTTATTCCGAAGCGCCGCTCAGCTTCACTAACCTCCCTGACCCTACCCTCACTCTGCAAAAGCTCCGCATTGAGGGTGCCGTCCTGGAAGCGGCTGAGATCTACGCGCTTACTCAACTGCTTCACCGGGCTCGCGATCTGCGCACGGCCATTATGGATGCCGCCGCCCGTTATCCCCGCCTGGCCGCGCACGCATCGGCGATCGCTGATTTCTCCCGGACGCTGGCCGCCCTCGCCGGCAAGATTCTCCCCGATGGCACGCTCACCGACGAAGCCAGCCCGGCCTTGGCGCGTCTTCGCCGTGACCGTTTGCGCCAGCAGAAGTCCATTCAGGATTCCTTAAACCGTTTCTTAAAAGCCCATGGCGAAGATGGCGTTCTGCAAGAGAGCTTCGTCACCTTGCGCAATGACCGTTTTGTCGTCCCCTTGGTGCCTAGCCAAAAGGGCCGCATTCCGGGCGTGGTTCATGGTACTTCGGCGAGTGGCCAAACCGTGTTTGTCGAGCCGCTCGAAACCATCGAACTCAACAACGATCTTGTCCGGTTGAACGACGAGGAACTTCGCGAAATCTTCCGCATTCTTCGCGAGATGACCTTACAACTGCGGGAGGAGCGGCACGCCATTGCCGCCGCCTCGATGGCTCTCGCCGATCTGGACTTTGTCTTCGGCAAAGCCCACTTCGCTCAGATTTTCGATTGCACCGTGCCCACGCTGTCACCGGAGAACGCCCCCCGGCTGCGTCTGAAAAATGCGCGTCATCCTTTGCTCGTCGACGTGATGCGCCGTCAACGCAAGCCAGTTACTCCGCTGAACCTGACACTTGATCCTCACCGTCGCACGCTGCTGATCAGCGGCCCGAATACGGGTGGAAAAACAGTGGCCATGAAATGTATCGGATTGCTGGCGTTGATGGCGCAGTCCGGTTTGCCGGTGCCGGCCGAAGAAGCTGAGTTACCCATATTCGATCAGGTGCTGGCCGACATCGGTGATAGCCAGTCGATTGCCGAGTCACTTTCCAGTTTTTCAGCCCATGTCGTACGGGTAAAGGCGATGCAGGAGTTAGTAACTCCGGATTCGCTCATCTTACTCGACGAACTTGGCCGCGCGACCGACCCCGAAGAGGGCGGCGCATTAGCCGTCGCGTTGCTGGATGACTTCCGCACCGTGGGCGCCTTTTGCTTAGCCTCCACTCATTTGATGGCCGTCAAGGTTTATGGCGCGACGACCGCCGGTGTCGTAAATGGCTCAATGGGCTTCAATGAAGAGACCCTGGAACCCACTTACTTATTACGTACTGGTGCGCCGGGTAAGTCAGCCGGACTGGATATTGCTTCCCGCCTCGGAATTCCGGCCCGCCTGATTGCGCATGCGCGGTCTCTGATGGGAACCGCTGAACGCGACATTGCCCGGTTTCTCGACGAGTTACATGCGCGCGTCGCCAGTGCTCGTGAGCATGAAGAGGCTCTCTCTCGCGAGCGCGCCAAACTAAGATTGCGTGAAGAGCAACTTACCGCCGACCTTGCCAAACGCGAAGCCCAAAAGTTTGCCGCCCTCGAACGCGACTTCGCGGGGACCCTAGCCGACTTCCGCGCCGCCGCCGCCCAAACTCTCGATGAACTCGACCAGCAACAGGCGGCTGGAAAGGCCCGTGTCAAGACCGCGCGGGTGGAGCGCGAGTTCAAGGAACGCGTCGAGAAGCTGGGTCCCGCAGCCCCCGTTTCTGTCACTCTCGATTCTCAACTCTGTGAAGGCATCCGGGTGCGGCTCAAAGGCATTCGAGAAATCGCCCGCATACGCCGTCTGCTGGGGGCCGACAATATTGAGGTGGAGGCGGGCTTCTTGAAGCTGCAAGTGCCGCGGACAGACGTGATCGAAATACTACCGGAAACGGCGGAGAAAGCAAAGCTGCCCCGCAACGTCAGCTTTCAAACGTCCCGCACCGGAGCGACACTGTCGCGGGAGTTGAACGTGATTGGGAAACGGGCGGAAGAAGCGTGCGATGCGGTAGAAAAGTTTCTTGACCAATCGTCCTTCGCCTCCGTGGAGCGCATTCGAATTGTCCACGGCCATGGGATGGGAATCCTCAAGCGGCAGATACACGACTTACTCCGGGGGCACCCCTTAGTCGCCAAGCATTATGCGGCGGAATCTTACGAAGGCGGCTCCGGCGCTACCATTGTCGAGCTCAGGCATGAGTAACTCTGATCATTTGTTACTCACCTGCCATTGAATCACTTGAGCCTTGGCGCTGGCGGGAGTATTTTCAGCGTCGTCGACTTGATAGTAGATTGTGGTAATTTTGCCGCGCTTGGTTTCGACGGAACTGGGGTAGCCGCAATCGACATTAGGGGCATCGGAGGCTAACGTTTGACGGTGTTCGGGCTTCCAGGTTAGGCCGGTATCATCGCTCAGCCAGCCATCGATACCACGCGGCGCGTTGCGTTGGCCGAAGGTCATTAGAACGCGTCCATCCTGGAGTTGGATCAGGTCGGCGGGATGCTCGGCATCTTGAGTCACTTTGACCGATGACGCCCAAGTGCGGCCACCGTCGGTGGAGCGAGTTACTCGCAAGTAACCGGTGCGCGACGTGCGGACGGCGGCCAGGACGGTTCCGTCTTTCAAGACGGCGAGTGCGGTTTCGTTGCCGTCCAGCTGAATCAAGGCCGGCTCGCCCCACGTTTGCCCACCGTCATGCGAACGGAAGAGCCAGCTTTGAAATTGCTGGGTGCCATCCCCGAAAGTAGCTTCGTAGTAGACCGCCATCAGCGCCGTGCCGTCTTTCAGCTGGACGATTTTTCCGTACGGGGAAACGGCGGCAGAGACGACATTCGGGACGCCGGGAGGCTTACTGGTGCCGGGGAGGCGCTGGCCAGGGCTCCAGGTTTTGCCCCCGTCAGTAGACCGCATGAGATAGACGCCGTCGAAGACGCGATCTTTGCGGGCAGCGGAAAGTTTGCCCGCCGCATCGTAACCGCTGAGGATGCAATAGGCAGCCAGCATGGTGCCGTCTTTGAGTTGGCCGAAGGCGGGGTTGCGGTCGTCTTCTGGGGTGTCGATGAGGACGGCGGGCGAGGTCCAGGTATGGCCTTGGTCCCGTGAGGTGATCCAATCGAGCCGGCCGCCACGGCCAATATGCGGCGCTCCGGCGCGCAGGATCGCCGCCAGGCGGCCATCTTTGAGCTTGATCAGCACGGGGAAGTAGCCCGCGCCACTGACAACGGTCTGGGGGGTGGCGGCGAACAGGGCACCCGCGAGGAAAATTAGACTCAGCTTCATGGCGATTAGTGTCGCATTACACGGAAGGGCGTGACGGATGCGGAGCATGATGTGCAGCCGGCCGATCCAGCGCGATTGAAGGTCCAGCGGGGGATCTGGAGGTGTGACGAAACGAACCCGGGAGTCGTTGATTTGATTGCCTTTTGGTACTGCAGTTCGTAAATCCCGATTTCGGGCCGCGTTAGATGTAGGTTGACGAAACAAACCCAAGAGTTATTGATTCTGTTGACTCTTGAGTCGCTATTCATAAAAGGATCAAGTCGGGGCGGAATGGATTCAGAGAATGGCTGGCTCATGGTTTCACGTTAGCGGCATGTCAATCGATTTTGCAGGTGTGTTCTTTTTATGCCATTGATTCAGTGGCAAATAAACATTTCTAAGAATCGTGATGGCTTTTCCAAACCAGCATTTGGTTCGGTCAGAGGAGTACAGCAGGGGGAAGGGATGCTGCCATTCACCATTTAGCGAGTAATTCACTACTATGAAGTGCATGAAGACCGAAGTCTATAGTTGGCGCGTTTCGGCCGATCTTAAAACTGGGTTAATGCGGGAGGCGCACCGGCGCAAGATCTCACTCGCCGCGCTGCTCGACCTGGCTACCCGCGACTGGCTCAACAAAGGGGAGGTCGAAGGAGTCGACGAACAGGCGCGCCTTCACGCCAACGCGGCACACTGCTTGGGAGCCCTCGCGGGTAGCGATACGCACCGCGCAGAAGACGCCGTCCCCGGTCGTCGCGTGCGATTCCCCGAAGCCGGCCTAGGCGCGAGCAGGCGAACAGAAGGCACCTACCAAACCTAGATCAAATCGCGCCTGCATGAGACACTCGTGGCACGTAAAAACGAAGGAAATACGAAGGTAGGCTTCGACATCCCAAGTTGGATAAACTAGCAGGACCATGGCTGACTCCAAACGCCCCCTGGGCTTCAACACCCGCGCCCTACATCAGGGCTACACTATCGACCCGACCACCAAGTCGCGGGCCGTTCCCATCTACCAAACGACCTCCTTCGTCTTCGACGATACCGACGATGCCGCCCAGTTGTTTGCCCTGCAAAAATTCGGCAATATCTACACGCGCATTATGAACCCCACCACGGCCGTACTCGAAGAGCGCGTCGCCTCACTGGAAGGCGGTGTGGCTGCGCTCGCCGTTGCTTCAGGGCAATCGGCGCAGTTCCTGGCCATTACCAACATCTGCCAGTCCGGCGACCACGTGGTGGCCTCGTCGACGCTCTACGGCGGCACTTACACGCAGTTCGACGTCACCTTCCGCCGCATGGGCATCAGTGTCACTTTCGTGGAGCCCGATGACCCCGAAAATTTCCGCCGTGCCATCACCCCGCAAACCAAATGCCTCTATGGGGAGACCATTTCGAACCCCCGGGGCAACATCCTGGACATCGAGAAAGTGGCGGCCATCGCCCACGATCATCAGCTCCCGCTGATCATCGATAACACTTTCGCCACGCCCTATCTCTGCCGCCCGATTGAGCATGGTGCCGACATCGTCGTCCACTCGCTCACCAAGTTCATCGGCGGCCACGGCACGTCGATTGGCGGGATCATCGTTGACGCTGGTAAGTTCGATTGGAAGTCCGGCAACTTCCCGCTGCTCAATGGCCCTTCGCCCGCCTATCACGGTCTCAAGTTCTCGGAAGCCTTGGGTCCCATTGCGTTTATCATCAAGGCTCGCGTCGAGGGCCTGCGCGACGTGGGCCCGTGCCTCTCACCCTTCAATTCGTTCCTCTTCCTGCAAGGCATCGAGACGCTCGGCATGCGGATGGACCGCCATACCGCGAACGCCCTCTCCGCCGCCAAGTTCCTTGAGGCCCACCCGAAAGTGAGTTGGGTGAAGTACCCCACTTTGCCCTCGAACCAATATCACGCGCTGGCCCAGAAGTACATGCCTAAAGGTGCCGGTGCCGTCTTCAGCTTCGGCATCAAGGGCGGCATGGAAGCCGGCAAGAAGTTCATTGACTCCTTGACGCTTTTCTCCCACCTGGCCAACGTCGGCGACGCCCGCAGCCTGGTGATCTTCCCGGCCTTGACGACGCACCAACAACTCTCCGAGTCCGACATGGGGAAAGCCGGCGTCACCCCCGACATGGTCCGGCTTTCCATCGGTCTTGAAGATCTCGAGGACATCCTCGCCGATTTGGGCACCGCGCTCCAGGCCTAATTTGAAGTACGACGCCACGCTCAAAAAGCTCTTTCAGCATCCACCCCAGCGTTTGCTTTCGCAGGCCCTGGGGCAGGATGTCGTGGTGAGCCGCATCTTGCCGACGGAGATGATCACCGTCGGCAATCTACATCCCGATGTCTTGTTCGAGACGGACCAGGGCATGCTGATCCACACCGAATTGCAAGGCTACCGGCAAGATGATTTTGCCCGTCGCAACTTGCTCTACTTCGCCCTCGTTTTGCGCGACTACGATCGACCGCCGGTGCAGATCGTGTTCTGGCTGGGTCCGGGGAAGGTGGGCATCCCCGATGGCCTCAGCCATCCGCCCGCTCTCGACTATCGTTACCGCGTGATCGATGTTCGCGAGATCGACGGCGACTGGTTGCTGGAAGGCGGCGGCATAGAGGAGTCGATTTTCGCGATCCTCTGCAAGCTGCGCGATCAACGCGCGGCCGTGGCGCTGATCCTGGAACGGATCAGCCGTCTGCCGGTGGCGCAGCAACGGGAAGCCGTGGCGGAGCTTTTGATATTATCGGGTTTAAGAGGGCTGAAGGCTCTGATCAAGGAAGAGGTAACGCGCATGCCGGTATCCATTGACATTCACGAAAACGAATTCCTGGAAGAGATCTTTCAGGAGGGCATCGAGAAAGGCATCGAGAAAGGCATCGAGAAGGGCATCGAACAGGGTGCCGCCGCGTTCCGCGAAATCCTCCTGGAGGTATTGGGTGAGCGATTCGGCACGCTTCCGCCCGAAACTCGGCAACGCATCCAATCCGCCGGTATTGGCTTGATTCAGTCCTGGATGCGCAAGCTAGGTACCGCCACCGCTCTCAACCAAATCTTCGAATAGCCTCTACGATACCGGCAGCGGCATCAACTCCTCTTGCTCCTCAAGCATCCGCACAAACTCCCGGGCCGCAGGCGATACCTTGCGCCGCCGCGACGTTAGAATCCCCAGTGGCCTCATCAAACCCGGCGCAACCAGCGGAATCGCGACCAACCGCCCTTGGCGCACATCGCTTTCCAGCATCGGCCGCGGCAAAATGCTGATCCCGTTCCCCAGGGCCACCGCCTCCTTAATCAGCGCAATATTGTCGAACTCAAACGCCACTCGCACTTCCACCAGTTGCCGCGCCAAGTAATCATCCACCGCCCGCCGGATCGGCAATTCCGCGTCGAAGGCCACGAAATCAAGGCCGTTCATCTCGAACGGCTCCACCTCTCGCCGCCGCGCCAGCGCATGCCGCGGACTTGCCGCGACCACCATTTCCTCCTCACGCCATGCCTTCGCCTCCACGTCTGGCCCCGCCTCCGGATAGCTCACTAATCCTACGTCCGCCTGGTCCGCTTCAATCGCGGCATAAACCCGAGCCGGCGGGTGATACGCGATAATCAGATGCGCGCCGGGACAACGCTCGGTAAATTCGACTTCGAGCCTTCCCATTTCGCTCAATCCCACGGAGTAAATCGTCGCCACACGCACCAGCCCCTCGGTCCGTTGCTTCAAATACGACAGTTCGCCGTCGAAGTCAGCCTTCCGCCGAAGTACGTCGCGGGCCATGCCAAGATAGAGCTCGCCGGCTGCGGTCAGCGCGAGTGGCCGCGTGGTCCGGTCCACCAGCGATTCTCCCACAAGCCGTTCAATTTCTTGTACTTGCTGGCTCGCCGCCGACTGGCTGATCCCATTTTCTTTGGCCGCCTTAGAGAAACTGCGGCAAAGTGCAAGATCGCGAAACAGCTGCAACTGGGAGAGTGTCACGTTGACTGATACCGTATCATTAGATTGTCTAATATTGCAAGTGATAAAGTACTATGATTCTGATAGTCTGATCTGTTATACTCGCACAAATCCCTTATCCAGAGCCTAAAACAACCGCACAGGAGTGTCTTCTAGCCATGCCGAACGAAGTGCCAACTTCCCCGTCTCGAAACGTCCAATTCCAGGACTCTCCCTATCACAGCGGCCACGGCCTCCCCGCCGCTCAAGGTCTGTACCACCCCTCGCAGGAGCATGACGCATGCGGCCTCGGTTTTGTCGCCAGCATTAACGGCGAAGCCTCCCATGACATCATTACCAAGGGCATCCAGGTGCTCGTCAATCTCACCCACCGCGGAGCCTGTGGTTGCGACCCCGATACCGGCGACGGAGCCGGAATCCTCATCCAAATCCCCCACAAGTTCTTTGCGAAGGAGAGCAAGCGCCTCGGCTTTTCGCTGCCCGCTCCCAGAGCCTACGCCGTCGGGATGATCTTTCTTCCGGTGAACCGGCAGCAGCGCCTGATCGTTGAAGGCATCATGGAGCGCACCGTGCGGGAAGAGGGTCTGGAACTGCTCGGATGGCGCGACACGCCCATTGACCCCGATGCCATCGGCCGCCTCGCCCGGGACTCGCAGCCTTACATCCAGCAGATTTTCATCGGCCGCCCCGAAGACCTGGACGAAGACGCCTTTGAGCGCCGCCTTTACGTGGTCCGCAAGCGTTGCGAGAATGAGGTGGGTAACTCCGACATGCGGGACAAGGGCTTCTTTGCGATCCCTTCTCTCTCCTGCCGCACCATCGTCTACAAAGGGCTCTTGCTGGCCCCGCAAATTGTCAATTTCTACAAGGAACTCTCTGATCCTGACGCGGTAAGCGCCCTCTGCCTCGTCCACCAGCGTTTCTCCACCAATACTTTCCCGACCTGGCAGTTGGCCCATCCGTTTCACTACATTTGCCACAACGGCGAAATCAACACGATCAAGGGCAACACGAACTGGATGACGGCCCGTGAAGCGACGCTCGAAGCCCAGGGTTTCGGCCGTCCCCTGAAGGACCTCTTCCCGATCATCACGCCCCATGGCTCTGACTCGGCCGGCCTCGATAATGCCGTCGAGTTACTCACCCTGGCCGGCCGCGAGTTACCGCACGTGATGGCTATGCTGATCCCAGAAGCCTGGGACGGCGACGCCACCATGACCAAGGATAAGAGCGCCTTTTACGAGTATCACGCCTCGTTGATGGAGCCATGGGACGGCCCGGCCGCCGTCGCTTTCACCGATGGCCGCGTCGTGGGCGCTACGCTCGATCGCAATGGGTTGCGCCCCGCGCGTTACCTGGTGACCAAAGACGGCCTGTTGATTATGGCCTCCGAGGCCGGCGTCCTACCCGTCAAGCCGGAAGACATCGCCATGAAGGGCCGTCTGCAGCCCGGCAAAATGTTACTGGTCGACCTTCAGCAAAAGCGCATCATCCCGGACGAAGAGTTGAAGAGCTATCTGGCCGGACGTCAACCTTACGCCCAATGGCTCAAAGAGAATCAACTTTCACTCAATCAACTACCTGACCCTAGCCGCGTCTACTCGACGGATCACAAGACGATTCTCGAGCGCCAACGCGCCTTCGGTTACACCGAGGAGGACTTACGCCTGCTGATGTTACCCATGGCCGGCGGCGGCGAAGAGCCCATCGGCAGCATGGGCACCGACACCCCCCTCGCCTGTCTATCGGACCGGCCGCAGCCCCTGTTCAACTATTTCAAGCAACTGTTCGCCCAAGTAACTAACCCGCCCATTGACCCGATTCGCGAAGAGTTAGTGATGTCACTTACTTCTTACGTCGGGCAGGAGCGTAACATTCTAGAGGAGACGCCGCAGCACTGCCATACGCTCAAACTCGACCATCCCATTCTCACTAACTTCGACCTCGAGCGCCTCCGCCGTGTCTCCTGGGGCGATTTCCTCGCGACTACTCTGCCGACTCTTTTCCGCGTCGACGGCGGCGAAACGGAACTGAAGCGGGCCATCGAAGGCCTCTGCCGGCGTGCTTCATTGGCTATCCAGAATGGTTATTCGCTGCTGATTCTCTCTGATCGCGGCGTCGATTTCGAGTCGGCACCGATTCCATCATTGCTCGCGCTCACCGCCGTACACAATTACTTAGTGCGGGAAGGCACCCGGTCACGCGTGGCGCTGGTGGTCGAATCGGGTGAACCTCGCGAAGTGATGCACTATTCCTTATTGATTGGTTACGGCGCGAGTGCGATCAATCCGTATTTGGCCATCGAGACGTTGGAAGATATGGCCATGCGCGGTCAGCTGCCGGCGGGAGTTACTTTTGAGAAGGCGCTTGGTAACTACAAGAAGTCCATCCGGAAGGGCTTACTCAAGGTCTTTTCGAAAATGGGTATCTCCACGCTGCAAAGTTATCGCGGAGCCCAGATTTTCGAGGCCATCGGTCTCGATAAAGAGATGGTGGGGCGTTACTTCACCGGCACCTCCTCGCGCCTGGGCGGCATTGGGTTAGACGTCCTGGCCAAAGAAGCCAAGATGAAACACGATTTCGCCTTTTTTACTCCGTTCACCGACAACGATACGGAGCTTGACGTGGGCGGTAACTACCAATACCGTATCCGCGGCGAGTATCATATGCAGAATCCCGAGACAGTGTCGAAACTGCAGAATTCCGTCCGCCAAAATAGCTATTCCAGCTATCAGGAATTTGCCGCTATGATCGACGAGCAGAACGCCCAGCTTTGCACCATTCGCGGACTCTTCCAGTTCAAGCCCAGTAAGTCGATTCCGCTCGATGAAGTGGAGCCGGCGAAGAATATCGTCCGCCGCTTTGCCACCGGCGCGATGAGCTTCGGCTCCATCTCGAAAGAAGCTCACGAGACCATGGCCATCGCCATGAATCGCATCGGCGGACGCTCGAACACCGGCGAGGGCGGCGAAGACGAAGTTCGCTACGCGCCTTTGCCGAATGGCGATTCCCGCCGCAGCTCCATCAAACAGGTGGCTTCCGGCCGCTTTGGCGTGACGACGCACTACTTAGTCAATGCGGATGAATTGCAAATCAAAGTGGCGCAAGGGGCCAAGCCAGGTGAGGGTGGCCAACTTCCTGGCCATAAAGTGGACGAAACGATTGCCCGGGTGCGCTACGCCACACCGGGCGTTGGGCTCATCTCGCCGCCACCGCATCACGATATCTACTCCATCGAAGATTTAGCCCAACTGATTTATGACTTAAAGAACGTCAACCCCACCGCGCGTATCTCGGTGAAGTTAGTCTCCGAAGTGGGCGTCGGCACGGTGGCCGCCGGTGTCGCTAAGGCTCATGCCGACGTCATCCTGATCTCCGGCGATTCTGGCGGCACCGGTGCTTCCCCACTTACTTCGCTCAAACATGCCGGAACACCCTGGGAAATGGGCTTGGCTGAGACGCAGCAGGTTCTGGTAATGAATGATTTGCGCAGCCGCATTACCTTGCAGACCGATGGCAAGTTACAAACGGGCCGCGATGTCGCTATCGCTGCGCTGCTGGGGGCCGAGGAGTATGGCTTTTCTACGATGCCGCTAATCGCCGCCGGTTGCATCATGATGCGTAAGTGCCACTTGAATACTTGCCCCGTCGGCATCGCGACTCAGGACCCCCGCCTGCGAGCCAAGTTCGAGGGCACGCCCGAACACGTCATTAACTACTTCTTCTTCGTCGCCGAGCATCTCCGCGAGATCATGGCTCAGTTAGGCTTCCGTACGATGGATGAGATGATCGGCCGCGTGGATAAGTTGGAAGCCCGCCCCGGAATCGAGCATTGGAAAGCGAAAAGTTTGGATTTGAGCTCTTTGCTATACAATCCGCCCGTGCCGTCACGTGTTTCGCGACGATGCACCACCAAACAGGATCACGGTCTGGATCAAGCTCTCGACTATAAGATCATCGACTATGCCGCTGACGCGCTGGAGTCTCAGACGCCGGTTGAATTTCGCTTGCCGATTCGTAACATCCATCGCACCGTGGGTGCCATGCTCTCCGGCGAGATCGCGCGCCGCTACGGCAGCGCCGGCTTACCGGCCGATTGCATTAAAATCAACTTCACCGGCTCCGCCGGGCAGAGCTTCGGAGCCTTCGCGGCCCAGGGAGTTACTTTGATGCTCGAAGGGGATGCCAATGATTACGTCGGTAAGGGCTTATCGGGTGGCCGGATCATTGTTTCTACGCCTAAGGTAGCCAAATTCAAACCGGAAGAGAATATTCTCATTGGCAATGTAGCGCTGTATGGAGCCACCAGCGGCGAGGCTTTCTTTATTGGCCGCGCGGGCGAACGCTTTTGCGTAAGAAATTCCGGGGCCACGGCCGTCGTCGAAGGGGTGGGTGACCATGGCTGCGAGTATATGACGAAGGGTCTAGCGGTCATTTTGGGCGAGACAGGACGTAACTTCGCCGCAGGAATGTCCGGCGGCCTGGCGTACGTGCTTGACGAATCGGGCGAGTTTGCGCGTTCTCGTTGCAATCGCGCGATGGTCGACTTAGATCCGTTAGAGGCTTCAGCCGATATTCAAGCCGTCAAGAATCTGATCGAGCGGCATGTCGAACTGACGAACAGCCCGCGAGGGAAATACATTCTTGCGAATTGGGGCGAATTGCTGAGTAAGTTCGTTAAAGTATTTCCTCACGAGTACAAGCGGGTGTTAGGCATCTCGAAATCCATCGCGATTCCGGCGGTGCCTCTGCCAACTTCTCCTCCGTTGGGTCCGAACCCGGGGGAGTTGGCCCGTGGGTAAGCCAACCGGTTTCTTAGACTACGCTCGTGAAACCGCTACCCGGCGCCCCGTCACCGAACGGGTGAACGATTGGTTTGAGATTTATCGCCCGATGCCAGAGGAGAGTGTCAAAACTCAGGCCGCCCGGTGCATGGATTGCGGCATTCCGTTCTGTCACACGGGCTGCCCCGTAAATAATTTAATTCCCGATTGGAACGACCTTGTCTATCATGACCGTTGGCGCGACGCGATCCGCCAATTGCATGCGACGAACAATTTTCCGGAGTTTACCGGGCGCATCTGTCCCGCGCCGTGTGAAGCAGCTTGCGTGTTAGGAATCAATGAGCCGGCGGTCTCCATTAAGTCAGTGGAGAACGCGATTATCGAGCGGGCGTGGCAGGAAGGTTGGGTGAAACCCGAGAAACCAGAGCGTCGCACAGGCAAGCGTGTGGCCATTATCGGCTCAGGACCAGCAGGTTTGGCCGCAGCCCAGCAATTGAATCGAGTAGGTCATCATGTTACTGTTTTTGAAAAGGCCGACCGCGTCGGGGGGCTTTTGCGTTACGGCATTCCCGACTTCAAACTCGAGAAACAAGTCGTCGACCGGCGCGTGGAGCAATTGAGGGCTGAGGGCATTGAGTTTGTCTTGAATGCCTGGATCGGCCATACTCATGCGATCGAAACGTTGCGGCGGGAATATCAGGCGGTGCTCATCGCCGTAGGTGCCGAGGCACCACGCGAACTTGAGATTCCCGGGCGGGATCTCAAGGGTGTTCATTGGGCGATGGACTATCTCACGCAGCAGAACAAGATTGTGGCGGGCGGAAGCGTCCCGGATGCCGAACGCATCACCGCCACCGGGAAGGACGTCGTAATTCTGGGGGGAGGCGATACGGGTGCCGACTGTTTGGGTACGGCCCACCGGCAGAAGTGCAAGAGCGTGACGATGCTGCAGCACAATCAGCGGCCGCCTGACTCTCGTCATCCCTCGACGCCTTGGCCGGAATGGCCGTTCCAATTCCGGGTGGAAGGCGCACATGAGGAAGGCGGTGTGCGTGAGTTTGCCGTGCAAACCCAGGCTTTCCTTGGTGATTCGCGCGGGAACGTCCGTAAGTTGCAGTGCGTTCGTGTGGGACCCAAGCCACACTTTGAGCAGTTACCTGGGTCTGAACTTACTCTGCATGCGGACTTAGTGCTCGTCGCCGTTGGGTACAACGGTGCGGTGAAGTCCGGTTTATTGGAACAACTGGGAGTAAATACAACTCCTCGCGGTGTGGTGGCCACCGATAGTACTTACCATACCAGCGTTCCCGGCGTGTTCGCCGCCGGCGATGCGCGCGTCGGCGCGACCCTCGTCGTCACGGCGATCGCGGAAGGACGCAAAGTGGCCCACCACATCGACCACTTACTGATGGGCGCGAGTAAGTTGCCGCTCTAAGAAGCTAGCGCGGTTTAATTCCACCGAAGACTTCTTTGAGTAATGATGTTACTCGCGCGGCGGGGTTGGTGCGAATCTTCTTTTCTTCTTCACCGAGGGTAAAGAAGAGCCCGGCCATGGCTTTATCGACCACATACTGATCCAAGTCGAGCGATTCCACTTTGACAAAAGGGATCGTCTTTAGCTTGCTGGCCAGGGTCTGGTACTGGTTGGTAACACCTACGTCGGACATAGTCCTTTGCACGACGGGCTTGAAGAGGTCTCCCAGTCTACCGGTCGTCTTGAGCCTGAAGAACTCTGTGGCGGCTGTATCGGATCCGGTGAGAATGCGACGGGCGTCGTCGAACGTCATGTCCTTGAGGGCCGAGACGAAGATGTCTTTGGCGAACGGTGCGGCGGCCTCGGCGGCGCGATTCATTGATTGGACAAATTGGTCCAGCATACCGGAGAGTCCAGCGAAACGCATGGCTCTTTCCACCGCTTTGAACGGCGGCGGCAGCAATATCTTGATGAGTTCATTGCGGAAATAGCCGTCCGGGCGGCCGAGTATTTGTACGGCGTTTTCGATGCCGACGCTCAGCGCTTCTTTCAGTCCGAGGCCCGTCTTGTCCGGCTCCTTCGGCCGGCCAAAGCCTCGGAAAATCTTATCGAATTGTGGCGACAGGGCTACGACGAGACGGCGAGTCAGCATGATTTCATCTTACGGACTTTGTGACGAGGTTGCGGGCCGGTTGCGTTGGTCGACGATTTGGCGGAGTGGCGGGGGTACGGGTTTCGGGAGGGAGTGGGAGGGGACGGGGGTGATGCGGTCGGGGCCGAGGATTTTGGTAATTTCGGCGAGGTCTTGTTTGTGGGCGGCGTCGAGAGGTTGTTGGAGCCAATGGAGCCAGTCGACGGGTTGG
>JANLPT010000195.1:0-17484 GCA_031367405.1 Bryobacteraceae bacterium
GGGCCGCCGAAAGTGCCGCCAAAAGTGTTCTGGCGCAGAGCCTGCTTCTTCACGTTGCCGCGGTTATTGAAAAAGCCATTGGCGTCCAGCTTTTCGTTGCGGATGAACTCAAACAAGTTGCCGTGGAACTGGTTGGTACCGCTCTTGAGCGACATGACAACGCTGGCACCGCCGACATTGCCGAATTCGGCTCCGGCGTTGCCCGTGACCACTTTCACTTCTTCCAAAGCGTCCACACTCGGCTGATAGCCGATCTGGTTGTCGACGGACTGGTTAATGTCCACGCCATCCAGGATGAAGTTATTGGTCTGCTCACGATTGCCGTTCACCTGGGGGCGCGAACCGGAACCCATGAAGCGGGCCGCCGTGTTCATCGCGTTCGGTGCGGTAGACACGGCACCGGGGATCAGCAAAGTGAGAGACGCAAAATTGCGGCCATTGAGCGGCAGGCTGGTGAGCTTCGTGGAAGAAAGGGTGTCGCCGGTCGCCTGCGTTTCGGTCTGCAGCAACGCGCCGACATCGGTCACTTCTACGGTCTGGGTGATGTCGCCGAGCTCGAGCTTGATATCGATGCGGGCGATCTGGTTGGCTTCCACCTTGAACGGCCCTATGACCGATTTCTTGAAGCCTTTGGTTTCCACCGTAACGGTGTAGTTGCCCACGCGCAGGAAAGGGAAGGTATAAATTCCTTCCGAATTCACTGTGGTGGACGTGCGGACATTGGTTTCGGCATTGGTGGCCGTGACGGCGCCACCAGGAATCACCGCGCCAGAGGGATCGTTGACGTTCCCGGTGATGGATGCGGTGATGGTCTGGCCGGCGAGGCTGAGCGTGAGCGACAGAATGAGAAGCAGTGTCACTATCAAACGGTTCATTCGGATCTCCATAAGTTGCTGTTTTTTTTCGACTAGCGAGCGCGATGTTCAGCAGAGTCTAGCGAAATTTGGTTCACTTTCACCTAACCCGGTAGCAACTAGAGGGCCAACCTGGAGAATGATCTTTATCAATCACTTAGAGTCGCGCACCGGCGGTCAATTTATGATTTTATGAATCTTTCTCCCGGATTTGGGATTCCGCTCAATCCGTACTCAATCGCCCGAATTTTCACGATCCAGCACGAAGCGCTGGCGCACTTCACCGCCGTTCATCTGCTGATGGCGAGTGACCACCAATTGGTGCCGGTTGGCCGACAGGCACCAGCGGTCGGTAAGAACTCGGGGATTGCCGTTATGGTCCCAGGAAGTTTCGACGACCAATTCGCTATCCTCCCAACGCGCCCGCAGTTGGCGCGCTTTACTGAGCACCTCAATCGCCACCGGCAGGTCGTCGGTGGTGAAGCGCCGGACCGTGGTGTTGGCACCGTTCGTATCGATCTGTAACGTGGTGACGGTGAGTAAGGGCTCGGCGTGGACGATTGAATCGACCCGCATTTTGGGTGGTTTGAGGAAGGCAAGCTCGCTCAGTTCGCGGTTGAGGGTGAAGGTTCCAGAGAAATCGGGCCGCGGCATGCTGGCGCTAAACCTCAACCTTGGCGGCAGGATAGCAGCCCAGAACCCGGATCGAGTCGGAAACCTCGCCTAAGTGCGCCAGGGCATGCTGAACGTTCTGATCCTCCACATGGCCTAAAAAGTCGAGGTAGAAAAGGTACTCCCAGGGACGGCCGCGCATGGGCCGCGACTCAATTTTCACGAGCGAAATATCGCGTAAGGCCAGCGCGGCGAGAGCACGAAACAAGCTGCCGGGCGAATTCTTCGTCGTGAAGACCAACGAGATTTTAGCCGCCTGCTTCATCTTCGGCACGGCAAAATCAGGGCGGCGCAACAGAAAGAAACGGGTGAAATTCTTGCGATCGTCCTCAATGGAGGCTTTCAGAATCTCGCCGCCGTAGTTGGCTGCGGCTAAGCTGGAGGCGATGGCGGCCACACCTTCCGGACGCTCCTCCATCATCATCTTGACGCTGCCGGCCGTATCGTAAAAGGTCTTCTTTTCAAGGCGAGGATGCGCGGCAAAAAAGCGCAGGCATTGGTTCAGCGCCACCGGGTGCGAGTAGACCTGCCTCAGCGTGGAGAACTTGACGCCGGGCGGCACGATGAGATTATGGACGATCCGGACGCTCGTCTCGGCCACAATTTTGAGGTCGAAGTTCAGCAAATGATCGTAGTTTTCGTGAACTGACCCATGCAGCGTGTTCTCGATCGGCACAACGGCCCCGTCGGCCGCGCCCTCCGACAGGGCCCGGAACATCTGGTCGAAACGCTCGCAGGGCAGCAGGTGAATGCGCGGGCCGAGCAGTTGCACAGCCGCCAATTCTGAAAAGGCTCCGCGCTCGCCTTGGAACGCCACAATACTGTTTTTCTTCATGCCTGCTTTTGAGGATCCCACCGTTTGGCATCGGGCGCGGGAAGGCCCAATAAGTCCAGCACCCGGTCGACGCAGTGATCGACGAGATCCAAAACGGTTTGCGGTTGGTGGTAGAAGCCAGGGACGGGCGGCGCAATGATCGCCCCCATTTCGGCCAGCGCCGTCATGGTGCGCAAATGGCCCAGGTGGAAAGGCATTTCCCGCACCATCAGTATCAGCCGCCGCCGCTCCTTCAGCATCACGTCGGCCGCGCGAGTGAGGAGGTTATTCGTATTGCCCGTCCCAATGGCCGACATCGTATTCACCGAACAGGGGGCAACTACCATGCCTTGGGTCAGGTAAGATCCACTCGCGAGGCGGCTGCCGATATCTTCCATCGGGTAGCTGAAGTGGGCCAGGCGTTTGAAATCGGCCGCTAATTTGCCGAGTTCAAGAAAGGCGGTGCGCTCACCGGACCGGGTGAGGATGAGGTGTATTTCAACATCAGGAAGCTCACGCAGCTTCTCCAGCAGACGCCAACCGTAGATGGCCCCGCTGGCGCCGGAGACGCCGACGATCACGCGAGCCGTGAAATGGGGTTCGCTCACGATGAATTATTCCTTTTAGCCGCTTGTTCCGAAAATGGAACAAAAAGAAAAAACAGGACTTGCACTCAATTGGCTACCATTTATATAATCCGAATGGGCAGCTGGTATTTTTGCCTTGGCCACTTCGGCGACTCGATTCCTGGATGTCATCTCTTAAGCAAGGAGCTTCAAAACTGTCAACAGACGGCCTGCCGTTGGCATGAATATAGCATGGAAGAAGCTGGCCAAAAACTGAAACGGGTGCGCGAGCGTCTGAATCTGCGTTACCGCGATGTCGAGGAAGCCAGCCAACGGATTGCCGAACGGCAAAAGAGCGACGAATTCGCTATCGCGCTGAGCCGATTGGCGGATATCGAAAATAAAGGCACCGTACCGAGCGTTTACCGGCTGTACAGCTTGTGTACCATCTACCGCCTGGACCTGACGGAAGTCCTGAACTGGTATGGGGTGCCGCTGCACCAGATGGCGGCTGACTCGCTGGCCTGCCTGGACGTACCCGCCACCCATCCGTTGCGTTTGCGCCTGGACGCGAACGTCGAGGTGCCGATTCCGCTCAGCCTGGACCCGAGTGTAGATTTTCGCCGCACCACTTACATCAGCCGGATCATTCAACGTTGGGGCCGTCTGCCCCTGATGCTGTTGGGTGGCAACGACCATAAAACGCAGCGGTATGCCATGCTCGGCACGGACGATTGGTCAATGTATCCGATCCTGCCGCCTGGCGCGCTGATGTTGATCGACGAAAGTAAGCGGAAAATCAGCGCGGACGGCTGGCGCGACGAGAACGAGCGCCCCATCTATTTTGTCGAGCACCGTCAAGGTCACCTTTGCGGCTGGTGCAGCATGGTGGAAGGGCAGTTGATGATGCAATTCGCCCCGGGCGCGAAGACGCCGCCGCGGCTGTTCGCGGACAACGAAGCCGATGTAGTGGGCCAGGTGGTGGGCGTAGCGACGCGGCTGGATGCTTGGCGGCGACGCCCGAATCATAGTTAACTGCGCAAGACGCGGACGGTGTGCGCGAGGGAGAACTGCTTTTCATAAAGCAGACGGCCTCGTTGGCCTAAGGCTTGGCATTCGTCCGGTTTCGCTAACAATTCGTCAACCAGCGGCGGCAACGACTCTGGATCGGGCGCCAGAGCCAAAGCGCGCTGACTCTCCCAGATCGCTTCGCTGGCCAGCCCCCAGTTGGAGGCCACGGGCACCCCTAACGCCAGCCCCGCCATAATGGTGCCGCGCCGCGTGCTGGCCCCGTCCGGGAAGGGTTGGATCATCAGATCGCAAGCTGCCAAGTGCCGGGCCACCGCCTCAGCCTCCAGCCGTCCGGTCGCGGTGACCAGAGAGCCGGCAGAAGGAAAACGGCTCGCAAACTCCCGGCTGCCGTCACCCACCAGCAGAATCTGACGATCGGGGTGTTCGGACAAGCTGCGGCGCACCAGCGGCTCCATCAGGGAGGCGACCTCGCTGGAAAAAGTGCCGAAGTGCCCCACCATCGTTTTCGCATGTCCGTTCAACAGGAGCGCGCGGGTTTGTTGGCGCGCGGACTCGTCCACCGTGGTGACGACGTTGCTCGGAATCGGCAAATATTCTACGCCCTGCACCGGCGATAGATGCTCTTCAACGAACGGTTGCCAAGCCTGCATAGCCACGAAAATGCGCTCGGAGGCGGAGACGGTCCAGTGGAGCATTTGTCCAGTGACGCGCGATAGAATTTTTCGGGAAAGGTTGCTGCCGGCGGGGGCCGTCACCTTGGCCTCGTGCAACATGGTCCAGACGGGGAAGCCCACCTGTCGCCGCAACCACCAGGTGAATGCAAGTGGCAAGCCTTTAAATCGGCTGCTACGACGGGGGCCTAAGGCCTGCGGCACGTATTGCACGAACATGCGGCGGGGCGAGGGGACGGTCGATAAGAATGCGTCGAGTTCGGCTAGTCCGCGGCGGGCAAAGTGATCGGACAGCGTCAGGACCCGGACGCCGTCGGTCGAGGGAACTGATTCGAGGGGGCCCGTCACCACCGTGACGCAATCGCCTTGACGCACCAGCTCCCGCGCCAACACCGCCGTGTAGTCCGCCAATCCGCCTCTGTCAGGCGGATAGGCACCGGTGATAAATACCCAATTCAACGTTGCATCTCTCGATCCATCATCAAGTTAACCCTAATGCAGGAAGAAAACACTAGGCTAACCGGGCGAATTCGAGGGTACGAAGGTTCTAAGCTCCCGGGCACCTAGCGAGTCTAGGGCACCCGGAATCACCCCCAAATGCATATTTTCGCTCCCCCCACACTCCCCCCGTTCCGGGGTACCTGGGGTCGGTGGTGCTGCGACCCCATTGTTGAGAACATTGTAGTTATGCCCCCTGAGGGATGCTAAGGGGGGTACTGGGGGCCGGACCTGGCGAAGCTAGGGTTTGGTGGCGTCTTTGGCTTTCTTGGCGACTTCCTCAGCTTTGGTCGCCACCTTGTGTGCTGCACGGCGGGCCGCCTCTTTGGCCTCCATGGCCGCGTCCTTCACCTTTTCTCCAGCGACATGAGCCTTGTCTTTCACCACTTCTCCGGCAGCCTCTCCGGCAGCCTTGGTTTTGTCGATGGCCTTTTCGCCGGTTTCTTTCACCTTGTCCATGGCGGATTCGCCGGCGGCCTTGGCTTGATCTGCGGCGCTCCCGGCCGCCTTGGTGGCCTCACCGGCTTTCTGCTTCACCTCAGTGGAACTACAACTCGACAACAGCATCGCGACGGTGCCAAACACCGGCATGGAAATACTCTTCATTTTTTCTCTCCTGAACGAACCCATCATGGAAGAGGCCGCTGCAAACAGCCCGCCTCCGATGGTAAGCTGAAAGGGTACTGTCTTGTGGGCGGCTAGCTCAGTTGGGAGAGCACCACGTTCGCAACGTGGGGGTCGTGGGTTCGAACCCCATGCCGTCCACCAAATCCCACCTCCCACGCTACAATTGGGCTCTATGGTCCTCTCCGACGTCGACATCAAACGTTATTTGGCCGAAGGTAAGATCAGGGTCAATCCCGAACTCCCCCCCGAGCAATTTGGGAGTTGCTCCGTCGACTTCCGCCTGGGCCCCGAATTCAGCGTCTTCGACCATTCGCGTCACGCCTACATCGATCTGCGCAACCGCACCAACATTCAAGAGCTGATGTCGACCGTGCTAGTCGCGCCGGGCGACGCCTTCATCCTGCAGCCACGTGAATTCGTCCTGGCCATCACCGAAGAGCACATCGAATTGGACGACGACGTGCTAGGGCGTCTGGAAGGGCGCTCGAGTCTGGGCCGCATCGGCATCATCGTGCATGGAACGGCCGGCTTGTTTGACCCGGGCTGGCGCGGCAAGGCCACGCTTGAGCTATCGAACCTGGGGCGGATGCCGGTAGCGCTTTACCCCGGGATGCGCATCTGCTCGATGACCTTTGAACAGCTCTCCACACCCTCATCGAACCCATACCACAGCAAGCCGTCGAACAAATACGCCGGTCAACAGTCGCCGTTGGCCAGCCGTTTGTCGGGTGAGCTTAAGTAGGCGGATACTCGACGCTCACCAGGTAGAGCCCGCTGCCCGGCGCGGTGGCCCCGGCGAGGGAACGGTCCTGCGCGGCGATCAGCACGGCGAGATCCTCCGGCCGGCGGTTGCCTTTCCCCACTTCGATCAGCGTGCCCACCAAGTTCCGCACCATGTGCTTCAGGAAGCCGCTACCCCGCACGCGATAGATGAGCAGCCCGGCCTCACGGCGAGCTTGGGAGCTGAAGATGGTCCGGACTTTGCTGTAGTCCAAGTCATCGCGCGAGTCGGCGGCGGCGAACGTAGCGAAGTCATGCTCGCCTTCGAACATTGGTGCGGCCCTCAGAAAAGCGGCTTCATCCAGCGGATAAGGGAAGTGGTGAACGTAGCGCCGCTCGAACGGCGAGCAGATTTCCTCACGCGAAATCCGGTATTCGTAGGTCTTGGCGACCGCGTCAAAGCGCGGCTGAAACGCCAGCGCGACTTCTTCGACGGTCAATACCCGGATGGCCGACGGCAAGAATAGATTCAGCGCCTTCCGCAGGTTGTCGAGCGGGAGCGGATTAGCCATCGTGCAGGCCGCCACTTGACCCAAAGCGTGGACCCCAGCGTCGGTCCGGCCGGACCCATGAACCACGACCGGAGCGCCTTCCAGACGGCTAAGAACTTCTTGCAAAACGCCCTGGATGGTCACTTGGCCCGGCTGTACCTGCCACCCATGGAAGTCCGTGCCATCGTAGGCGAGCGTGAAGCGGATACGGCGCATCGCTCTAATTCGTGGGTCCGCCAGCCAGTCGAAAAGCAAAGCTGGGGTCAGAGCACCACGAGCACCACCGGCCCCAGGTGCCCTCGTTCGGGGGGAGCGGCGGGTAAGAGAAATTATGCATTTGTGGGTATTGAAGCGCTACACACCAGGGCGCGAGCCAGGCTTCACCACCGGCACTCCCTGCGCGCACAGCGGACAATCCTCCGGCTTCCACGCCGTGACGTTCATTTCCACCAATGCCACCCGGGGAACGCCGACTTGGGCTTTTCCGCCGCTGCGATCAATGATCGAACCGGCCGCCAACACTTCCGCTCCCGCCGCGCGAAGCACCTCCACTACTTCTCTCGTGCTGCCGCCGGTGGTGATCACGTCCTCGATCACGACGCACCGTTCGCCTGGCCGCACGGTGAAACCGCGGCGCAAGACCATCTTGCCCTCCGCATCGCGCTCCGTGAAAATGCTGCGGACGCTTAAGGCCCGCGCCACCTCGTGGCCAATCATCAAGCCCCCCATCGCGGGTGCCACGACTGTTTCGGCGCTGGCACCGGAAATCCCATTTCCGGGCACTCGCAATTTCTCCGCCAGCGCCGCACCGAGCCGTTCGGCATAAGGCGGATGCTGCAGCACCAGCGCGCATTGCAAAAACTCCGGGCTATGCAGGCCGCTCGTCAGTCGAAAGTGGCCTTTGAGATACGCGCCGGTTCCGGCGAAAAGAGAGAGGGTCGGGTCCACTGTCCGATGCTAGCGCAACCTGAGCATGGCGGATGAGGAGTTCGGGTTGCTGCTAAGGATGCTTGCCTGCTGTTACGATGAGGAGGCTGGAACAAGTGGTCCCCGTCAGACGTATCTGCTCTTAGGAAACTTTCTAAATACATGAAGACCGTCCAATCCCTCCTGGCTTGTTTGTGCGTACTACTAACGATGGCGCCAGAGACGCCCGCTCAGGCCCCGGCCCCCATGCCGATGGGTGCCATGCAGTCCGGCGTGTCATGGAACCGCGGGCCGCAGACACCGCTCCGCAATCAGCGCCTCTACGGCCTCACCAAGATCTACCGGGAACGCCCGATTTCGACCATCAATATGAATAATTCCGGGCGCATCGAGTCCCTCGTCCGGGGCAATGTGCTGTATCTGGCTTTGTCCGACGCGATTGCTTTGGCCCTTGAGAACAACATCGACATTGAAATTCAACGTTACGGCCCGGAACTCGCTAAAATCGACTTCGACCGCGCCAGCGCCGGCGGCCTATTGCGCGGCGTGAACCAAACTGCCACTCAGGGTGCCAGTTCGGCCACCAACTTTATTACCGGCGGCGGCGGACTCGGCGGTGGAGCCGTGGCCACCGCCAGCGGCGGCGGCGGCACCGCGCTCTCCGGCACCGTCTTTCAAGTTACCGGCGCGGCCATCCCCAATCTCGATCCAGTCCTGACTTTCAGCTCCTTTAAGTCCAAGCAGTCGAGCCCGCAATCGAACTCGTTCACCACCGGACTCACGGCGCTCGTGGTCAACAGCACGGCCTATAGCGCCGGCATCAGCAAGAACTTCCTCACCGGCACCGGACTCTCCTTGAGCTACGACAACTCCGCCATCGGCACCAACTCGCCCACGCAGGATTTGAACTTTTTCAATCGCGGCAACCTGTCACTGAATTTTACCCAGCGCCTGCTGCAGGGTTTCGGCATGGCCATCAATAACCGGAACATTCGCATCGCCCGCAACAGCATGAAAGTTTCTGACCTCGTTTTCAAACAGCAGGTGATTAACACCGTCTCCTCCACCGTGAATCTCTATTGGGATCTGGTGAGTTTTAATGAGAACGTCAAAGTGAAGAACCAATCCCTCGCCTACGCTGAACGCCTCTACAGTGATCGCAAGAAAGAAGTGGAGATTGGCACTTTGGCACCGATTGAGATCGTCCGCGCTGAGGCGGAAGTGGCGCGTAACCAGCAGGACCTTACCATTGCTGAGACGCAGGTGCTGCAGCAGGAAACCATTCTAAAGAATCAGCTGAGCCGCAACGGGGTCTCGAATCCGTTACTGAGTACGGCCCGCATCGTGACGTTGGATAGCATTGCGGTGCCTGCGGTGGAAGCCCTGTCGCCGATCCAGGACTTAATCGATCTCGGCGTCAAGACGCGCCCCGAAGTGGAGCAGACGCGCATCAACATCGACAATACGCGGATTGGCCTGGCCGGTTCACGCAGCGCCTTGCTGCCCTCGCTCGACTTTTCCGCCAGCACCTCCACGCGGGCCTTGGCTGGCGCGGTGAACACGGTGCCCTTCGCGCCCGGCAAACCGAGCTTTACCCGGCAGCCGGACCCCCTCTTCATTGGCGGCTACGGCACAGCGGTCGGCCAACTCTTCCGCCGCAACTTCCCCGAATACAACCTCGGCTTTCAGCTAAATCTACCGTTGCGTAACCGCGCCGCATTAGCCGATATCGCCAACGACACGCTCCGCTTACGCCAACAGGAGTTGCAGGAACAGCGCCAATTAAATTCCATCAAGGTGGATGTCCAAAATGCGCTGATCGCCTTACAGCAGGCACGCGCGCAGTTCCAGGCTTCGGTAAAGAATCGCGATCTGCAGGAACAAACCTTGAGCGCGGAGCAAAAGAAGTACGCGCTCGGCAGTTCCACCGTCTTCTTCGTCATTCAAGCACAGCGCGATCTCGCCGTCGCCCAGCAAGCCGAAGTAAGCGCGATGGCCACTTACTCTCGCGCGCGAACGCAGATGGACATTGCCACTGGTTCGGTGCTCTCGGCACACGGTGTCTCGCTCGATGAAGCTATTACGGGAACCGTTTCCAAGCCCGCCAGCATGATCCCCGCCGCCTTACAGCCTAAGTAAGCTATCTGACTAAGTAAGTCATCTGGCCAGTAATCTAAACTTGCGTCGGTCACGCGAGAAAAGGTCACTGGCCGGGATGACGCGGACCTCGGCCCGTAAACATCGGACCGTCGTCAGACGAATCGAAAGCTTAGTGCTTCTTCTTCTCGTCTTTCTTTTCCTTGTGGTCGACCGGCTTATGATCGTCGCTGGCCATCGCCAGATTCGCCGCGCCAACCATCAGGGAGATGGCGACAAAAAGTGCATTCAACTTCTTCATTATGTGGGTTCCTTCTTTCCTTGCTGTTATTCTGAACAGCGGGCAGCCCAGCCGGTCGAGGCCTGCTTAGCGCTACCCGCTCATGCTTGCTAATATCGGCGGGCGACGGGAAAGCTTGAGAATTTAGTTTGAAGTCCCAGAGCCGGTACCACAGAAAGCCGTATCCTAATAACGTGCGGTTTACGGTCTCATTTCTACTCCTGCTGCTTACCGGTTGCGCGCCCGCGCCCACACCGGCTCCACCCATCTTTCCCCCGAAGATCACGCAGTTCTACGCCTCACCCGGACTGTTGCCCGCCGGCGAGTCGACGTTGCTTTGCTACGGCGTCGAGTCCGCTGTCAGCGTTACGCTCGACCCTGGCGGCGAGTCACTTTCACCGGCGCTTGCTCGCTGCATCGAGAAAACGCCGACGGTCAATACCACTTACACCTTGACGGCCAAGGGTAAGGACGGCCGCACCGTCACGCAGACCACAGCGGTCAAGACCGGAACCACGCGGCTCAAGTTTCTTGACCTCGCCATCAGCGCCCCACAAGTGAAGGCCGGTGAGCTGGTCAGTTTTTGCTTTAAGGCGCAGGGCGCGGTGGGGGTGAGTGGCGGACCCGGGCGCTTTCGAAAAGGTGGGCTCCCCGCCGGCGATTGCTTGATTGACCAGCCGCGCAAAACGACGACTTATCAACTTACTGTGCGCGGCGCAAATGGCCAAACCGATACCGAGCGCATGACCGTTAAGGTGCTTCCGTAAATGTCCGCGCCGTCCGTGGCCTTGGTGACCGGCGCTTCCTCGGGTATCGGCAGTACGTTCGCGCGTCAACTGGCGGCGCAGGGCTGCGACTTGATTCTCGTCGCTCGCCGCGAAGACCGCTTGCGTTCGCTGGCCGATGAGTTGCGGGCGGCCCACGGTGCCCACTGCGAAGTGTTACCCGCCGACCTCACCCTGGACGCGGACGTCGCCCGCGTCGCCGCCCGTATCGAAGCGGCACCCCGCCTTGACTATCTGATTAACAACGCGGGCTTCGGCACCAAAGGTAAGTACTTCCACGCCGACCTCGCCGGACAAATGAACATGCACCGCGTCCACGTGTTAGCCATCGTCCACTTGACGCACGCGGCATTGAAGCGCATGGTGGCCCAGCAATCAGGCGCGGTGATCAACGTCGCTTCAGTGGCCGGTTTCACCTTAAGCGCCGGGGGCACCAGTTACTCAGCCACCAAGCATTGGCTGAACGTGTTTACCGAAGGGCTATATCTCGAGTTACGCAGCTCCGGTTCCCCGGTGCAGGTACAGGCGCTGTGCCCCGGCTTCACTTACTCGGAGTTTCACGACGTGATTGAAATGGACCGGTCCGTGGTCCCCCGGAGCTGGTGGATGAGCGCCGATTTCGTCGTGGCCGCGAGTTTGCGCGGCTTAGCGCGCGGCCAGTTATTCGTGATCCCCGGCTTCCGCTACCGCTGGCTGGTACGCCTGCTGAGCCTGGTGCCGCGACGGCTAATTTACTGGGGTGCCATCCGCGCCGGCCGCCGGCTACGCCGTGACTAACAGGATCACTCCCGATCCAGCCAGCGCCAAAGTCCGTAGCCCATCACGGGCAGCGCGGTCACCAACAGAAACGCGCTCGCATACTCCTGCCGGTCGAACATACGCCCGCATATCGGCATCACGACGGCTGTTACCGCCGAAAAGCTTCCGGCCCCCAGCCCCGCAATCAAGCCCGTTTGGCGAGTGGTGAAGATCAGCGTGGCATAACCGATGGCCGGCACAATAAAGGCGCCCGTCGTAAACATGGCGAAGAACAAGGCCAATAGTAACAGCGGCAGGGAAGTTACTTGCGGCACGAAGGCGAAAGGTAAGCTCATCGCCAACCCGATCGCGAAGATGCGCGAGTAAGTGCGGCGCGTGGCGGCGCGGCGATCGAGATACCAGCCCCAAAAGAAGTAACCCAGCTCCCAGCCCAAGGGTGGAATCCATAAGTAATATCCCAAATCTCCCTGGGCGATCTTAAAGACGCGGTTCAAGTAAATCGACGTAGTATACAGCACGAAGCCCAAGGGCGCGGCCCCCAGCGAGTAAATAGAAATAAACGCCCAGATCCGCGGATCGCGCCAGGAGACGCGGGCGACGGTTTCCACCACCGGCACGGCGCGTAAGTCCGCACGTCGACTGAGCCAGGCCCACCAGGCGAGCCACGCCGCCCCCACCGCGCCCGTAAATAGAAACGCCGCCGGCCAACCGTAAGCGCGAAAAATCGGGGTCACTACCCAGGGCGTGATCACCGCGCCCAGCGCGCCGCCGCTATAAGATAAGGCCGTGCCACGCGCGCGGCTCGATTCGGGCAAGGTCTGCACCACGGTGCGCAATGCTCCGGGGAAGGTGGCACCCTCGCCGAACCCGAGCACGACGCGCAGGACGAGCAGACTTAAGAATCCATAGGCCCAGGCATGCGCCGTCGACGCCAGTGTCCAAATGGTTACCGCCACCAACATGCCGGCGCGCACGCCCCATTGGTCCAGCAGCCGTCCCCAGAGCGGATTGCCGAGCATATAAGCCATCGAGAAAGCGGAAACCACCCAGGCATATTGCTCGACACTCAATCCCGTATCGTGCATGATCGTGGGGATCAGCACGGCCAGAGTGTTGCGATCAATGTAGCTGATCGTCGAGACCAGCATCATGGTTAAGGCGGGGAGCCAGCGGTTCAGCAAGCCCTTAGTGTGCCACGAGACGCGCCGCTACAATAAAGGAGTTGCCCCCGCCCGCCCTCCAATTTCTCGCGACCGCACAGGCCTTCGGCCCACGGCTCGCGGTGAGCCAACTGAATTTCGCGATCCCGGCCGGCGAATTCGCCGCTCTTGTCGGGCCCAGCGGCTGCGGTAAAACCACTATCTTGAACTTGGCCGCGGGGCTGCTGACCCCTACGTCGGGCAGCATAGAGACCTTTGGCCAAAGGCTCACCGGACTCAACCCAAACGTCAGTTACCTGTTTCAGCAAGACGCGCTTCTGCCCTGGAAAACTCTGGAAGAGAACATCGCGCTGGCCGCGACGTTAGCCGGTAAAGACGGGCTAGAAGAAGCACGCCGCTGGCTGATTCGTCTGGGCCTCGATGGCTTCGGCCACTACTACCCGGCGCAGGCCAGCGGCGGCATGCGCAAACGGGCCGCCCTCGCTCAACAGTGGATTCCGCGCCGCCCCTTGTTACTGATGGACGAGCCTTTTAGCTCCCTCGACATCCACACCCGCCAGCGCATGGAGACCGAACTTCTGCAACT
The DNA here is from genome assembly GCA_031367405.1 of Bryobacteraceae bacterium. Classification (GTDB taxonomy): domain Bacteria; phylum Acidobacteriota; class Terriglobia; order Bryobacterales; family Bryobacteraceae; genus JALHNI01. Next base: position 13,600 of record JANLPT010000195.1, read on the forward strand.
GTGGGACGAAGACCCCTCCGCCGGCCAGGGGCGCACCGTGTGTTTGGTCACCCACGACTTAGAGGAGGCCATCGCGCTCGCCAGTGTCGTCTACGTCCTTTCCGCCGGACCGGCCAGCACCATCGTCAATCGCTACGCCATCGACTTGCCACGCCCGCGCGAGATCGCCGACCTACGCCTGCATGCCCGCTTCCAAGACCTTTACCGCCACATCTGGAATGACCTGCGGCCGGAGGTTTTGCGTTCGCATGCCCCATAAGATCAGGGGCTATCAAGTGGGGCTGGCGGGCGCGCTGGCCGCCGCATGGGAAACCGGTGCGCGAGCCGGCGTGATCGATCCATTCTTCTTCTCGCGGCCGGCACTCATCGCGGCGCGGCTGGCGGAATGGTTCAGCGCCGCAGACATCTGGGGCCACCTCGGCGCGACCTTGCTCGAAGCGCTGCTGGCCTTCGTGCTCGGTTCGATGGTGGGCATCGTCCTGGGCTTCTGGCTCGGCCGTTGGCCCATGGGCGCGGCCGTTGCCGGGCCGTTTCTACAGACGGCCAACGCCCTGCCCCGCGTGGTACTGGCACCCCTTTTTATCTTCTGGTTCGGGCTCGGCATCTGGTCGAAAGTGGCCTTCGGCATGACACTGGTTTTCTTCCTCGTCTTCTTCAATACCTATCGCGGCGTGCGCAGTGTGGATCGCGTGCTGATTGACAATGCGCGACTGCTGGGCGCGAGCGAAAGCCAACTTTTGCGCCACGTCCTGCTGCCCAGCGCCCTGGGCTGGATCTTCTCAGGGCTCGAGGCCAGCATCGGGTTGGCCATGGTGGGTGCCGTGGTGGGCGAATATCTTGGTTCCACCCGGGGCCTCGGCTACGTCATCGCCCAAGCGGAAGGCTTGCTCGACACCACCGGAATGCTGGCCGGTATGGCCTTACTGGCGGCCGTCGTTCTCCTGATTGCTTTTTTCGTCGGCCGGGCCGAACGCCATCTTCTCCGCTGGCAGCATCCGCGATAGACTAATCGTCAAGATGATCACGCGTCGCGACTGGCTTTGGACAAACTATCTCGGCCTTGGCTCGCTGGCCCTCGCTGACCTCGCCGCATCTCAAGATGCCCCGCTGGCCCTACGGGTGGCGCATGTCCCCGCGCGGGCCAAACGCTGCATCTTCCTGTTCATGGAAGGCGGCGTCTCGCAGATGGATCTGTTCGAGGACAAACCTGCTTTGCGCAAGTACGCGGGTCAGCGCATGCCCACCGCCGACCGCACGGAAGGCGAACTCGCCACCTTCTCTGCCGCGCCCAATCGCGTCATCCCCAACATCGCCAAGTTTGCGCGTCGCGGCGCGAGCGGCCGTCCGATGAGCGAGTTACTGCCGCACCTGGGCTCGGTGGCCGACGAACTCGCCTTCGTCCACGGCGTCAAAGTGGATAACAACAACCACGGCCCCGCTGTCTATCATTCGCTGACCGGCAATCAGTTTCCCGGCAGCGCTTCGATCGGTGCCTGGGTCACTTACGGCCTCGGTAGCGAAAATCAAGACCTGCCGGGCTTCGTCGTACTGGGTGACCGCCGCGGGGCCACCATTGGCGGGGCCAGCGTGTGGGGCAATGGCTTTCTGCCCGCCGCCTACCAGGGCACACTCTTCCGCAATGGCGCTACGCCGATCGTCGACCTGAATCGCCGCCCCAACTTATCCGCCAGCGAACAACGCGGCGAACTCGACTTACTCAATTGGATGAATCAACGCCACTCCGCCGCGCGCTCCCACACCGGCGAACTCGACGCGCGCATCGCCGCCTATGAACTGGCTTTCCGCATGCAATCGAAAGCGCCCGAATTAGTCGACTTACAACAAGAAACTGCGGCCACGCGTAAGTTATATGGCCTCGACGACGCGGTGGCCGAACCCTTCGGCCGCCAATGCCTGCTGGCGCGGCGCATGGTGGAACGCGGCGTCCGTTTCGTGATGGTGATGCATGGGGCCGGCGGCGACCGCTGGGACGACCATGGCGACGTCGCGGGCCGCATTCCCAAGCATTGCCAGGAAGTGGACCAGCCCGTCGCCGGACTCATCAAAGATCTCAAATCCCGCGGCTTACTCGATGAAACCCTCGTCGTCTGGGCCTCAGAAATGGGCCGCACGCCCTTCGACAACAACTTAGTGACCGATAAGCCCGGCCGCGACCACAATCAATACGGCCTCGCCATCTGGATGGCCGGCGGCAACGTGAAGGCCGGTAGCACCTTCGGCGAAACCGATGACTTTTCGGTACGCGCGGCGGGCGACCCGATTCCGTTGCGCGATGTCCACGCGACGATTCTGCAATTAATGGGCCTGGATCAGCAACAGTTAAACTACTTACACGCCGGCCGCTATAAGAAACTCACGGATATTGGAGGCCGGGTGATTCGCGAGGTGATGGCGTGAGCCGTTTCGCGCTACTCACTGACCCGAGCTTCGAACGGCATGAGACGGGCCCCGGCCATCCTGAATCGCCGGCGCGCAATGCCGCCGTTCGCCAGGCGCTTGCTAAAGTGAAAGCCCTCCGTGTGAAACAGCGCATCGCGAGCGAAGACGAAATCGCGCTTGGCCATTCGCGCGACTACATTAAGCGCGCCAAGCAAGACATTGCCGCCGGATTGAAGGAGCTTTCGACGGGCGACACCCGCGTCTCCCCGGCCTCCTGGGAAGTTGCCACCGAAGCGGTGGGCGGCGTGCTCGGCGCGGTGGACCTTGTCTGCGGTGGGCAGGCGGACACGGCCTTTTGCGCCGTCCGGCCGCCCGGCCATCACGCCACCCCCACCCGTGGCATGGGCTTTTGCGTCTTCAACAACATCGCCATCGGCGCGCGCTACGCCCAAAAAAAGCATGGCCTCGCCCGCGTGCTGATCGTGGATTGGGACGTCCACCACGGCAATGGTACGCAGGACATTTTCTACGGCGACCGCTCCGTCATGTTCTTGAGCACCCACCAGCATCCCTGGTACCCCGGTAGCGGGCTGGCCAGTGAAACCGGCGAAGGGAACATTCTCAATTTTCCTTTTCCGGCCGGAAGTGGCCGGGCCGAGATCCTGGGCCAGGCCTTCGAGCAACATCTCGTCAAAGCCGCCGATGCTTTCCATCCGGAGCTGATCATGATCTCGGCCGGCTTCGACTCCCGCGAGGGCGACCCGCTCGGTCGCTTCCGGCTGACGGACACCGACTTCGGCGATCTGACCACGCTCCTTCGCACGATCGCCGCCAAGCATGCGGGAGGCCGCATCGTTTCGGTACTGGAGGGCGGCTACAGCCTTTTCGGATTGGCAAGCGGCGTGACGGCTCACGTGGCTGCCCTGAGCGCCTAGGAAAAGTCGGGAGGTTCGGGGTAAAGAGGGTCTTTGAGACCGATCTCTTGACACCGATCTCTGACAGCTTCCGGACGGTGAAGTTCGTCATGAAACAGGGGGTGATCCAAATTCAGTAGGATCGGCGGTGATTGGTTGCTGCATTGGCTCGGGGCTCGAATCGATGTTTGCATGAGATTCTGGGGGTGGCGTGGTGTCGGTAGGGGTCTCGGGTGCGGGTTCGGAAGGGCCGTTTTGCGAAACAGAGCCAAATTCGAGGTTATCGCTTTCGTCTGAGGGGGTTACGAGGAGGTGATTGCGTTCGAGGGCGCGGAGAGCGCGTTGGAAATCCTGCTCGATTTGGGCGCGGTAGCGGAAGAAATTTTTGTGGATGAGGTCGTGGGGGTCGCCGGGTGCTTGGAGCAGGCTGATGGCGAGTCCTTCGTAAGGTTCGGGGTCGGGTTTGGGATTTTTGGCATCTTTGATGCCTTCTGTCAGTTGGGCTTGGTAGAGGGCTTGGAGCCAGGCGCGTTCGGTGCGGGCGATCCGCTGGGAAATCCAGTGGCGTTGG
>JANLPT010000197.1:0-9483 GCA_031367405.1 Bryobacteraceae bacterium
AATAGACCTACAAGAAATTGGCTTTGTTCCGTAACCAACCCTACAAGCAAACCCCAATCCAGTAGGACAGGCCTCCGGCCAACATAGGCGCTAACTTAAGGCGCAATATAACAATTGTGGGTTGATCGTGGCCCGCTCCCTTCGGTCGCGGCTCGATTTGTGCCTCACTCCAATCACGACGGGCCCCGCCCGTCGGTGACTCCGTGCGCGGCTACGTCCCATTTCAGCCGCCCACGGAGTAAGCGGCTCCTGCGCAGACGGCGACTGTTCATGGCGAAGCTGTCCGATGGCAGGTAAACTAAACGACATTGCCCTCCCGGCCCGCGCTTGTTCAACTTAACTCTTTAACGGCGCTTTTCGGCACGGTTACCACGCGATAGGAAATGTTCAGCAGGTCCCGCAGCTGATCGGCGTTGATCCCCTCGAGCCGGACGAGCACATAACTCTATCGGTGACGCCGGGCATACGGAGCGCCACCGCACGCACTTCGTCGAAAGTCATCACTTACCCAGCAGTGCCTTCGCAATTACTAAACGCTGCATGTTACTGGTGCCTTCGTAGATCCGCCCGATCTTAGCGTCGCGGTAGAGTTTCTCGACGGGATAGTCTTTAGTAAAGCCAGCTCCGCCGAAGACTTCGATGGCCATTGAGGCGACTTCTTCGCCAATGATCGAGGCATAATATTTGGCCATCGCCGCTTCCGTGGCGAATGGTAAACCGGCGTCTCGCAAACGCGCCGCATTGTAGACCAGTAAACGGGCCGCCTCCACCTTCACCGCCATTTCCGCCAGATTGAACTGCACGCCCTGAAACTCGGCGATGGACTTACCGAATTGCTGCCGTTCCTTCGCGTAGTTAACCGCATGTTCCAATGCGCCCGCAGCCAGGCCCAGCATTTGTCCGCCAATGGCGATGCGGCCCTCGTTCAAAGTCTCAATGGCAATCTTGTAGCCGATGCCGACGCCACCCATCACGTTTTCCTTGGGTACGCGGCAGCCATCCAGGAGTAACTCGCACGTCGACGAGGCGCGAATGCCCAGCTTATCTTCTTTGCGGCCGACGGCGAAGCCGCGGAAGCCGCGCTCCACCAGAAACGCAGTGATGCCTTTGTAACCTGCGGCGGGGTCCGCGTTGGCGAAAACCAGGAACAGTTCGGCCTCATGGGCGTTGGTGATCCAAAGTTTGCGTCCGTTTAATACCCAATGATCCGATTTTTCTTCGGCCCGCGTCGCCAGTGCGAAGGCGTCAGAACCGGATTGCGCTTCGGAGAGCGCGTACGCTCCCACCATGCGCGTGGCCAGTTGAGGCAGGTACTGTTTCTTCTGCGCGTCGTTGGCCCAACGGTGGACGGCATTGTTGACGAGCGTGTTCTGGACATCGACGACGACGGCGACGGCCGGATCAACCGCAGCCAGTTCCTCCACGGCCAGCACGGCTTGGAAAAAGCTACCACCCTGGCCGCCGTACTCTTCGGGAATATCGATGCCCATCAAACCGAGCGCGAACATTTCGCGAACCAAGCCCGGTGCCAGACGCGATTGCTCGTCCATTTCGCGCACCAGGGGCCGGATGCGTTCGCGCGCAAACTTGCGCACCGTGGAACGAAACATCCGCTCTTCTTCGCTGAGCTGAGTCAACGGCGCGGGGGCACCATCGTGGAGGGCAGTCGGCATAATTTCATTATGCTACCTTGCAACGTATGCGGAGCACGATCTTCCTATGGACCATGTCAACTTTTTGTCTGGCGGCGCAGAGCTACGATTTGGTCATCTCGGGTGCCAAGATCGTCGACGGCACGGGCTCGCCCTGGTTCCACGGTGACTTGGCGGTCACCGGTGCGAAGATCGTCAAGATGACGCCGGCGGGGCTGTTGGCAGGGGTAAACGCCAAGCGCCGTATTGCAGCCGCCGGGCTCGTATTGGCTCCCGGATTCATTGACATCCAAGGCCATTCGCGCGAATACCTGTTGAACGGCGATGGGCGGCTGATTGCCAAAGTCTCGCAAGGAGTCACCACCGAGATCATGGGCGAGGGCAGTAGCAACGCGCCAGCCAATGCCCGCACTTCCACGCAGATGCCCGGCAGCGCCATGGGTAAAGAGGCCAAAGTCAGGTTTGCCGGGGATCACGGATTCGACGAATGGCTGCGGGCCATGGAGGCGCACGGGGGCAGCGTCAATATGGGCTCCTTTATGGGCGCCGGCACCTTACGGCAATACATGAAAGGTATGGCGCCCGGGCGTCTGGATGAAGCGCAGAAGATGGAGTTACAACGCGTGGTTCGCCTCGGGATGGAGGACGGTGCGTTCGGCATTGCCTCGGCTTTGATCTATCCGCCCGATAGTTACTCGAATACCGATGAGTTAGTAGAAATGTGCCGCGGCATGGCACCCTACGGCGGCGTCTATATCACGCACCTGCGCTCAGAAGCTGACCAGTTACTGGAAGCAATTGACGAATCAATTGACATCGGGCGGCGGGCCGGAGTTCCGGTAGAAATCTATCATTTGAAGGCGGCAGGCCAAGAGAACTATCGCAAACTAAGCGCGGCCATTGAGAAGATCGAGGGAGCCCGCGCCGCAGGCCTCGATATTCAGGCGAGTATGTACCCCTATACGGCGGGGTCGACCGGGCTGACCTCGTGTTTCCCCGCTGACGTAGCGGCGGACGGCAAGCTATTCGCCAACCTGGACAATATCACCATCCGTCAGAGAATTAAGGCCGATATCGTTTCGGGCAAGGTAAACTACGAGAATCTTTGTCTGCAAGCGGGGCCGGAAGGCGTGTTAGTGCTGGGCCTAATCAAGCCGGAAAATCAAAAATATGTAGGAAAGCGGTTGAACGAAATTGCCGCCGCCATGAACAAGCATTGGGTGGAAGCGGCCATGGATTTAGTGCTATCCGAACGCCAGCGGATCGGCACGGTGTATTTCATGATGAGCGAAGAGAATGTGAAGCGGCAGTTACAATTACCGTGGATCAAGATCGGCACCGATGCCGGCGGGCCTGACCCGGCGGCGGCGACGGCCCGCGTCCATCCACGCTCCTATGGCACGTACCCGCGCATTCTCGGTAAGTACGTTCGCGATGAGAAAGTATTGACGCTCGAAGAGGCTGTACGCAAGGTGACTTCGGCCGTGGCGACGCGGCTCTCGTTACGTGACCGCGGCGTGTTGCGGGAAGGCATGGCCGCCGACTTAGTGCTGTTCAACGAAGCCACCGTCGCCGAGCGAGCCACTTACGAAAATCCGCATCAAGTGTCCACCGGGGTGGAGCACGTGTTCGTGAATGGCGTTGAGGTCTGGGCGCGGGGCAAGCACACCGGGGCCAAACCGGGTAAGGCGTTGCGGGGGCCAGGGTGGGTGAAGAGTACTGGGCCGAAGGTGCTAAGCAAATAGCCCCATCTTTTTGGTCAGCAATTCGACCGATATCACTAAGATGGAAACTGGCAGCCGTTGAGCGCGCACATCTATCGAGGAACAATTCAAGCCGTCATCCTGGATTGGGGTGGCACCGTGCTTGACCATGGCTGTCGCGATGCCGTGGCGGCCATGCGCCAGACGATGGGGGAAGCGGGCGTGGAGCCCACGGAAGGCGACTTGCGCCGCAATATGGGTCTGTCGAAACTGGAGCAGATCCGCGGCATTTTCGAGAATGAGCGCGTCCGTGAGGCGTGGGTGGTGCAGCATGGGGTGGCCATCGGCGAGGCGGCTCTGCTAGCCTTGCTGAATCGGTATACGGCGATCGAGCTGCAGACCACGCAGCGCGACCTTCTGCCGGGCGTCATGCCGCTGCACGAATTCTTGCGCCAATTGGGCGTGGTGATCGCGACGACCACGAGCCAGGAGCGTCCGGTGCTCCACCAGATGCTCGAAATGGCAGGCCGGCAAGGCTTTCTTCCGGCGGCCAGCGCCTGCCCCGGCGACACCGGCGCGGGGCGTCCGGCACCTTATATGTGCTACCACCTCGCCACGCGTTTGCGCCTGCATCCGCTGGGCGCGTGCGTCAAAGTGGGCGATACGGTGGCTGACATGGAAGAGGGCCGCAATGCAGGGATGTGGACGATCGGCGTCGCCGAGACGGGCAACGAAGTCGGCCTCGATCTGGCCGCGCTGTCCACCCTACCGGCCGCTGAGCGCAAGCTGCGCGTGGCCAACGCGCGCACCCGCTTGAAGTCGGCGGGAGCGCACTTTGTGGTGGACACTCTGCCGGATTGTTTGCCGGTGCTGGAGCGCATTCAGGGGCAGTTGTTGCGCGGCACGCTGGCGACGTAGGTTTAGCATTTGCGATGCGTTACTGCCTACTGGCCCGCATCTTCAAACTGGCTGATCCGAATCTGACGATCGGGAAACACGGCGCGTATCTCGAGATGGCCGCCTAGCGCCTCGATATAGTCCACTAGTGTGCTGACGCAGATGTCGGCGCGGTGCTCAATCTTCGAAACCTCGCTTTGATGCACGCCGAGGATTTCACCGAGTTGCAGTTGCGTCATCTCACGCGCTTTGCGGAGCGCATCCAGGGGCATGGATGCCAGACTTTCTTGAAAGCGCTTCTCGATCGCCTGGCGTCTGGCGGGCGGCATGGCCTCGATCAGTTGGTGGAAATTGCGGGTTGGCATTAGATCGTTCCTTCCTTTTTCAGCTCGTTCAGATGGCCGTCAAACAACCTATCGGCGATCGGTACAAGCGTTTCGTACCACCGGTCATTGCCGGTCTTGTCACCACCAATCAACAAAATCGCGGTTCGTAACGGACTAAAAGCGTAAAGCGTGCGCAATGGCCTCCCGCCACTTCGGGTTCGCAACTCGCGCATTTGCGGATAGCGCGAGGTCACCACCTTTGAACTGTGCGGGAATCCGAGCGCGGGTCCGAATTCCATGAGGTGACGCACCGAAAGTGCGACATCGTCCTGCTCGCGCTCGCCGAGAAGATCCCACCAGCGGTGAAACGCTGCCGTGAATTCAACCTTCCAGGCCATCTGCCCTAGTATGCAGGATACAGCATACCAGCGAACGGGGTAGCGATCTGTCGCGCTAAGGCTTTTTAACGGGACGTCGAGACTCGACGTCGCACTTGCCGGACATTCAAGTGGGGACGCCGAAGCGCGGCAGCACCCAACGCATCAGAACGATGTAGGCGAGGATCGGTAGCAGCAGCAAGAGCCATTGGGGCATGCCTTGATTGTAACTGCTGGCGGCTATCGGCCAGCGGCTACCGGCCGGAGACTTGCGTTTTGACGGCTTGGGCGAGGTCGGTGACGTGGAAGCCGAAGGGGCCGGGCTTGCTCTTGAAGCGGACTGTGCCTTGGCGATCGATCAGGTACAGACGGATCGGGCCAGCCGGTGTATGCGCGTTCGATGGAGATCTTGGCATCGTCGAGAAGTGCCGATATGGAAGAGGCCGCCATGCAAGGATGTGGACGATCGGCGTAGCGGAGACGGGCAACGAAGTCGGCCTCGATCTCGCTGCTCTGTCCACCCTGCCGGCCGCTGAGCGTAAGCTGCGCGTGGCCAACGCGCGCACCCGGTTGAAGTTGGCGGGAGCGCACTTTGTGGTGGACACTCTGCCGGATTGTTTGCCGGTGCTGGAGCGCATTCAGAGGCAGTTGTTGCCGGCACGCTGGCGACCTAGGTTTATTCTCTCGGCGGAACACTTTACGCTGCGCCGTTTATCGTGGGTCATCGGGCGTCGTTGTGAGGTTGCGAGAGGCGTACACTCAAGCTATGAAGTTTCGCATCGTACTGGAGTTTGACGCGGACACCGAGAGCTACTCGGCGGTCTGCCCCGAATTGCCCGGATGCGCTTCGGCCGGTGTGACCGAAGCAGAAGCGCGGACCAACATTGAAGAGGCCATCCGGCTGTATCTAGCCCCAAGCGAGATTTTCTTACCGGAGACGGCCAAGCAGGCTGAGGTCACGATTGGGTGAGCGAGGCACACCGAGGCTCACTGCCGATCAAGTCGTAGGGGTTTTGAAGCAAAATGGCTTCGCTATGGTTGGGCAGTCGGGCAGTCACCAGAAGTGGCGCAGTCTCGCAACCGGTAGGCAAGTAATCGTAGCCTATCATCGCGGGTGGATTTTGCCACTTGGAACCATGAAGTCGATTCTCCAAGGAAGTGGGATCCTTCGTGCGGAGTGGCCCGACTAACGCCGCTTGCGTTAGCGAAGAAGCCTGGAAGCGAATGCTCAAGCACGCCGCTCACCGAGGGCGGCCTCGGCCTTAGCGCGTTGGATCTTCGCCCAGAGAGTAGGGTTGGCCTCTGCGAGCGGGATCGCGTTGCCCTCGAACTCGCGCTCGGTCTGTTCGAGGTACTTGTCGATCGCCGCCTGGTGGTCCAGGTAAAATGCGATGGCACCGTAGATTTGTGACCGTTTCAGCGACGGGAAGTCGCCTTGAATGGCCTCCGGCGATTGGCCTTGGTTGAAAGAGTAGACCACAGAGTCCAGCGAAATGCGCGTTCCGGCCAAGTAGTAGCCCCCGTTTCGCTGTTCGATGTATTCGCTGTTCATGGCTGCTCCTGTTTCGATTATACGGGCCTCTGCAACTCTCGGGGATTTACGGCTGCACCACAGCCTTAACCGCACGCGCCAAGTCGGTGACGTGGAAGCCGAAGGGGCCGGGCTTGCTCTTGAAGCGGACCTTGCCTTGGCGATCGATCAGATAGAGGCGGTCGGGCCAGCCGGTGTACGCGCGTTCGGTGGAGTTCCTGGCATCGTCCAAGAGCGCGGGGATCTCGATCTTCAAGTCGCGGACGCAGGAGGTGGCCACGTGGGAGCGCTCGTCCTCGGTTTTGGGATCGGCGAAGAGCACCTTTTGTCGCAGGTTGACGGGCAGTTGCCAGCCGTCAGTGGGGTGAGCCTCCTGGATGTAGACGACGAAGAAATCGACCTGATCGCGGTACCGGCGGTAGAGCTGATTGAGAGCGGGAACCTCCCGCCGGAAGGGCGGTCAAGTATAACTGCCGAAGACCAGCACCACCGGCTTACTCGCCAGACGCCCGGAAAGCCGGACGCGAGCCCGGCGATCATAGGTTTCAAGGTCAAAGTCAGGAGCATGAGCGCCGACCCCCAGCGTACCGGCCCGGGCGACGCTCCACAGCCTTTCGAAGGGAATCGTCATCATCATCGGCATCGGCAACCCCGCAATGACACTGGCAAACTTCTCCGGCGCTTGACGCATGACGATGAAAAATCCTACAGCGTAAAGCCCATAAAGAACAATCGCGACAGCCAACCCTTTGAAAATTCGCAAAATACACCCCTCAACGAAGATTGTCCGAAAATAAAGGAGAGGAATCCATACCTGAAACCACTTATCTAGAGAATGGCAGCATTAGCAACCCCCGAACTAACAAGACTCACGCCAGAGGAGGAGCTCCACTGGCTAGCCCTCCGGATGGTGCCTGGGCTGGGCCCGCGACGCGGACACGAGCTGCTCGAAAAGTTCCGCTCGCCAGTGACGCTGTTCCGCGCCGGTGTCTCGGATCTCGAAGGGCTCGGGCTCTCCGGGTCGCTCGCGCGGACCATCGCCAGCGGCTGCGTCTTTGAAGACGCCGTCCGCCAGCAGGAGCGGCTGAAGGCAACCGGCGCTTTGCTCGTCACCGTCGTCGACCCGCGTTATCCGGCGCGATTGCGCGAAATCTATGACCCGCCACTGATGCTGTTCACCCGCGGCCGTACTGAATTACTCAATCGGGTGGCCGTGGCGATCGTCGGCACACGCGCCCCGAGCGCCTACGGCACCATGGCCGCCGCCCGCTTCGGCACTGACCTCGCTCGCGCCGGGCTCGTCATCGTCTCCGGCATGGCGCGTGGCATCGACACCTCCGCCCACAAGTCCTGTCTCGAAGCCGAAGGCGACACTATCGCCGTCTTCGGCTCCGGCGTCGACGTCATTTACCCGGCCGAGAACCGGCGCTTGGCCGATGAAATCTCCAAGAAAGGCCTGCTCGTGAGCGAGTTCCCGCTCGGCTCGCCCAGTTATCCGCAGAATTTCCCCATCCGCAATCGCATCGTCAGCGGCATGTCCGCCGGCGTCGTCGTGGTGGAAGGCGCGCAGTATTCCGGCTCGGCAATCACGGCCCGCCTCGCCATGGACCAAGGTCGCGAAGTCTTTGCCGTGCCCGGCAACATCTCCTCCAAGCAGAGTTGGGGACCCAACCTGCTCATCCGCCAAGGTGCGACCTTGGTGCAGGATTGGCAAAATGTCGTCGAGCAATTGAACCCCGTCGACCGCCGGGCACTTTCCGACCGCCATGCCGCCGGTCTTCTGAACCTATCTCCAACAAACAAAACGCCGGACAACGATTCCCCCGACCCCCTCACTGACCCTCGCGGACGCCTCCGCCAGGACATCCTCCGCCACCTCGCATTTGACAAGCCCACCCATTTGGATCATCTAATAGAAGTTCTGGACTCCCATTCGTCCACCGAGCTGATCGCGGGCTTGTTCGATCTCGAGATCGACGGCATCGTCCGGCAGCTTCCGGGTAGGCAATATATCAAGGTCTGGTAGACTCGGGGGGCAAGCTGGCCTCCAGGGTGTGGGTCCGGGTGTGTAGGAAAGGTTCGGTTAGTACATCGATATGGCAAAAACTCTGGTCATCGTTGAGTCCCCCACCAAAGCGAAGACCATTACCAAGTTTCTGGGCAGCGACTATATTGTCAAAGCGTCCATGGGACACATCCGCGACCTTCCGAACAATGCCTCGGAGATTCCCGAGAACCTGAAGAAGGAGCCCTGGGCGCGCCTGGGCATTCAGGTGGACAACGAGTTCCAAGCGCTGTACATCGTGCCTCCGAAAAAGAAGGCGAACGTCACCGAGCTGAAGGCGGCGCTCAAGGGCGTCAGCGAACTGTTCCTGGCGACGGACGAAGACCGCGAGGGCGAGAGCATCAGCTGGCACTTGATGGAAGTGCTGAAGCCCAAGGTGCCCACGCGGCGCATGGTGTTCCACGAAATTACCAAGGAGGCGATCGCCGAGGCGCTGCGCAACACGCGCGACATCGACGAAAACCTGGTGCGGGCGCAAGAGACGCGCCGCATCATTGACCGTTTGTACGGCTACGAAGTCAGTCCGCTGTTGTGGAAGAAGATGGCACCCGGCTTGAGCGCCGGTCGCGTGCAAAGCATCGCCGTGAAATTGCTGGCCGACCGCGAACGGGCCCGCATTCGTTTCCGCGAAGCGGAGTTCTGGGGCATGAAAGGCGTTTTTGCCAAGCTTTCGGGCGAAACCGTGGAAACCGAACTGGCCTTCGTTGGCGACAAGCGGCTGGCCCTGGGGCGCGACTTTGACCCTGACACTGGCCTCCTCAACGCCAAGGACGACATCCTGCACCTCAAAAAGGAGCGGGCCCTCGAACTGCGCGAGGCGATCTCACGCGGCGAAGCGAAAGTGCTCTCCGTGGAGGAGCGGCCTTTCACGCAGAAACCGTCAGCTCCCTTCGTCACCAGTTCGTTGCAGCAGGAAGGCAACCGGAAGCTGC